>JBEKTF010000047.1:0-48071 GCA_049516355.1 Bryobacteraceae bacterium | reverse complement strand
AAGGCCATTGCGCGGACGCAACGAACGTAGAGCCGGACGCCGGTACCGCCGCACCCAGGTTCACGTTGTCCAGTTTGAATTGAACCGAGGTCACTTTCCCGGTGGGCGAGGACGCGTTCGCACTGACGGTGATTGTCCCGACCACCGTGGTGCCGCCGGTTGGAGCGGTGATACTGATGGTCGGCGGCGGATTGCTGACCGTGATCGATACAGTGGCCGAGGTCGTGCTTTGGCCCAATGTATCGGTAGCGACCGCGCTTAAAGTGTGGGAGCCGGAGGCGATGGTCGTGGTATCCAACTGGACGGTAAACGTCGGGCCAGATCCCAGTTGAAGTTGACCGAAGTTCGACCCATCCAACAGGAACTGCACCGAAGCAACCGGCGCGTTCGTCTGCGTTGTGGTCGCCGTTACGCTGACGGTGCCCGTTGCGGGACCCGCCGCGGGAAACGTCATGCTGACGTTCGGTCCGCCATTGGAAACCGTGACGGAAACCGCCGTGGCAAGAGTCACCTGTCCAAGACTATCGGTGGCTATCGCAGTCAATACGTGAATGCCGTTCTGCACACCGTTCGTATTCCACTGCACCGCGTAAGGCGGCGTAGGTACGGCGGAGCCCAGAGGTGAACCGTCCAGTCTGAACTGTACCGACGCGATCTGGTTGTTCGTCGAGGCGGCGTTCGCGGAAACGGTGATCGTTCCGAGCACAGTGGCATTCGGGGCCGGATTTGAGATCGACACCGATGGCGCCGGATTATTCACTGTAACGGTGACGCCAGCCGAAGTGGTGGACTGGGCCAGGGTATCCGTGGCGACAGCCGAGATGGCGTGCGAGCCGCTGATCACCGTGGTGGTGTCGAACAAAACTGTATAAGGAGGCGTGGTGAGGGCAGTGCCCAGATTGACTCCGTCCAGCTTGAACTGCACCGACGCGATTTGAGCGCCGGTGGATGTGGCCGTCGCGGCCACGCTCGTTATCCCGCTCACCGGGCCGGAAGCCGGGCTCGTGACGCTCACCGCGGGTGCGGGTACGCCGCCGCCGAAGAAGATGCCGCTATAAACAAGGTTGGAGCCGGCATTGTTGTTCGTGAACTGAATCTTGATGTGACCCTTGATCGTCCAGAGCAGGTACTCACCGGCATGGAAGCTCGATATGGACTGCGAGCTCAAAACGGCGTTTGAGTTTCCATCCAGTATCGAGATGGTTTCCGCGCGGGCGGGCGAATCGAAATCCAGGGCGTAAACCGCAATCTGATGGCTTTGCCCGTCGGTGAGATTCACATCCACGATCACGCTGTTGGCGTCGTAGAACACGGATGGATTGCGCAGAGGGTTCGAAACCGTGTAAGCACCGTTAGTCAGCGACGCCGGCGCGGAGACGGCCCACTGCATTGCACGTGGGTCGATGGGATCGTTTGCGCTGTCCAGATACGCGTACTGGGCCGGCGTCAGTCCTCCAGTGCCAGTCGAGGTTATAGTCGCGTACGCAGGGGTGAGATTGTTCGCCTCATTCGGGATGACATAGCCGTCCTGTCCATAAAGGGTCTTCCAATCGCCCATATTGCCGGAGGCGGGTGGTGTCGTAACGGTTTTCAGGAAAGTCGCCTGGGGCGGCGGCGGTCCGGCGCCGGAAATCGTGAGCTGCACCCCGGCCGATGTCGTGGTGCGTCCGAGAGAGTCCGTCAGCACGGCAGTCAGCGTATGGGCACCGTTCGAAGGCGCGGTGCTGCTGTCCCACGTCGTTGTATAGGTGGGCCCGGTTCCCGTTATTGTAGTGGCAATGTTTTTTCCGTCCAGTTGGAATTGCACATTGCTGACTCCGACCGGATCAGAAGCGGTGGCCGATAACGCGAGGACACCCGAGACATTTCCCGGCGCCGGGGTGTTAATACTGATCGAGGCCGGGGTGCCCGTCCCGAAGAATATGCCGCTGACCACGGCACTCAACGGCCCGGTGTTGGTGACCTTGATGGTCACGTGTCCCGAGATGTTCCAGGCGTAATACACGCCATTGCCGTAGTTGGACGCGTTCACGGTGCTCAACTGGGCGTTGGTCGACGCGTTCAAAACGCTGATCGTCTCCGTCCGTCCCTGTTTTTCCCAGTCCAACAGATAAAGCGTGACCTGGTGCGTCTTGCCATCGTTGATGTTTACATCGATGGTGAAGGCGTTGTTGTCGTAGTAGGTCGACGCAATCCGGTTCGTCAGGGACGTCCCTGTCAGGAGCGATCTCGGATCCCCGTTGGCAGTTGGGCTGCCCGCCGCGTACCACGAATAAGCAGTCCCCGTCGTGGTCAGGGTCGAGTCGTAGCTCGGCAGGACATTGGAGTCGTTCGGGATGACATACCCGTCTTGTCCATAGATCCCTTTCCAGGTCCCACTGGTGGTGGTGTCCGTGGAAAGGAACGTGGCCGTCTGTGCCATTCCGGGCGAGGCGGCTCCGATCAGGGCGAGAATCGGGAGGAAAGCGCGAAGCCAGGTGGGCGTGCCGAACGTTCGTCGTGAACTAAGTGACATAGTGAAAAAGGTCCTGAATTGAAATTGGGAAATGTGAACCGGAGGCGCGTTCGATATTTATTTAATTCCTGGCGAGGTCGTCAGGTCGAACGTCTGATTGTGAAATCTGTGTTGAAAAAAGTGCTGTGCTTAAATGTTTTGGTCCTGGACGACGGGCGCAACCCGCGCCGAAACCGTCCTCGTGTACATCGTGCGAATGATTCGATAACGGGAAGAACTTCCGCCCGACAGAGCCATACCGAGAAACAGTCCCGACACGCCGTCAATGGCTGGTATGGATCCGGCTATGGTCATGAATCCGACAACGCCCAGCAGCGGGGGAATCTCGCCGTACTGATGCAGATGCTGGAAGCCGTTGATGATCATGGATGCCAGGAAGATCGCTAACAGCAAAAGTCCGATGGAGCCGCATTCAATACCCATGTGAAGGTAGAGCGAATGCCAGATGAGATTGTGTCCGGAGTATTTGAGCGACACTCCTTTTCCGGAGCCGGGGCCGAAACCCACGATCGGGGAGTCCACAAACGCCTCCGGAAAACTATGCCACTGAGCGACGCGGGCGTTTACGTCGGACCACTCCTCTTCAGATTCGAAAGTCTTGTAAATGTACTTTTCCAGGGTGGACGTGTCCGCAAAGTGAGCCCAGATTGATACGCCGACCGCCCCCACGATGAGAAAACGGATGACGTCAGTCCTGCGAGGAGCGAAGAACAGCATCGTCAGGATGCAGGAGGTCGCCACAGACCAACTCCCTCTGGACGTTGAAAACAGCAGAAAAACTCCGGCGACCACAGCGATGCAGGCCCGCCGGAATGGCGAAAGTTCCAGCTTCATCCAGCGGCCGCTTTCCGCCAGACACAGCACGACGATCAGCGCCATCGGTAATCCGAATGTCACCGGATTACCCAATCTGGTGTCGTCCGTCCGGACCATTCCCAGGCGATCGCCCTGCCCGGATAACGCGAGCCCGATCGTGAATCCGGAAATCGCGATGCCCGCCAGCGCGGTTGCAAGATATTTTCTGTATCTGCTCAGGAGACGAATGCTCATCGCGGAAAAAGCGAGTTCGAAAATGCGCAGATTCTCTGAATAGTCGCTTGTCCGCATAAAAGAGACGAGCCAGTAGACGGAGGAAAAGGCTACCAGCCCCTGAACCACGCGGCTGCTGAACAGCCAGTTGAAATCCTCGCGTGCGTAAAAGGCCCAAATACCCACCGCAAATGCCAGCAGAACCTCCACGGAACTGTAGTAAAAGAAATCGCGAAGCAGCATCAGCGCGGGCAGGCAAGCGACGATGAAACAAGTGATTTCCACCGGGTTCTGGCGAATGATTATGCGTGCCAGCAGGAGAGCAAAAAGGGAATAAAACGTAAGGGCCGCGACGGAATAGTTCCCGGTCCCCAGGAATATCATCGAGGGGACCAGGCAAATCGCAACCTGAATGAGAAGCGGCCACTGCCAGTTACCCGACCGAGGCGCGTTCATTGAATTCCCATTTCGCATGTTTCAATTAAAGAAAAGAAGGTGCTTAGCGAACCATACGAACCGGATTCGGATATTCCGGCAAGTGGTATGACCGTACGCCTGCGATGATGCCGGCCGCGCGAGCGAACGGACGGAGAAAACCGTCCCGGCCAGGGTGCCCAAGGAAGGCCAGCGTATCGATCATAAACTCGCATATGAGGGTCCAGGCGAGGTCGGCGTAGTCCCAAAAACTGGTGCGGTGCTTGGCGAATGTGCGGCCGGCGCCAAAGCCGGTCTGATAGGTACGCTGGACGCCGGAATCGCGTGACTGCACTGCCTGGAAGTGTTGCAGGTGCAAGTCGCCGCAAATCATGAGACGCCACTGCTTGGAGACGCGAAACGAAAAGTCCCGGTCTTCTCCGCCGTAGGTTGGTAAAGCTTCATCAAAGACCATGCCCCGGATGGCTGCCGCTCTGAAGATCATGCAGAAACCGTAAAAAAATCCCACGGGCTTGCAGCCTGAAAAAGGCTCCAGGAAACTCACCGGAACGGAACTGCCCAGACGATCGATGTCCCCAGGCCGGAGGCTGGGTATCGTCCGGAACAATCTCCGCAAACGCCAGCGCTGATTGATCCGCTGCGGATAATTCAGCACATCATAACCCGAAAGGCCACCCAGGTCCTGCATGTCGGGGCGCTCGAATACTGCCACGATTTTTGCGAGAAACTCTCTGTCGAACGCGACGTCATCGTCCAGCAGGCAGATTAATTCGCCTTGCGCCGCCTTCAGTCCGATGTTGCGCTGGAGGGTAAGGCCTTTCGCTGAGGGAATCACTCTTACGTTCAGTTGCTGCGCTACGGATGAGGCGCTTCGGCGGGATCGCTCACATGAGCCGGGTCCACCACCGTCTACCACGATGACTTCGATTTGCCCGTACGTTTGCTCACCCAGGTGGCGCAAGACACCTTCCAGATACTCGGTTCGCTGGTAGGTACAAATGATGACGGAAACCAACATAGATCAGTTGTTCGACCTGCTCTTATGAAAACAACCCATGCATTGTGAATAGAAATCGACCAGCTGGTTTACCACTCGTTCCGAGGAGAAGCGCTCCCGGATGGTCTCCCGCCCTGCGCACCCAAGCCGCGCCGCCAACGAGTCATCGTCGAGTAATTGCAGAATGGATTCAGCGATCTCGCCTTCGTTGTCCGGGTCTACGAGCAAGCCGTCGCATCCATGCCGAACCAGTTCGGTTCCGGAAGATCGGTTGGAGCATATCACCGGGCATCCCTCCGCCATAGCTTCCATCGGTGCCATTGCGAAAGCCTCCGCGTACGAAGGGAAAATGGCCATCCGGCACTTTTGGTAAATGGCTCTCAAATGTGCCATCGAAACGTGTCCGTGAAAATGGACAGTCCCCCGGATCTCGTGAGGAAGCAGAGACTGAAGATACGGCTGCATAGGACTCCCATCGTCCATGCCGCCGTCCTTTCCAAAGATATGCAGCTCGGCATCAGGGTTTAAGGACGTGACCCCGGGCCACGCTTTTATCAACTGAATGACACCCTTCTTCCGAGTCAGTGTGCCCGCGAATACAACGCTGTTCCGCTGACGGGCGACACCGTTGGCGGGGTTCGACAGTAAAACGGAATTGTAAACCACGGCCGTCGGCTTTGGATGCCGGCCAAAGATCTGATTCGTCTTCTCCGCAGTGTAGCGGCTGCAGGAGGAACTATAATCGGCGCGGTGAAAAGACCTCGACTCCAGCCAAAAGATCATGCGTTTCACGGGCATGCTCATTTCGGAACCGAAGTAGGCCAGTGAGCCGTGCAGACGAGCAACCACCGGTATCTCGAGGCGAGGCCAGAACGATGCATACCCCTCCCAATCGGGAACCTCGACAACGTCAATATTTCCCTCGCGGGACCATTCCTGGACAAACTTGAAGAGGCGATACCGCGCGGGGATCCAGCTCAACTTCTGCGGGGAGGTGCGGAGCCGCCAGACTTGAACGCCCGCGTCTTCCTCATATTCGGGAGTCGTCTCGTTTGGTGGGTAGATACCGATGACACGCACCTGATGGCCCTTTCGGACGAGGGCTCTGGCGGTGTTCTGAACGACTGACCCGATCCCACCATGGAGCGCGGGCGGGTATTCACAACATACGTAACACACCTTCATTTCGGATCCTGGGTCTTTCCTATCCCCATCAGCGCGGCAACCGTTGCTTTCGACGACTGGCCCGGGGGAACATCCACATGCAGGTCAACCAGACGGCGCCGCCCCTCCCGGTCCAGCGCCGGGTCATCCAGATAAGCATTTACGCAACCCGGCAGCTGATCTTCCGCCCGCGCTATCTTCGATGCTCCGAACTCCACTACCGGCCGGAAGTGTTCGTATTTGTAGTAGTAGTCGTAGACAGACATGCCAAAATGAGGGGGATCGGCCACGTCGAACGCCACATTGACTACCGGCTTGTCGTGCAATCCGAAATCGAGCGTCATTGTCGAACCCAGATTCACGTTCATATCGGCATAATGCACGAGGTTCGCGAGAAACTGCACGTCTTCAGCGCTTGGGATCACCCGCGTCCAGTCGCCTGGCCGCGTATGAGTCCATTCCGGAAGCAGGAAAATCAGTTCAGGAAAATCCCGGCGGACTGAGTCGTAGCGGGTTCCATCGTCCACCGGCGATGGCCGCACCAACACCTGCGGATTCCTGCGAATCTTCCCCGCGCGAATCGCGCCCAGAAGAATCCGAACGTGCTCCGGGTCCTCCGGGCACGTTCCGGCGTCTCCACCGGAAAAACAGATCAACGGACGATTCGGATCTCCACCGATTCTGCGAAAAAACTCGGCGCGATCCCACAACAGATTTGGATCCCCGTAAGGATCAAACTGCGGAGTGCCGACAACATGAATGTTTTCTGCCGGGACATGCGGACGAAACTGCTGCAATTCGCGGCGCATGTTGTCGCTCCAGACCAGGAAATGATCGTACGGCACGACAATCCGGCCTTTGCTGCTGAGATTGTCCCAGCTGACGATAAAGGTAGCGGTGGGAATGCGCAGTTCCTTGGCTGCCAGGATCGCCGGCAGGACGCAAAACGGCCGCTGGCATCCGCTGAAAACCACAGAGGGTTTGGTCTTCTCAAACAGCCGTTTGTAGCTCTCTACTTCCTGCCGCCCCCTCACCAGAGAAAACTGCAACGCATCCATCCATTCGATCCGCCGCGGGTCGGCGCTCATGCGGCCCACCAGGCGGCACGAATGCACCAGCGCTCTCGTCTTGAACGGAGCTCTTACCGGTCTGCTGCGTGCGCGCCGCATGGAATGGGTGTCCGCCCAATACATGTGGGCATATGCCAGACAGGATTGAAGTACCGAGACCGCTCGGCTCTGAGAGTATTCCAGAATGGGTTGCCAAACTACTTGCTTCGGGGTGCTGGCCGCATACCGATCCGCCACCTGTTTCGGAAGGTTGTGAAAGAGATCTACATTCCCCTCGGGCGCTAACTCTTCGAGGAAACGTCCGAGCACAAAGTTCCGTAGTGCGACTCCGTCGGGAATGAACAGCGCAACTCTGAATCCCGAGCTCACTCTTCCTCCCCGGCAGCCGGGCCCGAGCCATTCCACCACGCGGCGGCTATATGTAGTCCGTTTTGTGCGCCCGCCCCGAGCAACCGCTCCTCTTCTCTTCGAAAACGCAACGGCATTTCAGAGTTCAGTGTGCCGAAGAATGAATAGGATCGCGTGGATACCATTTCGTAGCCGGGCAGGAGCCGCCTCAGAGTTCGAAGCGATATTCCCTTGCCGTTGTAGATATGGATATCCGTCACGCTCCACAATTCATTGTAGGTAAGCGGCTCAGTGATCACGCCGGAACGCAGGAGGTCTTCGTTTACCAGATCGATGTAGCTGCGCGGATGTTTGCCCGTAACGGTGGCACGAAGCCGGCGCCAGATCCTTTGAGGCATAATCCGTTTCCGCCATTGAGGCACCCTTTGCGTACTCTCAAGCTTTTCCGTCCGGTAGCGCAATTCAGGATCATCCATGAAGTCGCCGTTGGGGTCCTGGAGATGGAGAAACATGCCTCCCGCGCGATGCCGGCTGCGAAGGTTCCGGAAAAACGTGTCGAGGTCCGGAATATGATGAAGCACCGAACAAGTCTGGATAACGTCATAGACAGGTTCCGGAGGAAGATCGTCAAGGGTTCCCTGGACGAGACGGTGTTTCACCTTCTGCAACGCGGGGCGTTGCGCGCAACGTCGCAGCATTTCGTCGGAGGTGTCCAATAGATCGATGTCTGTGACACGGTCCGACAGAGCGGTCTGGAGCAGAAGCTCTGCGCTCAACCCCGTGCCGCAGCCGATGTCCAGGACGCGGACCGGCTTATCGAATGGATGACAAGACAGGAAGGCGTTCACTAAATCGCGGAAGTGCCGCGGCAGCGTCAGCCTCATGTCCTTATGAATCCGGTCATAAACCGCGGATTCATGCGAATGAAACACGCGATTAACCGACTCGTGAAATTCGGCCGGCGATACTTTTCCGCCCTTGGCCTCGATGATCGGTAGAACCGATTCCAATCCGGCGTTGCCCATTGCACGTTGAGCAGGTGAACTACTCACGGCTTCGCCCATACCCTTTACGGAAAGTCAGCAAATCACACGAAGCGAGACTGGGCCAGGTAGCCAGCAGGGGATGAGCCGCCCAAATCCTTTTAATACTGCGGTGGAACCGGTATGCCGGTATCGTGAGGTAAGTCTCCAGGAACGGAGTGTTGTAGACCGAGTGATACGGATTATACGGCACACAACGTGCCTCCGTAATGTCGAGGCCGTCCAGCATTTTCACGTAATCCGCGCGACGATAAGCCGTTCGCATTAGTTCCCTGCCGGCATAATCGGACGAGCGGCGCGGAGGTTTAATGAGACGCTTGAGAGAATCCGGCATGAGCGCCCACGCCAGGCTCCAGGGACGGAAAAAGGTATAGGCGAAACGACGTATTTCGTCGGAACGATCCGGAATGATCACAGCGAAATGAAGTCCGCCGGGGCGAAGCAGCCGGGCGGCCTCCGCGAGGACTGGTCCTGGATCTTCGAAGTGTTCCAGAAGGCCGATACTGAAGACACAGTCGAAACTCTCGGACGGAAGGTCGGTATGCCTCGCGTCAGCCTGCACCAGAGCGGGAAGCTTGAGGCGTTCCGCGGCAAAGTTAGCCTTTGCGACTTCAAACCCGGCGCTGGAGAGATCGAGCATGGTGACGTCGCAGCCATTGCTTGTGAGATACATGGAAGTCGTGCCGCGGCCGGCGCCGAGCTCCAGATAAGAGGCCTCGCTCGCGCGTGTTCCCATGCACGCCCAAAGATCCTCGACGTAACAGCGCTGCCAGAACTGATGGATGGTTCTGAGGCGGCCCCTGGTATAGAGGCTGACCATCTGTACGTCCAGGCAATCCCAAAAGGAATCCCAGCTGCCGGTGAGCCCACGCGTTTGACGACCCGAATCCATTAATTCTTACCTGTAATTCTTACCTGGGGATAACAACGTTGCTATCGGCCTGCACCCGGAGCCCCGCTTCTTTCGATGCCGCGGGTGCCAGGGACCATCGGCCTTGCGGGCTCAGAATCGATCCGCATCCACTGGCCCGGCCGTCCACGTCTAAATGGAGTACATCGGAAACATATCTCGCCGACCGTCGCTCGGTGCGAACAAACATCTTGAAATGGAGCGAATAGAGTCCCGGCTCCAGCCACAGCGCGGGAAGGTTCAGACCGACATCGTAAGACCCATGCCACATCTCACCCCGCTGAAATTGCGAACTGTCCTCGGTCTGTTGGAACATCTTCCTTTGGTGCATGTCGTTCACGATGCAGTAGAGACTGAATCCTGCTACAGGCTCGCTGAAGTGAACTGTGGTGGTCACCCTGAAATTTTCGGACTGATTTACGGTGGAAGTAGGATGGCTCGCGACTTTCACGGGTCCAAATCCGAATCCGTCGGAGGCTACGCGCGCCTCCGCACTTTGGTCTGAAATTGCGGAAAGCCGGAAGTACGTTTCAATACTCTGCGAGATATCTCCCGATTCGACAATCTTCCCTTGATGCAGGACCACGCCCTTCTCGCATAATGAGCGGATGGCGCCCATGTTGTGGCTGACAAACAGGATCGTCCGGCCGCGCTGCGCAGCCTCGCCCATCTTGCCAAGGCACTTTTGTTGAAACGCCATGTCTCCCACCGCCAAGACTTCATCCACGAACAGAATTTCCGGTTCCAGGTGCGCGGCGACCGCGAACGCCAGACGGAGGAACATTCCGGTGGAGTAAAACTTCACCGGCGTGTCGACAAAGCGCTCCACCTCGGCGAAAGCTACAATTTCGTCAAAACGTTGGCCTATTTCCCGTCTCGTCATGCCGAGAATGGCGCCGCTGAGTTGGATATTTTCCCTCCCGGTCAGCTCGGGATGAAATCCAGTGCCGACTTCAAGTAACGTTCCAACGCGGCCGCAAAGGTCAGCGTAGCCCGAAGTGGGTTCTGTAATACGCGACAGTACCTTCAGCAGCGTACTTTTGCCTGCGCCGTTCCGGCCAATAATGCCGATCACTTCGCCCTTCTTTACTTCGAAAGAAACATCCTTCAGTGCCCATAGCGTCGGATCGTCCTTTGCAGCCCGCTGCTTCCGCACCTCCTGCCCACGCAGCCTCCGGAAAGGACGCTGGAAGGACTGACTCAACGTGTCACGGAGTGTGCGGTAAGGTTGCTGATTCTCACCCAGCTTATATATCTTCGATAGCCCTTCCACACGTATTGCCGTATCGCCCATTCTTCCTCTTTCGTCAGTCTCAGTTAGGATGAGACCAGGACTTCTTTGAAAGTCCGGTCCTGGAGTACCGCGCGCAATTCCTGAGCCAGAAAATGCTCTGTTTTCCGCATGGATTCTGCGGTACAGCCCCCGATGTGGGGCGTGATGATCAGGTTGCTGTGGCGCCGTGCATATTCAACCAAGGGATGTCCCGCCATTCCGGAACTATCTTCGTTGGCGAGAACATCCAGCGCCGCGCCCGCGAGGGAGCCGTTTACAAGACATTTGAGCAGCGCCTCTTCAGCGATCAGCTCGCCGCGGGATGTGTTGATGAAATATGCTCCCGGTTTCATCGCGTGAAACATGTCCGCATTGAAAAATCCCCGCGTGTCCTCACGCAGATCCACGTGCAGGCTGATCAGATCGGATCGGCGCAATACTTCGCTCGCTGCAACGCTCTCTATCGCGGTGTCGATAACTCCCGGCGCCTGCAGCGGATCCGTTACCAGAACCCGGGCGTCGAAGGCGGCCAGGTATTTTGCAACAATTCGGCCGAGCCGCCCATAACCGAAAAGTCCGATCGTCTTTCCATACAGTTCGGTGCCTTGAAACCGATCGCGCCGCCAGGCGCCGGCAGTCACATCCGACGCGGCCGCCGGGATATTCCGCAGCAGCGCGAGCATCAGACCGATCGTATGTTCCGCGGTAGCGCGCACGTCCTTCAGAAATTCTGTTTTCCCGCGCAATGAGAGAATCTGTATGCCGCGCCGGCCGGCCTCTTCAAGATCGATATGGTTTAAACCGGTCGTCGCCGTCACAATGATCTTCAATTCGGGCGCGGATGCCATCAGCGCCGCGTCGATGCGATGCCGCAGCCGAACCCAAAGCACGTTCGCCTCGGGAATCATGGACAAGAGAGTCGCTGGATTCGGACCGCACAAGACCACGCGACCTTCCGGCCGGAGCAGGGCAAGAGCTTCATCAGGGAACCCGTCAGGCTCAGCGATGATGATTTGCATATCGTTCCAGGTTGTATTTAAGCATCTGTTCGACTAAAAAGAGGTCGAACTCATTGTCGATATTCCGGGAGCGCTCTTCCGGGATGATCCAGGCGCGGCAGTCTCGCCCCTTGAGTGAGTTTTCACACATAAGGACGTCGCGCCGTGTAAGATAGACCGATCCGTCGCGCACAAACATTTTCTTCAGTTGTTGCCTGGGCTGTCCCTCAAACTCCTCCGCAAACGGCGGGTCGAGCACCTTGCCCTGTTCGTCAATCCATTTCATCCTGGCAGGATGTCTCTCGCCGACGTCCGCATAAGAGATCACGGAATCCGCGCCGGTCCTCTGCAGCAGGTCGATTGCACCGTCGATATCCTCCACAGAGCGAAGGGGGTTTGTGGGCTGTAACAGAAAAATTGCATCGTAACTCTCCCCGCCGCGTTCCAATCTCCGGACTACGTCCTGCAGAACCGGGATGGTGGGTGTTGCATCAGCTGCCAGGTTCGCCGGCCGGAGAAACGGGACTTCCAGGCCGTAAAACTCTCCGGCCCGCGCGATCTCCGGATCGTCGGTCGATAAAACCGTCCGCTTGAGTCGCCTGGAAGCGAGAGCTGCTTCAGCTGTGTAAGCCAGCAGCGGCTTTCCGGCGAGCGGGACCAGGTTTTTGCGAGGGATCCCTTTCGACCCCCCACGAGCCGTCACTATCGCGAGTACTTGCATCCATGCTCCCCGAATTGGCGTCCTTCGAATCGTAAATGTAATGGAGACGTTTCTGGCGGTACGGAGTCAGTCTTGCGAGAGCGTCCGCAATCTTCTCCGCTACGTAACCGTCTCCGTAAAGAGTGCTTGGCGGATACCGGCCGTGTTGACGCTGACATTGCATTGCCGCAACAATTTCTGCTTCCCGCGGCCTCACTGCCATGACGTGTTCGCCGATCTCCCGGCCCTCTTGTCTTCCTCCCACGAGGACCACAGGTGTGCCGAAGAAACCAGCGTCCCGCACAAAACTGCTTGAATTACCCACCGCACAGCAGGCCTGCGAGAGGACCCGAAGGTAGTTTTCCGGATTAAGGTTCGTAATAGTACGAAGCCAGTGCGGAGCAGTTTGATCGCGGAACACCCGTATTGCCTTGCTGATATGGTCCGAGCCCGCATCGATATTCGGCCAAAGCAGCACGGTTGGCATCTGTTCGCGCTCCAGAGCACGCAGTAGCTGCCACATCTGCTCCGGTTCGGTACCGTAGGTGGTGGTTGTCGGATGGAACACCGTCAGCAAAAAAGGCTCATCCGGGTCGATTCTCGCGCCACTGCCGGTCCCGTTCAATACCTCTTCGGGTAGGTGGCGAACCAGCGTGCGCGCGAGATCGCTGCTGGGGCAACCTACGCCCAGGATCGTTTCAGGCGCCTCGCCCATACGTTGCAGATAATCCTGAGACCGCTTTGTGGCGGGGAAATGAAAGTGAGCAAATTTAGTAATGGCATGCCGCGCGCTTTCATCAATCGAGCCCGAAACTTCACCGCCCTGAATATGGACGATGCAAAGGTTCATATAGGCGGCGCTCAACGCCGCCGCCAGGGCTTCATAACGATCGCCGATCAACAAGACAATGTCCGGCTTCAGCCGTTGAAACTCGCTCGCGAACTCCACAGTCGCGAACCCTACCGATTTCGCCATGGAACTCGGCGTGGAACCCTCGAGTTCCGTATAGATCTCGCCGGCGACGGGCAACCCATGAGACTTTACAAGGTCCACGGGCCGGCCGAACCGCTCCAGCACCATCGTGCCGGCTGCGATGCACTGAAGTTCCAGCGAAGGATGATCGCGAATCGCCATCATGACCGGTTTTAACCGGCCATAGTTGGCGCGATCGACGAGAACGACACAAATTTTGCGGAGTGGCATTTTACATTGCACCTTGATAATGAGCTACGCCAGTGAGGGACGCCACTGGCGCTTTCTTGCAGTCGACTCTGGAAATCTTGAAGAGATCCTGACCAGGTAGATTTGACCCGCTTTCAGTTGTGAAGCCGCAGTCATATCCCAGTCTTTTGATTGTTGCGATCGTTTCAGCCGTGTAGGAATCGCTCTTGCCATACGGATAGCAGAAGGCCCAAACCTGCGAAGGCCGCAACTGCTTTCGCAGAATCGCTGTGCAGGTTTCAAGATCCGCGGTCAGATCCGCGCTGGACAGGCTGGCGAGAGGTCTGTGGAGATGAGTATGCCCGCCCACAGTCATGCCTGCGGCTTGCATTTCCCGGGCCTCATCCCAATTGATATACAGTTGTTCCGCGAACTCTCGCGCAGGTCCGATGTATCTTTCGAACAGAGTCTTCACTGCCGAATCGCGAATGGCCGGGTCGACCACGAAATTGAAGAAGTACTTGAACGCGGCTACCTCGGGCGTGTCCCAGGGATACGTCTTTCGGGCCAATTCGGGGCTGACGCTGGAAGCAGCTTCCGCGCAAGTATCAGCCAGGTGGTTCATCAGCTCTCGCCGGTATGTTTCAAAATCCAGGTCAGCCATCAGGAAATGATTCATATGCACCGGAACCACTACCTTCTCTTCCGAGCAGGCCGTGATGACGTGGAAAATACCCTCGATTCCTCGCTCGTGAAGGATCGGTGTCACCTCTCGATAGTGCTCCTTCAGCCCGTCATCAAATGTCAAAAGGCACAAATCGCGCCGGGGTTTGTAGCCGCCCCGCAGATAGCTGATGCACGCTTCGACGGAAGGCATCTCGAATTGTTCCGACAAATCGTCCACCTGCCGGCGAAAATCGTCGAGCAGCATCCCTTTGATGCGCGGGTAATCCGTCCGGGGAAGATCCCGGACATAGTGATACATGACAATGTGCAGCATTTAGTTGGGTCGGTCTTGATCCGAGTCGGATTTCGTCCAGTACCAGGGACAGGAACTTTCGTCAAACGAAGGGCCGCCACCTGTCAGGAACATCGCGCTCAGAATGCCGCCGCCTTTGCCATCCAGCGGCTGGAACCGTGAGGGCACGTGCTCTCCGTCGGTTTGATTCCGTGTCTCGACGAATCCTGCCGCATCCAGGTATCGGTTCGTTGCGGCGTGAAATCCGTAAAAATCCGCTCCGAATGCGCCTTCGGCCCGCATAGCGTGCACGCAAGTGCTGAGCAGCCTTTGGGCGTTTTCCGGGGAGGCAGGCAGCAACTCCACGATGCGGCCTATGCGGTCTACATCTTCCAACCCATTCGCGGTCTTGCGCCGGATCGTTTCCAGGCGCCACACCAGCAACCCGGTCCGCCTGCCCTCGGGCATGGTGAGGAAGCGATACTGAAACCGCGGATGTTGCAGATATCGCCAGGTAAGGTAGCGCGTGTCGCGAGCCACACCAATAGTCGACTCTGCAATCTCGGGCCAATCTATGTCATCCCACTCGGCTGGCAGAGAAGTGCCGCAAGGGCTCACTCCATTCCCGGATCCTTTGAGGGAAAGTGCGCCAGCCAGCGTCTGCGCCCGCTCTACCGGCCAATCCGGATAGGCGACCGATAGAAGCTTTACCATCCGTTCAGTCGCTCCGGGAAATACCGCCACGCGCCGCGGCATATAGGGCAGCACTTCACCTCGCAGCACCCGGTAGATAGCCGAGGTTGCGGGGTTGATGCCGGAGGCAATGACAGCATGCATCGAAGGCTTCCGAAACTGGCTTAGAACTTGCAAGGCGACCGAGCCTTTGCGGTGGTCCGGGCGAACCACGTAGTTTGCGATCCATACTCCGGGCGACGCCTTGCCGAATGTATTAAATACGAACGGAATTCCGCCAAGGATGCCCACCAGCTCGGAGTTATCTTCAGCCAGCGCAAAGCAGTATCCTGAATCGGGCCAGAGCGCCGCGCTTTGGAAAGTCCAGTCGAACAAAGGTTTGTCCCGAACGTAAATGTGATCGTTAGCCCAAAACTCGTTCAGGAAACCGGCAATCCGGGGATACTCGTCCAGGTTGGCGTATCGGTAAGTGACAGCCATTAGGCGCTCTCCACTAAGACAATCTTTTCGGCCAGCAGGGCCGTGATCAGTTCCACTGATAGCAATTGCTCGATCTCTTCCGGCGAAAATTGAATGCCGAACTCCTGTTCGAGCGCGAGCACCATGTTCAGGTGACGAAGCGAGTCCCACGTCTCGATGGTGTCGGGAGAGGACGTCGGAAGCACCTGTTCCAGCGGCACCTCGAAGATGTCCGCCACGATCGCACGGGTCCGCTCAAGCATACGCGCATTCACTCTTTTCCGCGTCCTGTTCCACGGACAGCTGAATCCAGGGCGGGCAGTCGATGGAAGACTCTCTGAGATCGATGGCCCATAGGGTTCCGGAATCCGTTCGGCTCTTCTCCGTGAATTTGTGGCTGAGATAAAAAGACTCGGCCGGCTGGTTCTTTTGCGTAGGAAGAAACCATCCCTCAATCTGGGAGACGCCCTTTTTCTTGTTATATTCCGCGATGAAATGAAGAATGGCTGTCTCGACAGTCCGGCCAATCACGCGGCAACTCAGCAGGAATGTATCGATTTCGCATACACCGCTCGCGCGATGCGTGATGCAGACTCCTGTAATGCCGTTGTCGCCGAAGCGGTCCATTACCCGCGCCAGGTATACGTCCCAATCCGGATCAGCCGCAAACCTCGCGATATCCGCTTCGCCGTGCCGGCGTGTCGTCAGGTTGAACTGATTGGTTTTCTTCAGAAGCTGCGCCGCCCGGCCCAAAGTTTGTTTCGTGACTTTCGCAAGCTCTACGCGCTGGTTCAGGGAATAGTAATAATCTTCGACGGAAGTGGCGCTCTGTTCGAGATCCTTGCGCTGACGCTGCTCGGCGTACAAAGTTCCCCGTTTGCGATCTTCCTCGGATGACGACACCCGTTCGAACAGAGGACAGTTACGCACGGCTTTGGCGTAACCCATGCTGTCGGATGGAAGTTCGATCACAGTCACTTCCGGCAGCGCCAGGCGCACGTTCTCGCGCTCCACCGGATTGTCGTCAAGAAACACAAGGCTATCCAGTCCTACGTTCAGTTCTTCGGCGATTCGCCGCAGGCTGTCGACTTTCGATTCCCAGTGGATCTGACGGGCGGCGAAATGCCTTTCGCGAAGCAGCATTTCCGGATGGTGCTCGATCGCTTGCACAGCGTCGGTCTCGTTGTTCTTGCTGGCGATGGCCAGAAGAATCCCGCGATTGTGCAAGTCCAGAAGCACACGCTGCAAGGCGTGGTGGGAGGCGCCTGGGTATTCGCGCCCAAGTTTGATGCCGTCCATGCCATCTTCGCCGATGACGCCGCCCCACAGGGTGTTGTCGAGGTCGGTAACCAGAACCTTTCCGATCCTGCCGCACAGTGGATGCAGAAACCGAAGCCATTCCTGCGCCATCGCGGAAAGCTTATCCGCGGCGATCGGCATGCGCATCGTGAGCCACTTCCGTTCGTCGTGCCAGTTATCCCTTCCACTTCGGCTCACCAGGGCTTCGTAGTCGAGAATATGTACTCCCGGAACGTCGGCCGTCAGCCCCCGGAGCGTTTGATTGAGTTCCTCGATCAACGCGCTCTGGCCACCCTGCTCCTGCGCATCGAGCAGGCCCGCGTTTGGCGTGGCCGGCTTCTCGAAGTTATGGATGATGAGACTCGCCGCGCTCCGCGAGCGGAAGATGCGCACCCATTCCGCAAGCGTTCCAATCTTATTTAAGGAAGCTTTTTGCTCCTCGCGGGAAAGATCCGTGTAAGTGTCCCAAAGTTCCGGGAACAGGTCGCGAGTCTGGACCGCCAGGATGACGGCGTTGGGCTGAAATGCATACAAGTCGCTGTCCGGATCGAGCATTTGCTGCGCGTAGGTATCGAACCCGCTCAGCTGCACGGTAATATCGATGCCCCCAAGAAACGCGGCCGCGCGGAGTAGCGGGGCCACGGGCTCAAGAGTGAAGGAGCGCAGGATAGCTACCCTGTATGGCGTCGGCCGAAGGAAGGGGCGAAGCTTCTCACAGCAGGCGACAACGTAACCGGCCGCCGCGGGACCGGATTCGCTACTCCAAAACCGACGCAGCCCGGATAAAGCCGCTTCCTGGTTCTGCGCGGCGAGATGCTGGTCGATTTCCTTGCGTAGATTTGAGGAAGGTGACATAGTCGCGCGCTGAATTACAAACTAAATCCGCCGCAGACCGGCAAATCGACGCCGGTAATGAAGCTGCCGGCATCGGAACAAAGAAATATCACTGCCTGGGCGATATCGTCGGGCGAAGCCAGTCGCCGCAGAGGCGTTTGCATCGCCTGCAGTTTGCCAAGGCGATCCAGACCGACATCCGCTGAATCGAGATTGCCCGGTGCGAGTGAAATCAGATTGACGCGAATCCCGTGAGGCCCGAATTCCGAGGCCAACGACCGTGTCAGACCTTGAATCGCGGATTTGGCGAGCACGAATGGCGCCCATTTAGGGGGAGGCACCTGCCGCGTGAGGATCGATCCCATATTTACGATGCAACCGGACTTTTGCGCCACCATATTTCGCAACGCTGCCTGGCAGCACTGGAACACGTCACGGATTTCCCTGTCTAAGACCGTCTGGACCGCTTCCCATTTGAGTTCCGTGAAAGACTGCGGCGTAAACGACGCTGTTGTGTTATTGATCAGCACGTCCACGGGCCTGCCGAAAGCTTCCTGGATCGCATCCAGACCCTCGCTTACCGAATCGCCGCGGCCCGCGTCCATGCGAATCGCCATGGCCTGGCCGCCTTCCTGAAGTATCTTTTCCACGATCTCCTGCTCGGGGACCTCGCCATCGGAATGCTTCAGCGCCACTGCCGCTCCTTCGCGAGCGAGCCGCAAGGCGATCGCGCCCCCGGCATTTTGCGAACCGCCGCTGAGCAGGGCCACGCTCTCTTTCAAAGACCGGCCCGGCGTGCGCGTTTTTTGCTGCTCCAGCAGCATCACTGCGCCCTCACCGCTCAATACCGTGGTGCCATCCTGGTTCACCGCTTTCACCTCGATCGTAATTGTGTTTGACCCGGCTGACTTGTGCGTTACTCGCAAAGTAATCTCGACAGTGTCCCCGGCGAATACCGGCGCCGGCCATTGAAACGATTGCCGCATCCACAGCGCGCCGGCGCCGGGCAACTGCATCCCAACCATCCGCGAGACCAGGCTTGCAAGCAGCATTCCATGAGCGACCGGCCGCTTGAACGTTGTATGGCGGGCGAAATCCGCATCCAGATGAAGAGGATTGAAGTCCCCCGATAACGCGGCAAACGCCTGAATATCTTCCACACTGATTTGCTTCTTAAGCCGCGCTACCGCTCCCACTTCCAGAGCGGAAAGTTCTGTCGGAGCAGCGGTCATTTGGAAATCGTTTCCAGTTCCTGCAGGTCCGACTCCTGCAGAATGTGGTCTGCTTCTACCGGGCGGCGAAGTACCTTGCCCACCACTTCCTTCAAGCGATTGGCGGCGATTCCGGTACCGGGCTTCTTGACGGAGAGGTCGATTTCGCTGAGGACCCGTCCGGCCGGAAGCGCTGAGCGCGTCACCACGCTCTTGGTGAAAATGGCACGCAACGGAAGCGTCTCGGCGGCCAGGTCATTCTTGTCTGTGGGATGGGCCAGCGCTGTGCGAATAAACCGTACACCCTCGGTAAGCTGGCGTAGCTCGGCGGTCGTCAGGGAAGCCGGCACATCCGGGCCGAAACACTCGCGGCTGAAAGTCACATGTACTTCGATGACGTCCGCCCCCAACGTAGCTGCCGCGAGTCCGGCATAGATCTTACCCGAGTGATCCGAAAGCCCGACCTTTGAACCATAACGCTTCCGGAAAGTCTCCATGAGGTTCAGCCCGAGCTTCTCTGGCGGGCAGGGATAGGCTGAAGTGCATTGCATTACGGTGAGCGGAACGTTGTGGCGTTGAACCAGCGAGACAGCCTCATCCAGTTCCTTCAAATCACTCATCCCCGAAGACAGGAGCACCGGGAAACCCGTCGAGAGAACGTATTCGAACAAAGCGCTGTGGTTCACTTCCCCAGAAGCTATTTTCCAGGCTGAGACGCCAATCCGGTTAAGCAATTGCGCGGCTTCGATAGAGAAAGGCGAACTCAGGAACATCAGCCCCCGATCGTCAGCGTGACGCTTCAAGCCGGCCCACTGCTCTTCCGTGAATCCAGTACGGCGCCAGTAATCCTGCCGCGTTTCGTCCTGCCGGCTGAATCGCACGCGCCAGGGTTCGGCGGCTGTACTTTCAGCGGTCGCGATGTGCGTCTGGAACTTGACCGCTCCCGCTCCCGCATCGGCGATTGCGTCGATATAGGAGTGCGCGGCCCCCAGGCTTCCATCGTGCGCCTGTGCAACTTCGCCGATCACCAGGCAGCCGTCGAATTGTGAAACCGTTGTCATACCATGTCTGCGAAAGTCTTTTCCATCCGGCGGAAATAGAAAGCGCCGCCGATCAGTACAGCGAGCGACACTATGGAGGAAACCAGAACCATCGGTCCCGGTGCGGTTTTGGTTCCGAGCAATGCCCAGCGGAATCCTTCTACTACGCCAGCCATCGGATTGAGGCCATAAATCGTGCGCCAGGGTTCCTTAAGCAAACTGCCGGGATAGGCGATCGGCGTTGCGTAAAACCAGAACTGAGTCAGGAACGGCAGCGTATATTTCACGTCGCGAAATCTCACATTCAGCGAGCTGAGCCAGAATCCAACTCCAAGCGAGGTGATCAATGCCAGCAGCAGCATCGGCACCACGAAAATCGCGTGAGACAACGAAGGGTGGATGCCGTAGAAGAACATCATCACCAGCAACATCAGAAACGCGACGGAAAAATCCACCAACCCCGCGATCACCGTGGCCAGAGGAATCATTAAACGCGGGAAGTAAACTTTGCGGATCAGATTGGCGCTGCCAACCAGGCTGTCGGACCCCTGCGTGAGACCGTGTACGAAGAAGGTCCACGGCACCAGGGCCGCGAGGCTGAATATAGGATAGGGAACGCCGTCCGACGGAACTTTGGCAAGCCTTCCGAAGAACACGCTGAAGATCAACATCGTGAACAGAGGTTGCATCACCGCCCATGCGGCTCCCAGCGCGGTCTGCTTATACCGCACTCGAACGTCCCGCCAAACGAGGAAGTACAGCAATTCTTTGTACTCCCACAGTTCTCCGAGCTTGAGCCCGATCCAGCCCATGGTGGGCTGAATTCTGAACCACCGCTCGGCGCGATCCGTCTCTGGATCCGCTGGACTCAGGACGGCCTGGTTCGGGCTCGCACTTTCCGGAATGGATGTCGCCAAGAATTTCTCCTTTACAATATGGTCTTAAGCGCACAGGCCGAAGGTCTGCTGTGCGCGAGTCTTATCACTCTCAGGAAACGGCTGCCCGCCGCATTGGCTCTGGCTGGAGCATCTCACGCCAGCGGCCATCCGGCTGGTATTCGGGAACCAGGTCTTTCAAGTGCCTCAGGATCGAGATCTCGCTTTCCCGCGCGACAAGATTCTGCAATTCCTTGAGCCACTGGTCTGTTTCCAGCCTGCTCATGCGGGCGCCCCGGAAGATTTTGATCTTCTCGTGGTACGTGGGCACGATTTGTTCCCCTTCCAGAACCAGCTCCTCGAACAACTTCTCACCTGGCCGGGTACCTGTGAAACGGATTTCGATATCGCGATCCGGATCGAAGCCGGACAGCCTGATCATTTCACGGGCGAGATTAACGATGGGCACCGGTTCCCCCATGTCTAAAACGAAAATTTCCGACCCCTTGCCCATCGTCGAAGCCTGCAGCACCAGTTGGACGGCCTCGGCGATCGTCATAAAATAACGCTTCATGTCCGGGTGGGTCACCGTCACGGGACCGCCCTTGGCAATCTGCTCGCGAAAGAGCGGAACAACGCTGCCATTGCTTCCCAACACGTTCCCGAATCGGACCGAGACAAACTTGGTTTGTGCCGATTCGTCGAAACCGGGCATGGCGGATGCGATCACTTCCGCAACTCGCTTGGTGAGGCCCATCACATTCGTAGGATTGACGGCTTTGTCCGAAGAAATCATGAGAAAATTGTCCACGCCGTTGTAAGCCGCGGCGTTTACAACGTTTCGAGTGCCCAGGACATTGTTTTTAACGGCCTCGACGAGGTGCCGCTCCATCATGGGTACATGCTTATAGGCGGCTGCGTGAAAAATTGAATTTATTCTGTGGGACCGCACGGCTTGTTCCACATTCGCGTATTGCTGGATATCGCCGATCACCGGAACTATTTCAAAGTTCGGAAAACGGCTAACGAGTTCGTTATGGATACGAAACAGATCGCTCTCCGCACGCTCGAAAATGACAAGTTTTCCCGGCCGGAACGAAGCCACCTGCCTGCAAAGCTCGGAACCGATGGATCCGCCACCGCCTGTCACCATGATCGAGCGGCCCTGGATCGATCCCCGAATGACCTCTTCGTCCAGACGTACAGGCTTTCGACCCAGAAGGTCGTTGGTCGAAACGTCCCGTATTTGCGAGACAAGAACGATGCCGGTGAGCAATGTGGCAACGCTCGGAACCGTCTTGCACGGCACACCCGTGGCCCTGCAATTGGCTACGGCCTCATTCAACTGCGGGCCCGTGACGGAAGGCATCGCGATCACGATCTCGTGTATCGGTGTCTTCTTCTTCTGGAATCGTTCCACGATCGCCACGGCCTGACGGCCCGAACCCAAAACAGGAACCCCCATGACGGTGAGCCCGGCCTTGTTCGGATCGTCGTCCAAAAGCCCGAGGACCTGCCAACCTAGCGAGGCATTCGAACGGATTTCACGTAACAGCATGATCCCGGCCGAACCCGCCCCATAAATCAATACGCCTCTCGATGGCCCCTTTCCATTGGACCTCTTGGACTGCTCGTGGTGAATGCGGACCACGAGGCGTATCCCCGCGGTCAGTAGGAAGCAAACCAGCAGATCGATGCAGTAGACGGAACGCGGGAAGGCTGCGCCGTAGAGTGCATATGCGCTGAGAGCAAATATCATGGAGCCGGCGAGATTTGCGGTCAGAAGAACATTCATGTCCGCCAGTCCCGTGTACCTCCAGCCTCCCCGGTCGCACCGAAACAGATGAAACACAATCAGCTTGACGCAGACCGCGATCAACAGCCCTGTTTTCAGGCGCGCCAGTTCTACCCGGGGGACCAGGAACTCAAATCGAAGCAGGAACGCCACCAGAAGAGATAGGGCGGCAACGCTCCCGAGCAGAACCAGAATTGCCGTCTTGCGCCAATAGCGATACTTGACAATCGTTTTGTCCGAAAGGGGCAAAACATCGTCTGGCGGGACGGCGCGACTAGAGGGCTGCAACACTGAACTGTTTTGCGGATCGACGTCTGCGAGTTGTTCTGGTATGGGTCTCGACAATTTGTTTCACCCTGTCTGAAATGTCTTTTATCTGACCGTTAGTCAAAGACGGATACAAAGGCAGCGACAAAATCCGCTCATAAAGCGCGAGTGCGCGCGGACAATGGTTGCAGGAAAGATTCGCCCACCTCGCGAAGTAAGGATGGAGAGGGATCGGAATAAAGTGCACGCTGGTACCCACGCCCGCTTTATTCAGCTCATCGATGAACTCACGCCGGTCGATGGTCAGTTTGTCCAGGTTGAGGCGCACAATGAAGAGGTGCCAGCTGTGACGACCCTCGGTGCAGTCTTCCGGCAACTCCAATTGGGCAACATTTCCAAGCTCTTCTCTGTACAGTTCAACCAACTCCCTGCGCCGGCTGGCAAGCCGCTCCAGTTTGCGAAGTTGGTGAATGCCAATCGCCGACTGGATGTCGCTCATGTTGTACTTGAATCCCGGGGACAGCACCTGATAGAACCAATTGCCGTTCTGTTTATAACGGGACCATGCATCCCGGCTAATGCCGTGAAGACACAGGCTCCTCATGTTCTGATCCAGCAATTTGTCGTTGGTGACCACCATGCCGCCTTCGCCGGTGGTCATGTTTTTCGTCGCATAGAAACTGAAAGCGACCGCATCGCTTTGACCCAGTGGGGAGCCCATGGTAAGGCTGCCATACCGTGCCTCGACCGCATGAGCCGCGTCTTCAATAACCCGCAGGTTATGACGCCGCGCGAGTTCCCAGATCGCGTCCATGTTGCAAGGCTTGCCGGCCAGATGAACGGGGATGATCGCGGCGGTCCGGGGCGTGATGCGCGCGGCAATCGACGCGGGGTCGATATTCCCGTCGGCGTCCACGTCCGCCAGAACCGGAGTGGCGCCAACGTGGAGGATTACTGTCGCGGTAGCGCAGAAGGTAAGCGGTGTCGTGATCACCTCGTCGCCGGGTCCAATGCCGCAGGCGGCCAGTGCGAGATGAAGTCCGGCCGTTCCGGAATTCACCGCAAGCGCATGACGGCAACCAATGTACTCTCGGAAATCAGATTCAAAACGCTCGGTGCGGGGACCGGTCGTCACCCAGCCTGAGCGAAGCGTATCGACTACTTCGTTGATCTCTTCCTCTCCAATGTCAGGTACGTGAAAGGGAATATAGGAACCGCTGGTTGTCGTGTTTGTCATCGGGAATCTTACAAACTGCAATCTGGGGAAGGCTGTTTCCAGTAACTGCCCCGCGCGGGGCATCGCGATGCGGGCTGTCAATCCGCAGGGAGAAGCACAAAAGCCCCGAACTGAGGCGCAGTATGATGGGCCGGATTAGGAACGTTGCCATGTGGCGCTGCAACCTGTAATCCGCTCATTGGAATTCGTATTAAAGATCCGTCAAAAGTTCCGCGGACGATGGCAGGACCAAAGAAATTCTGTGCGTCACGCACCTGGAATTGACGGCCTCGCGTCAGGACGCCGCTTACATCCACCGTGACGAAACTCGCCAGGTCCCAGTTATAAACAACGATATTGGCTCGGCCCTGCTCATACAGGTTGGGGCGTACGATGGTCCAGATGCCCTTCGGATCGCCCGTCCGGAAAGAACTGTTTCTGTCCAGATGACTCTTCGCTTGCCACCCGTCAAACGTGGCGCCTGACCCGTTGAAGGTGAACAATCCCGACCCGTAGTAGGTGTTGTTGTTCCACGCGTAGCCGGAGGTTGAATTGGAAGTGGACAACATGAGATTGTACTTGCCGTGCGAGTATACCCGGTTATTTTGAAATGTGACGGATTGCCAGTTGCCCACGGCAACCGCCTCAAAACCGCCCATAAAATCGTTGTTCTCCGCAACGATGTCCCGGTTTTCGCCGTTCCACCCCAGCTCGTTGTAGCCCAGGTTGGTTTGAGGAGTGTGGAAGAAGTAGTTGCTCAGTAGCCGGATCCCTCGGACCCCGCCTCCGCCCGCAAACACGATGTTGTCGGCTCGTGGCCCTTCACCCCGTCCGGAAGCGATCACGCCATTGTTGAAGGCGATATTTCCTTCGAGGAGAATGTTTCTTACGAACGCCTGGTCGGAACCGTATGCCTGTATACCATTGTCGAATTGATTGAAGATGATATTGTCGGTGACGTATTTGGTGCCGTTGTCGTTCTGAATGTAGAAGCCGTGGCCGTGGCCTCGGTCGCTCGCCTGGAAGCCATTGTTATAAATGACATTCCCGTATGCTTCGGCGTCGAGCGCCTCCTTCCACATCGAAATTCCCATGCGCGTGTCATGAATCGTATTGTTGATGAACTTCGATCCCGGCGCCCATGTATCCGCTGAATCCAACACCTGGGACTCGCCCCAGCCCGGAGGTCCGGCCGGTTGACCGGTCCGGTCCGCCACTGAGCTGGCAAACTCCAGATCCCAGAACCATACATATGCGCCCGCATCGGGATGAGGATCCCGGTCGCAACAACCCACCTGCAGCCAGCCGTTGATAATTGCCCGCTCGCCAGGGTAAGGCCGCACAATGACTGGCGCTTCAGCCGAGCCGAGCAACCTGCTGCGGAATATATCCCGCCCGTTTCCGTATGTGCCACCTCGCAGCCAGATCGTATCGCCGGGCCGCACGGAACCGGGATGCGCCAGTGCGGTTACCAGGTCCCAGGGATGGTTGATGCTTCCATCCGCTCCGGCGGAGCCCGAGGCGGAAACATAGTGCTGGCCGCCCGCGGCGGATCCAACGCGAAGTGTCACCTTGACGCGGACCGTCGAAGGGCTCGCTCCCCCAGTGGAGATCATGACTGTGTCGGTGTAGGTCCCAGCCTTGAGGTCTGTAGTCACCGCGGCAATGGACAGTTTCCCGGGCGACGTTCCGGAAGCCGGGAGCAGGGTCAACCACGGCTGACTCCGGCTCGCCGTCCACGATACCGCGCCATCATTCTTTGCACGCACCGTAACTACCTGCAAGGCGGGATCGTGCGCACGCGCGACCGAAAAACTAAGATCCGTCGCCGACACTTCCAGGGTCGGAAGCTCCTCGCGAGTTTGGCCAAACAGCGGCATCATTTCTTTGATGGGGAATGTGGCGGCGACCGCCAACACTCCGATGAGAACCTTGGATTTCAAGCGTGCAACTATTTTCGCCGAGCTTCCGCTCACGCTAGTTTCTCAGGAATGTCGCTCGTATAGCTTCGGGATCAAACCCTGCCGGCCAGAAGCTGTACCGAACAGTCAGCAGTACCAGCCGCAAATCCTGCCAGACTGACGACCGCCCTCCGTAGGCGAGGTTCATGGCAAGTTTGTCGGGCAGGATAAACTCGCGATAGTGCCGTTCGGGATGAGAAAATCGGGCAAGAATCTCCTCTTCATTGCGATACACCAATGTAGGCAGATCCGTAATGCCGGGCCGGCGGGACAGGATGGCCCTCCAGACCGGATCCTGGCTGTTCACATACTCCGGCACTTCCGGTCGCGGGCCCACTAAGGCCATGTCGCCCCTCACCACGTTCCATAGCTGAGGAATCTCGTCAAGTTTATAGCGCCGCAGGATTCTGCCTATGGCAGTGATTCGCGGGTCGCCTGCGCTGGTTATTTGCGTCCCGCTATTGGCTTTGCGCATGGATCGCAGCTTCCAAAGCTTAAACGGCCGCCCGTTTCGTCCTACTCGAACCTGCCCGAATAGAATCGGAAAACCATCCGAAAGCCAGATCCAGAGCCCGAGGGCGATCAGCAGCGGCGAAAGCACTATCAATCCAAGGGAACAAAGGATAATTTCCAAAACTCTCCACACGGTGGATGTCGCGGGGGCGTGAAAAGTCTCCCTGAGACTGTCAACTGGCTGGGCCATGAGAGGTTCCATCGTCCGCATCTCGCTACGTCTTGTTCGTTGCGTAGTTGTAGTTGGAATACGGGACTCTACTCTTCAGTCTCCATTGATTCAATATCGTCCCCAGAACGACTATGCCGTCGTCTACCAGGCGTTGTTTGGCCTGAAATGCCATGTCTCTCGTCGTTTCGCCGGCACGAATAACCAGAATGGACGCATCCGCCAACCGGCCCACGACTCGCGCGTCGGCTACCATCAAGACAGGCGGCGTATCGATCAAAACCGTGTCAAACTCCCGCCGGACTCGTTGCAGCAATTCCGATAGGCGATTGGAATAGAGCAGACTGGAAACGTTTGCGCAACTCGGCCCGCTAGGCAATAGATAGAGTCCGGGGCTTTCGAGAGAGCGCGCAATCACCTCCAGCGGGCAGTCTTTCAAGGGCATCCTCTCCTGTAGAATATCCGTCAGGCCCCAACTGTTTGAGGTATCGAAGATCAGGTGTTGCTTGGGTCTGCGCAAGTCCGCGTCGATCACCAGCACCTTCTGCCCGATTTCGGCAAGAGCGAGGGCGAGATTACTGACCGAGGAACTCTTGCCGGCCTGGCGTCCCG
Organism: Bryobacteraceae bacterium; assembly: GCA_049516355.1. Lineage (GTDB taxonomy): Bacteria > Acidobacteriota > Terriglobia > Bryobacterales > Bryobacteraceae > BOG-234. The sequence continues at coordinate 20,525 of JBEKTF010000047.1, read as the reverse complement.
CGGCCGTCATCACAATCACCTTTGGGCGGTCCTCGGCTGAATCCGACAGAAGAATCGAGGTAAGCACGTTCCGGAACGACTCGGCCACCAGCGATTGGGCGTCATTCCGCATCACCAGTTCAACCAGGTCCACGGGCTTCTTCCCATTCTGTTCCAGCCCCAGCATTTTGGGAGCGCCGTTGGATTGGACCGAAGAACTCGCTACGTACGCAGGAATGACACCAAGCTCCGGCACTCTCAAATGCGCCGTCGTTTCACCCGGCGACTTGAGGCTGCGATTTACCTGGTCACCAAGGATCACCAGACCGATACCCAGGACCAGGGCTCCGAGCAATCCACCAGCGACGTTGATGTTCATGCTCGGTCGATACGGACTCTTCGGAACCGATGCGCGATCCACAACGTGAACATTGTTGATCGAAAAAGCGGATGTAACACCTGATTCCCGGACCTTTTGAAGCAGCGCGCTGTAGAGTGCCCGGTCCGTGTCGACTTCCCGCTTGAGAATATCGTATGCCGCATAGCGGGACGCGTGATCCAGGACGATTTTGGATTGGCTCGCATACGCATCCTTCAACAGGTCTTCCTGGCGCTGTGCAGTCAGGTACTCGTTGCGGATGCGATTGATCGCACCGTTCTGCTCGCGGGTGAGCGTGGCTTCGAGGTCTGCAATCTGGGCTTTGACGCGCTTAACCTGATAATGCTCTTCGGTATAGATCGACCTGAACTCGGCCAGTTGCTGCCGCAGTTTGGCCAATTCAGTCTGATATCCGTTCAGCCGCTCGTTGTCGACCGCCGATGGGCTTTTGCCCGCAATTTCGTAAATTGATTGGAAGCGAATCCGCTCTCCAACTGCTGCCGAAAGCTCGGTCTGTATTTGTTTGAGCTTATCTTCCGGGATCGCATCCGTGCCGTCCGTAATCATGATTCCGGATGAAAGCGCGTTGTCCCGGAGCTTAGCCTCGCCGTCCTCCACCTTTTGCTTCATCTCCGCCATCTGATCGTTGAGCCATGCAGTCGTGCGCTTGGAAGCGTCCCATCGTGTTTCCAGTTGCATTTGCGTGAACTCCTCAGCTACCGTGTTCACGTAATCCGCGGCAAACCTGGGATCCGCGGAGTCACAGCTCAACTCCACGATGTGCGTCGTATCGGAAGTTACTTTGAAATCGAAGGGAGGAACTCGTCCAGGGCCGCCTTTGGCGCGCGGCTGAGGGGAAGAAAGCCGGAGCATGCGCCGCAACGAGGACAACTTGTCCGGCGGGGAATACGAACTAAGCCGGTTGGTGGCAGTCAGCTTTGCGATCACGCGGTCTCGCAGTGTCTCGCTCAGCAGAATTTTTGTCTGCGTTCGAATATAGGTTTCTGTGCTATCTGCCTCTCCGGCCTGACCGGACGTGAAGCCCATTGCCGTCGTCGCGGGCGGTTGCACCTCCACCGTAGTACGCGCGCGGAATTGAGGGGTTTCGTAAAGCGTAAACAATGCTCCCGCGAGGGCGCCCAGCACTCCTATTGCGCCAATCAACCCGAGGTGGCCTCGCAGAAGATGCCAGATATCGAGCAGTCCGGCGTTGCCATCGCTGCGCCCTGGCTGGTCGATGGTCTCGACATAAACAGATCGCTTTCCGTGGCCGTTCTGACCGTCGTCCATTAGGACGACTTCTTTGCCCGGGTAGGAATGCTTCGAACCGTTTGGTGCTTTATCGGACATTATGTGGAAGTGAAATTACGAACGATCTGTCATCTAGAACTTAGCCAGAATCAGGATAGCGGATGAAACGCCGGAATTCATCGCCGCTGCAGTTGCAGCCGCTAAAAGGGACTTCAACCCGTTCCTGGTAACCACAACGACGTCTCCGGCCCTCAGGGAAAGATCCATCGCTTTGCCGTTCATGATTCTCGTCAAGTCCACGAATACCGGAGCCGACGCCTGAGAGCCGTCCCCGTTGACATGAATAATCATGGCCTGTTTCAGATTCGCTATCGCGGTCGTTCCACCGGCAGTGGCCAAAACCCTCAGGAGCGATACCGAGTCCTGCGTAACAAGTTCCACCGATCCAGGACGGTTCACTTCACCCGCAATCTGGACGTAGCGTGGCGGCGGTGCCGGAGAAACGGAAATCAGGTCATTTGGCTCAATCCGCAGGTTCGCCTTGTCCCCTCTGGCAGACATGACCTCGTTCAGATCTATTTCGACAAAATCATAGCCGTCGTCCTTGTATTCCTTTACGCCAGGGATGCCAATAGGCCCCCATGTTGCGCTGCGCCTGACGCTGACGGTAAGTCCGGCGCTTTTCGGGCCGCCCGCTTTAAGGATGCATTCAAACAGGGTTTTGTCGCCTGCTATTTGATACACACCCGGCTTATCGACCGCCCCCGTGATCATTACCGGCTCACTCCGAAGTTCCGTTACGAAGATATTTACCTGAGGATCGATCACATATTTCTTTAAGCGTTCGGCAACCGCACTCTCCAGCTCTTTCACAGTCATTCCCGCGGCCTTGAGCGTGCCGACAAGAGGGAGACTTAACTCACCCGAGGTGCTTACTCGCCAGGACTTGCTTATCTCGTCACAGTTGACGGCGGCAATCGTCAGCGAGTCGTCGGGACCGATGACAATCTCCCGGATGGACTGCTCTCCCGACTGGGTGGAGTCTTGAGCCATAGCCGGGTGCACTGCAAACAGCGACGCCGCGAAACACATCCACAGAACGGCACTTGGAGACATAACGTTCATGCGATCCTCACTACCTAGTGGCGCACCACGACCGCGGTGCTATTGCTCTGTGTGATCACCGCTGACCCTTCCCGGTCCGCCTGGCGTGCGGTCACAACTATGTTGAATCTCCCCTCCGTGGCATTGGGACGAAGCGCTGCAACTTTGGCAACACCCTCCATGTCTGTTTTCGTTGTTATGGTTCGATTCCCGTTTGAGAACGCCCCACTGGCTCCCATAGTCGGCGCCACAAAGATGACTTCAACCCCGGTTGCCGGCTGGCCATTTTGATCACGCACTTCAACTGACATCGCATGTCCGATCTTATGCCTGATGTCGTTGAAGGCGCCATCGCCCTCCATAACTCTTACCTTCAGGAATCCGTGCGCCTGGCCCAGGACCTCTCCCATTAATACCAGGCTCAAGGCGAGGCATCCAATGCAATTGCGTCCCACGAGAATCATTATACGAGGCCTTGGCTTCCTTGGCTGTAGCGCTGATCCGGCGGAATGAAAAAACCGCACGCTGCCCACCCGGGATCGTTCGAGAGAACGCCTGTACCTTCAGGGAAGGAGCGTTTCGACCGGGTGCGAGCGTGGGGGAGGCATGAGATGCCGGGGAGGGAATATCGGCTTACGCTCGGTGGGTCGCACCCAATCGCGGTCAAGCTCCACCAGGACGGAGCGCCGCAGCAAAGTAACCGACAGCACGAGACGCAGTGCCTTACGAACTTCCATGACCATACCAGTGAGACCGAAAAAGGGGCCGCTTCCCGAATTAACGAGTCTAAGCAGAGCTTCCATCTCCTTCGGATCTACCGGAGCGAGAACCTGCCCAAACCGGACCATGTCAATCACGCCCGGCGTGCGGAGAATGGCACCCCTCTTTTCGATCTCAAATCGAGAAAAAACATAGCCCGGAAAAAGCGGCAGCTGAACATTCTTGTAGCGGTCCGCCCACTTGTTCCTGCTTACATACAAAGGGAGTAATTCTTCGATATTTCTCGATTGCAGACTTGAAGCGACACTCTTTTCGTGACGAGACTTTACTCGTAACGCAAACCATGGCATTTCTGACATCGACCATCCTCCGACCGTCTTCTCTTGAACGTCTAATGCTGAGAACAGGCTCGCGCCATTCCCGCTTACATACGCCATTTGAATCTGACGTCTGTTCGAGTCCTCTAAGATTTCCAAGTTTCAAGCAAAACGACCTGGTTGTCAATACTGAGCGGCCGGTTTCTCCGGGCACATGGTTCTATACCTATTAGTACTGTCAGTACGTTTGTGGCGTCCGTATGAAATTTCTAACAACGACGATAGTGCCACAGCCTGCCTGAAAGAGCCGCTGGATGATACCTGATGGCTGTCAGGACTACCGCACAGGTATTCGATCACTTCGAAGCGCGGCGTCTCGTTTCGCCAGGATGAACAAATCGGCGATCCGGTACCGGTACCTTCAACGAGCGCTTTTCAGCCGCCTCTCCCGGGTTCTGTGTCTTTTGGAGTGAGCGGGGATATCTGCCGCTGGCAGAACTTGTCGTTAGAGAATTGCCGGCCCCGATTGACACATTCCTGGCCGCAGGGCAACATGTGCTGGAACAGACAGTCGGCGACGCGGGGCGAATTCAAAACCAATCTCACCAGCTGGGTCGAGCCGCTCTATTTCAAGAACCGGCTGCCTCCGGTGAAACAATCGCCGGAACCGGAGACACATTTGTTGACTGGCATGCGAGCGCCATCATGTTGCAATACTGGCAGCGTTGGCTATGCCGATGTGAGCTGGCCATTCGTGGAGATAGTCGAAGAAGGCTATGAAAGCTTCCCGCACAGCCCGGCGTGGGCGGTCTTGACGTTGCCGCGGGACTTTCATGGGCCCGAGTCGAGCAGCGATCCCGAAAGACATAGCAGGGATAACGTACTAGAACTGTTCCTGTTCACAAGGTCCTTGCCGGTGCCAAAAGTGTGGACTTTCGCGCGACTCACTGTGCTAGCATCAGACTGCAGTTCACGCTGGATCGTGCTTCTGTGTGGCGTTTCAGATGGCCGGAAGTGAGGATATGATAAACACGGAATCCGCGTCTGACCATCTCGTTGGCGGCACTTTGATCGGGGACTTTGATCCGTCCAGGTCAAACCGCCTTTCGCTGCCTCACCGTGACCCCGGCGTGGGAGCCAGTTTCAGGCTCCATCCAGTGGAACTCGCGCGGCGCCGAAAACGCTGCGCGCCGCTGATCGGCGCCGTTGTAGAACGGTTACGCGAGTTCATCCCGCGCTGCAATATATGCCAGTCTGAGCGGAGCGCCATCATCGCACAAGAGGACCGCTATGGCGTTCCTTCACGCACCGCAATGTGTCTCGCGTGCGGCCTGTTTTACCAGGTCGATCGTCTGAGTGAAACGGAATGCTCCCGTTTCTATGGGAGTGGGGAATATCGCACACTCGTTTCCAGGTTTACCGGCGCGCAACATGGTGGCATTGAGCAAATCGGGCCGAACCAGGTTCATTACGCGCGGGTGCTGATCCGCGCCCTTGCAGGTCACTTGCAGTTTCCCGCTGGAGCCCGCCTGTTGGATGTTGGAGGCAGCGCCGGGCATATAGCCCTGGAGTTCCAGGAGTTTTTTGGTCTCGCGGCCACCGTTCTTGATCCCGCAACGAGTGAAATCGAAGCGGCTCGACGGCTCGGCCTGGAAACCATATGCGCGTCGTTCGAGGAATGGGAAGTCGATAAGGAATACGATCTGGTTCTGCTCTGCCGTAGCATCGAGCACGTGCGAGACCTCCAGCAGGTATTGATAAAGATTCGCCGTTGCTTGACTCCAAATGGATACCTGTACTGCGATTTCGTCGATTTCACCGAGATTTGTCGCATGGTCGGTGTTCCGGAGGCGGTCACTAAAATCGATCACTGCTTCTGGCTGACGCAGGAATCGGCTGCGAGAATTTTTCGCTCGCTGGGCTTCGAAATCGTGGCAGTTCACCTGTCTCCGCAGCCGCCGCTGGTGGGTTTCCTGGTGAGGCGCTGCAAACCATCGCCGCTATTGCTTCCCGATCCCGCGTGGATACAGCTGCAGCTGCGCGATCTGCTGCGGTTTAACTCGGAGTGGTACCAGTCGGGGCAGATCCAATACGACAGGAAAGAGCGATTCCGGCGAACAGCCTACCTTGTTAAACGCCGCATTCAAAAACTCTTCGAGTCGCGCGGCTAATACCTGTAGTAGTAGTACAAGAGTTTGATATATTCGTTCTGGCAGCCAAGGATCCCGTCTTCAATATGCCACCAGTCGTTAGCTCCGTATTTCACATCGCGAGTCGGCGCAAGCATAACTCTCACATCGGTTCCCTGCAGGGCCTTGCGGAACATATATTTTGAACGTCGGGAATGGAACTCCGAGGTAACCACGATCACCTTATGGATGGGATTATCCCTAAGGTAGGCAAGCAACGCCATTGCTTCATCGGCGGTATGCATTACTCCTCTCTCCGGACGCAATTCCACAATGCCCGATTCCGGGACGCCAAGTTTTCTCAAGACCACAAGGTTCGAATCCGTGGGATTCGGGTAGGCGCCAAGTTGTACGCTCCTGGAGTCCTCCATGCGTGCGATTACGACCTTGGAAGCCAGGCCTTTATGAAAAAGCTCTGCGGCATAGTATGGACGCGAAGTGGCATCGCCGTTCAGCAGAAAAATGATGTCCGCTGGCTCAAGCTTGTCCCTTACTATAAGAAGATTTCCGGCATCCGCGAGCAAATCGGTCCGGTCGAGATACAGCAGTGCTGGCCCGAGAATGAGCGCTGCCAGCAGGATCAGACGGCTGCGGGAAAAGAATCTGTTCATAGTGCGCTGCCGATTGCCACCATAGGCCGCGTATCGCCTCGCAGCAAGACAGTGTCGCTAACTTTTGGTCGCCTTTCGGTTATGGTACCAGACCGCTTGGCGCTCCCTCCGAAACAGTCGGTTTTGGGCCTTTTATAGCCCTGTTTCTGCTATAGTGGAAGGCTCTTACAAGGAATCTGCAGTGTTCGAAAGCGACTCCATTAATTTAGATAACGCTGACCACGAACCTGCCTCAGCGGAGTTCTTCGAGATCCGGATTGCAACACGATCCTTACCGGTACGAATCGAATACGCTGCTATCAGAAGTTTACATTCCGTCGTATCCGGCGAGAGTCGATCCGTCGGCCTGTTGCTCGGAACATATTCTTCGCAAAGTCTTTCCGTGGATTATTGTGAGGTACTGCCGCGGGAATCGGCCTCTGCGGATACTTTCTTCAAAGCCCGTTCGGAACATCCCGCCCAACGGGTCGTGGGTTTTTTCCGAACGCAACCGGCGGGTTGGCCCGAGATGCAGGAATCGGACCGCGAAATTGCTCGGCGGTGTTTCCAACACCCGGGCTCTCTCTTCCTGTTGATCCAGACTCCGGCCCGGCGTCCCTGGTCGGCAGCGTTTTTCGACCTGGCCGCGGAACGCGTGTCTCCTTCGAAGGCGAGCCCGCTTGAGTTTTTCTTTGATGAATACCTGCTCCGGAACGATTTTTCCACCGCGCTCATTCCGATACCTGAACAGCAGGTGCTGCCGGAACCCCCGCCCGCGCGCCGGAGGACTCGCTGGATCGCTCTCGCAACGCTTGGCGCTCTCCTCCTCCTGGGGGCGGGCGGTTATCAGTGGTGGTTGGTAAGCAGGAATCGTGGGGCGTCCACTTCCGTCGTGCCGGCGACGTCGCCTCTGGGATTAAAGGTTGTGCGCAACGGGAAGGACTTTGAGGTGTCCTGGGATCGGCTCGCGCCCGCACTGCAGCAGTCCTCCGGCGGTACCGTGACTGTTAGCGATGGAGGGATTGCCCATTCAGTCACTCTTAGCCCCACACAACTTCGGGAAGGTCGGATCTTGTATTCACCGTTATTCGGAGATCTGAGCTTTCGCCTGGAAATTCAACAGGGAGCCCGCACTCAGGCCGAATCTGTCCAGGTATTATCTTGGGACGCGAACCGGCCGCCGGAGTTGCCCACCAATGCGCTACCCGACTCCGCCAATGCGCTACCAAACAACAATGTGGCGTCCATTCAGGACGTGCCTTTGGTGGCTCCGCCCTCGCCGCCACCAGCTCACCCGCTTCGGCCATTGCCGAATCCTGCCCCCGCCGATGCCCGGGCCAGCCCTGCAATCCGGGCCACCCCTGCAACAGGGAAAGCTCAACCGCCGGCCTTGCCCTCAGCTCCCGCGATCGCCAAGCCGACTGCGCCGGTCGCGATCCCACCCAAAACCGCATCTTTTACTACTGCGACGCCTAAGCCCCCGGAAGAAGCCAAACCTGCTGTCGTGCCGCAAATCGTTCCTCGAATCGCCCCGGCGAAATCCTCTCCTGTGGCGCCAATGCAGCCCGCCCCGGTCGTTCCGGTGACGGCCCTACCGCAACCCGAAGCAGTAGTATCCCGTGAGGTTCCTTCCGAACCAGCCGAGATCCCAAGCCCCGTAAACAGCCCGGTCGCGCGTTCCGCTGAGAAACCGCCGGTTCCGCCAACTCCGGAGGTGTCACCCCTGCCCCTGCGTGAGCAACTGCCACCGGAAACAAAGAGTGAGCCCGCGAGCAAATCGTTACCGGGTCCTGGACAGACGCAATCGCCCGATCCTGGCTACGCACCGCCAGTTGCCGTCAAGCGAGCGACTCCTCTGCTTACCCCTGAGGTGAAACGCGGACTGGAGGGCTTGCACGGCAGCCATCTCAGGCTGTCCGTCCAGGTAACTGTCGATACGTCTGGAAATGTGCAAAACGCGCAGGTACTCGCGTCAGGCAGGAACTCAGTATCCGTCGATAAGTGGATCAGATCCGCGGCTTTGGATGCCGCCAGGCGTTGGAAGTTCCGGCCTGGCACGCTCCATGGCAAGGTTGTTCCAGGCGATGTCACTATTGAATTCAACTTTCAATAGGACAGAGGCCCGCCCTGCCTCTTTGATCTAACTTTCCTCTTTGATCTAACAGGCTGCTGAAAAAGCTGAAAAACACCTTCAACGGGCTGAGCAGGTCGCTGAAAAACGTAATTTAGCCGCTGATGAACGCCGGTGGACGCTGATAAGACGGATTCAAGTTCATTGTTCTCAATCGGCGTTAATCAGCGTTTATCTGCGGCCAGCTATGTTGTGTCTTTTTTCATCAGCCTATGAAGCCTGCTCCAACAATGCAACCAAGCTGTTGATGGGTGGCACAGGCTTGAAGCCTGTGGGCGTTTCAAGTCTGGTAGAGCCCTTTTTTCAGCACCTTGCTAAAAGGTTTAGTTCCCTTCTGATTCGAAATAACCTTCCGCAAGATCCGGTTTGATGGAAATCGCTTTGCGCCAGCAAGCGTGGGCCTCGTCTTTTGCGCCGATGTACATCAGTCCGTGTCCGAGATTCAGAAGCGCCTCCGCGAAATCCGGATCTGCCTTCAGCGCCTCACGGTAGAATACGACGGCGTCCCGTATTTCGCCTCGCTTTTGGCAAATGAGGCCGGAGTTGTAGAACACTTCCGCGCTGCGTTCACCCGTTTCGATCAGCTTCTTATGCAGCTGGAAGGCTTGTTGGTAATCTCCCTCCTCCAGACTGAGCGCCGCCAACCCGCGCAGTGCATCCACGGAACCTGGTCTCGCCGCGAGTACCTTCTCAAAAGCCGCGCGGGACGCAGCGAAATCACCGGATCTCCAGTGGGCGATTCCCGCATTCAGCTGGGCCTCGGGCCAGACACTCTTCTTCTTCAGGCAGCCGCCAAAGGCCTCGGCGGCTCCGCGAAATTCGCCTCGAAGCAGTCGCAGGTAGCCAACCCGAAACAAGGCTTCAGCGGAGTCGGGATCCTCCTCGGGCAACATGTTGTACAGCTTCTCTGCCTCGGCTTGATCCCCTTGCTGTTCGAGAACCAGCGCCAGATTCCATAAGGCGCCGGGAAGTTTCGGCTCAAGCACCAGCGCTCGTTCGTAAGCTGCGCGCGCTGCGGTCAAATCTCCCAGTTTCTGGTACGAAATGGCAAGATTCAGGTGGGCTTCAGCCGAATCCGGACGCTGGCTCGCCGCAAACGCATAGGCTTCCGCGGCACGCTTGAAGTTGCTGAGCTTTTGGTGCGCCACGCCGAGATTAAACCAGCTCTCAAACTGCTCTGGATTGGTTTGAACCAGGAGTTCGCAGTATTTTACCGCCGAAGCAAAATCGCTGGTCGCAAAAGCCGCTGTAGCCAGCGCCTCAAGGGCTGCGTGCGAATCCGGATCCAGGGTCAGGAGCAGCTCGGCATACTTACGCGCCTGCTCGTGATCCTGCTCCGCCAGACTGATTTCCGTCAGATTGATCAGCGATTCCTGCGCCCCGGGATTCTGCGCGAGAATCCGGAGGTAAATATCTTTTGCTTCACTCAGCCGTCCCATCTTCTGTAATGCGACGGCGCTCCCGAATAATGCTTCCTCGTGTTTTGGATGGGGCCCGAGATAATGCGAAAAGGCCCTGTATGCCTCTGCGTGGTGCTCCAGATGGAGTAGACAAGTTCCCATGCCGAGGTGCGCCTCGATACGCGACGCGTCGATTCGCAGCGACCTCTCAAAACTCGTGCGAGCTTCCTCCCATCGGTTCATCCTCGCAAGGCAAACCGCTCTGTTGAAGTGAGCGGAACGATGCTCGGGCTCAAGCTCAAGCAGCTTTGAGTAGCTTCCTGCGGCCTCTTCGAATTCACGCAGCTCGCATAAGATGTGACCAATGGCCGCGTAGAGAGCGGGTTGGGAGTTATCGGCCTCAAGGGCTTCGCGCAGGTGCTTCAGGGCCGCCGACAACTGGCCGTCCAGATGTAAGGACACTGCGCGGGCCAAAGCCGGACTCGCGTTTTTCGATGCTCGGTTTACTCCAGCGCCCTCGTTCGGGACGGGCTTTCCATTCGACGCCTGTAATCCGTTTACAATACTCAAAGTTGACTCAGCTCGAACCATGTTTTTCCCCCGACCACCAGAAGCGTCTGTAACTGTCGACTTTGTTGGCGGCATTCCATTAACACTCCTCCACTACGAGTGCCTTTAGATATTATGCGATGCTTATCCCGGTGAAACAACCCGCACCGGGTACCAGTACTACTACATGAACCCGGCTGTCAGCTAGGCCCGTGGGAAAACGTCAGGGCTGCCCTCGAGCAATGACTCCAGGGAAGCCGGTGCGTAAAACGAAATCGTCGGAAGGTGTACAGAATTGCCGCTTCCCCTCCGTCCTACGGCCCGATCCCACATTTTCCGCGTGCGCTGCCAGCGGAAATCAAAAGGAACCGGAAGAATTGAGGAAGGCAAACCCGCCTTCCGCATTTTCAGCAACACCTCGCCCGACTGTGCCCGCCCGGTTGATCTGATCCGCGGATTGAAAATACGGTCCCGCAACCCATCGAACACCGAGGACCAGCTCGCCTGCGGCGGGAGCATCGTAGTCGACCCCGCAAACATCGGTACTGGTTGCCATGGGCGGTCCGGAAGTTCCCTGCCGGTCGCGAGACGCAACGATGAGACCCATGAACTGAAGGACGCATTCCCGGATGTGGTTTCGCCATCGGCTGGCGCCAGGGGCTCTACCGCTCGCCGGACGAATGACTCCACCTTGGAATCGACCCGTAACTGAAGATCCGCCAGCGGTGAACCGTGATTCTCGATGCGCATGTTCTGCGCGTATGCCAGATTTGCCGGGCTGTCGGGAATGAGACGAATCTGTGAGATTGCCTGCCTGGCCTCACGCAGCGCCGGCTGGGTCGCGGCGACAGCACATCGAATTGCCGGCCGCAGCGGAAATTCGCACTCCTGTGATTGAGTAAGCAATGCCGGTCGCGAAACCCGATTGTTCACCTGCAGGAAGTGGTCAACCGCCGATGGGCCAATTTCGCTACGCAGTGCGGCCACGGGAATAATTGCTGGCGCTGGCAGGCCGCTGTACAAGTGGATCGCGGCCGGGCCGGGAATCAAATCCGGCACCGCAACCGGCATCCGTTCTCTGCATCGTGCGAGTTCGACCGTTCCGGTCGCTGCTTCGCCGATCGCTGTTTCGATGGATAACCCCGAAATGACCGGCTGCGTGGCACGAAAGGCGAGTATGCCTCCCATCGATGTGGTTCCGCCCACTGCCGGCGACAGCGGCTCAACTGCACCGCAGATGAATGACTCCACCTTGGAATCGACGCGTAGCTGCAGATCCGCCAGCGGTGAACCGTGACTCTCGATGCGGATATTTTGCGGGTATGCCAGATTTGCCGGGCTGTCGGGAAGGAGCCGAACCTGCGAAGTTAATTGCCGAGCCTCCCGCAGGACCGTCTGAGTCGGGACGGCGGTGAATCGAATTGCAGTCCGCAGCGGAAATTCGCACTCCTGCGATTGAGCGAGCAGTGGCGGTCGTGAAAGTCGATTGCTCACCTGCAAAAATTGACCGACCGCTGAGGGGCCAATTCCGCCATGCAACGCAGGCATAGGCACAATTGCTGGCGCTGGCGGTCCGTCATACAAATGGATCGGGCCTGGGCCGGGAATCAAATCCGGCACAACAACTGGCGTCCACTCCCGGCATCGGGCAAATTCCGCAGTCCCGGTCGCGGCTTCGATCAATAACGGCGGAATAACCGGTCGCGCGGCATGAACCAGGCGCGTGCCGCCCATTACTGTGGTTCCGCCCATGGCTGGCGACAGCGGCTCAACTGGACGCCAGACGAATGATTCCACCTTGGAATCGACCCGCAACTGCAGATCCGCCAGCGGTGAGCCGGTACCCTGGATGCGGATGTTCTGCGCGTATGCCAGATTTGCCGGGCTGTCGGGAACCAGCCGAACCTGTGAAGTTGCCTGCGGGGATTCACGCAGCGCAGCTTGAGTTGGAACTGTAGTGAACCGAATTGCCGGCCGCAGCGGAAACTCGCACTCCCGCGACTGCGTAAGCAATGGCGGTCGCGACAGTCTATTGCTCACCTGTGAGAAATGGCCAACCGCCAACGGACCAATGCCGCTGCGCAACCGGGCTGCGGGAACGATTGCTGGTGCCGGCGGGCCGCTATACGCGCCGCCATATAAGTGGATCGCGCCTGGCTCGGGAATTAAATCCGGCACAACAGCCGGCATCCGCTCCCGGCATCGGGCGAGTTCCACCATCCCGGTCGCTGCTTCGATCGAAAGTTGCGAAATGCGCAGCCGGTCGGCACGAACTACGTGCATTCCTCCCATCAATGTGGTTGCACCATCGGCTGGCGCCAGCGGCTCTACCGCCCGCCGGACGAATGACTCCACCTTGGAATCGACCCGTAACTGCAGATCCGCCAGCGGTGAACTGTGACTCTCGATCCTCTGCGGGTAGGCCAGATTAGCCGGGCTGTCAGGAAGAAGGCGAACCTGTGAAGTCACTTGCCAGGCCTCGCGTAGCGCCACCTGAGTTGGGACTGCGGTGAATCGAATTGCGGTCCGCAACGGAAATTCGCACTCCCGTGATCGCGTGAGCAATGGCGGTCGCGAAAGTCGCTTGCTCACCGGCAAAAAGTGGCTAACCGTCCAGGGACCAACTCCGCTATGCAACCAGGCTGCGGGAACGATTACTGGCGCTGGCAGGCCGCTATACGCGCCGCCATACAAGTGGATCGCGCCTGGATCAGGAATCAAATCCGGCACAACAGCCGGCATCCGTTCCCGGCAACGGGCAAGTTCCGCCGTTCCGGTCGCTGCTTCGATCGATAACCCGGAGATACGAAGTCGGTCGGCACGAACTACGTGCATGCCTCCGGTCAATGTGGTTCCGCCCTCGGCTGGTGACAGCGGCTCTACCGCGGGCCAGACGAATAAGTCCACCTTGGAATCGGCCCGTAACTGCAGATCCGCCAGCGGTGAGCCGTGACCCTCGATCCGGATGTTCTGCGGGTATGCCAGATTTGCCGGGCTGTCGGGAAGAAGGCGAACCTGTGACGTTACCTGCCTGGCCTCACGCAAGGCCGTCTGGGTCGGAACGGCGGTGCATCGAACTGGCGGCCGCAGCGGAAACTCGCACTCCTGCGATTGCGTAAGCAATGGCGGTCGCGAAAGTCGATTGCTCACCTGTAAGAAGCGACCAACCGCCGAGGGGCCAATTCCGCTATGCAACGCAGGTACGGGAACGAATGCTGGCGCTGGAGGGCCGAAATACGTGTGGATCGCGCCTGGCTCGGGAATCAAATCCGGCAAAACAGCCGGCATCCGCTCCCGGCATCGTGCGGGTTCCACCGTCCCGGTCGCTGCTTCGATCGATAACTGCGAAATACGGAGCCTCGCTGCACGAGTTAAGTGCATGCCTCCCGCTCGTTCATTGGGAAGCCGCACCTCCTGAACCGATGAGACGGGAGAAAGTGCATCGAAGCGAGGTCGAACCGATCGTGCCTCCGGTGGAGGGGCATCGAAAACACCGGGGCTATGAGGGATTCCGAATGACGAGCGCGCATTGCCCCACTGCGGCGAGATGGAATCGCGGCGCCACATTCGTCCCGCTGGATAACCGGGAGACGACGATTCGACCCGGCTCGGTATCGCCAGACTGGGAGCGCTCAGGGGAGCAAGCTTCGAGGGCGTCGCCGGACTCACGGCGCTGCCAACAGCAGCCGGTCCGATGGGGAGCACAGTTCGATGCCAGGCGTCAAAGCGAACCACGTGGATATCGGATGTCTCAGGCCGGGCTAACCGGAGGGTCTGCCGCACAGGCGGTTCAAGTCCAGGCCGGAACAGTCGATCGGGAGGGAACCGTGGAACAGAGCAGGATTCAAACTCGGAAATCCGGAGCGCAATCTGTTTTAAGAAACATTTATGTGAAGATGCCGGTTCCGCGATTTCTACTTGACCGATTGCCGCGGTGAGCTGTGGAATCGACACTACCGATTCGTCTTTGATGGCCGGCGTCCCCAGTTCGGGAACAGCCAGGACGCTCAGGAACGACTGATCCCGCTGTAACTCGGATCGCAGCGATCGGCGAGCGCCTGCCGAAGCATCGCGGTACTTCGATTCCAAAGCCTGATACACGGGAACAACCACTTTCTCGGGACTGCGCTTCAGTCCCTGTGAAAGAGGCGTAAGTCCACAACCTGCCGGCACGAACCGTCTATTTCGTCTCGTCCTGACGGTCTCCGCGGAAGCCGTGTTCTCCCAAATACGAAACGACGGAATTGCCGATTGCGGAATCGAGTCGGCGAACACTCCTCGCGGCATCCAGCGCCCCGGTGCTTTCCGCCGCGGATCCTCAGGCGCGTCTGGAATAATGATGCAGCGCCCGACTTGTATTGGCGAAGGTTTTGGCGCTGCCGGTTGCCGGCGGGCCGGAGCGATCACGCCGGTCTCCGCCACCCGCGCGCTAAAGCGTGCGATGGGTGGAAGTGCCCGCGCGCGGATGGAGGACAAATGCCAGACACCCGGAATATTTGGCGCGGGTGCGACTTTATAAGGATGCCCTGCCGGGACCCCGTTCAATTCGACAGCAGGCGAGAGCACCTGAAATCCGCTCAGGTTCAGTGATATCCCTGACCTGCGAAGCGACCGCTGATAGTACGCGGAACGATGCGCATAGCTGCAAAAACTTCCCAAAGCACGGCTAACCCGCGGAATTCTTTGGCCGCAATGAAGACACGACATGCTTTGGACTTTTCCGCTCGTACTGTCACCGTAATAATAGGGTAAAACTTGGCCCCGCTCAAGTGTATCGGTAATGGACACCCATTCTGACGATACTTGCAGGAGAATGCGAGGAACCGGGGAAACCCGCATTTTCTTCGGTCCCAGACGAGAACATTCGGGCGTACCACTGTTTTATTAACAGCTTACGAACAGGCTGGGCAGCCTAAATTCCACGAAGCGCTGGCTTTAAAAGTTTAGGAAAACAGCCGACAAACACGATTTTCAACTTGATTCCTTATGGCTTTGTGGTCAAGAATCCACTGATCCCTGCAACCCGATCGTAACACTCGGGCGTCTTCCGTCCGGGTAATCGAAGCCGATCGGAACATTCTCATGATAAAATGTTTTCGCGGACGGCACGCAGTGCCTCAAAGTCGACAGAAATTGAAATGGCATTAAATCGGATAATGATTTGGCGGTTCGCGGATGCTCCGGCCAAATTCCGCTCGCTGCATATCAATTCGAGTGAGCCGGACTGGCTGGTCTTCGTGCCTCGTTCCTTTCAGTCCCCTGATGTGGATGAGGCGATTGTGGGTGGGGCGGCCAGCGTCTCCCGCTACGATCCTCCCGGCGGCGGCATCGTCTATGTAGGTATGGCTTCGATCGGCTCGTTTGCAAAGGGAAACGTCTCGTTCTTCCAACCTCCTGCCCGAATGACTGCTGGCGACCAGCCTGCTAACGCCCGGGCGGCGGCCAACAAGTACTGATACCAGCGCTCTGGTTGTCCATGAAGCGCTTGGGCGATACTGAATCCAGTGCTCCCAGGTTCGCAGGTTCCACCGCGCTCATGAAAATATCGGTTATCGTCCCGTGCCGCAATGAGAAGCGGCATATTCGCGCGTTCCTGGAGTCGGTTTTTGCCCAGGAGGTGGATCCTCAGTGCGACGTCGAAATCCTGGTGGCGGATGGAATGAGCGACGATGGCACTCGCGAAGTACTACAGGAGTATTCCGCCCAACGCCCCGCTGTTCGCGTAATCGATAATCCCGGACGCATTGTTTCCACAGGTCTGAATGCGGCCATTCGAGCCGCAACCGGAGACCTCATCATTCGCATGGACGCCCACACGACCTATGCCCCGGACTACATTCGCGAGTGTGTGCGCGCCGCTGCTGAGTCGGGAGCCGACAATGTTGGTGGACCCTGGGTAGCTACCGGCCGGGGCTTGATCGGCAGGGCGATCGCCGCTGCGTTTCGCGTGCCGTTCTGCACTGGCGGCGGGAAAGCGCATGATCCTGACTATGCGGGAGAGATCGACACGGTCTACTTAGGCTGCTGGCCACGCTCCGTTTTCGACAGGGTCGGTTTGTTCGACCCGGAACTGGTCCGCAACCAGGATGACGAGTTCAACTTTCGTCTGCGGCGGTCGGGCGGCAAAATCTGGCAGTCGCCTCGCATCAAATCGTCGTATACGCCCCGCGCCTCGCTTTGGGCTCTCTTCAGGCAATACCTTCAATACGGGTTTTGGAAGGTAGCGGTCATTCGGAAGCATGGCGCTCCCGCGTCGTGGCGTCATCTGGTGCCGTTGATGTTTGTGCTCGCGAATGCGTTCTTGCTGGCGTTTGCGGCATTTTCCGGCGGGTTGCGATCTTACGCGCTGATTGCATGGGCGGCCCTGCTGGCCGTCTATTTTGGCATGGCCATCACGGCGGCACTCGGGGCTTGCCGTCGGAACGGATGGGACCTCTTACCCCTCCTCCCGGTCGTCTTCCTCACCTACCATCTCTCCTATGGGCTGGGCTTTTTGTTTGGCGTGATCTATTGGCCCGCGGCGCGATGGAACCGCACCCGTCCTTCGACCATGTTCACCCGTCTGACGCGCTAATGTGACGAATTAGAGCGTCTCTGGTGGGGCGGACGCCGCGTCCGCGCCGGACCCCCGGTCCGGCCCTGCCGGGCTCATCACACTAATTACGAGGAGGACAGAGGCACCGTCACAGCGGGCGCTTCCTGGCGGGTGTACCAGTTCCATGCTGTTTGAACGATCGTTTCCAGAGAGGAATGGCGGGGCGTCCATCCGAGCATATTGCGCGCCAGGGTGGGATCGGCTACCAGTTCCGGCGCATCCCCTTCCCGGCGAGGCCCGTATTCCACGGGTACCGGGACTCCTGCCGTCCGCTCGACGGCTCGTATCACATCGCGGACCGAATAGCCGGTACCCGTACCCAGATTCAAAGTGAAGGATTCGCTCCCATCGATCAGGCGCCGGAGTGCCCGCACATGGCCGTCGGCGAGATCGGACACATGGATGTAGTCCCGAATCGCGGTACCGTCGGGAGTGGCATAGTCCGTTCCGAAAACCCGCAAGCGCTCCTTGCCCATCGCAGCCTGGATCGCCAGAGGGATGAGATGCGTCTCAGGATCGTGGTGCTCCCCTAACTGGCCATCCGGGTCTGCCCCCGCTGCATTAAAGTAACGAAGGCACGCCGAGCGTAACCCGTACGCAGAGCCGTACCATCGCAGGACCTTCTCCAGGAAAGCCTTCGTTTCCGCGTAGGGGCTCAGCGGGTCGCGAGCGCTGTTTTCCGAGATCGGGATTTCGCTTTGGATCCCGTACACCGAGCAACTTGAGGAGAATACGACATGCGGCAAGTCTCCGGCATCCAGCAGGTGATTGAGAAAGTGGATCGCCTCAATCACATTGTTATTGAAATACTTGCGGGGATTAGCGGTGGATTCGCCTACGTACGCATGGCCCGCGAACAATATGGCGCCAAGCGGGCGGTGCCGCCTTACAATCTCCTGGACTAAACCGGCATCCGCGATGGAGCCTTCATAGAATGGCCCGAACTGGAGCGCGAAGCGATTGCCGGTACAAAGATTATCAAGAATTACTGGCTGCAATCCCGCTTGCGCCAGTGCTTTAGCGGTATGACTCCCGATATATCCCGCTCCGCCTGCAACTAACACGGTTGGCGAAGAGGAACTCTGGGACATTGACTATTCATGCTACCAAAGCACCCGGATGATGTGATCAACATATCGCGTTCCGCTCAGTGCGTTGACTCACTCGGAATTGAGCCGAATGGCGCATCCATGCCTCGCGGGAATTGCCGCTTCGGCGCCGATCGATATTAGCGCTACCTGTCTCCACCAGCATGCTTTACGCGTAAGCTGGCCAAACAGTTTGAGAAGGCAAACAGAATGCATGAACCAATGAGCGGGAGGGCATTATGCCAGACACCCGAAAGGTCGCGATTATCGGCGGCGGTATCGCGGGGCTCTGCGCCGCGGTCTACGCGCAAAAGAGCGGTTATCAAACTGAAATCCTCGAAATGAGCGACAACCCCGGCGGACTGGCGACCAGTTGGCACAGAGGTGCTTACACTTTTGAAACCTGTCTCCACTGGTTACTCGGTTCCAATCCCGACTCGGCGATGTATTCGCAATGGCGGGAGGTGTTCGATATTGGCAGGCTGACGTTCGTGCATCCACAGGAGTACACGACTCTGGAGACTGAACACGGGGAACGCCTCGTCGTCTACACGAATCCCGACCGCATGGAAACGGAACTCCTGCAGCGGGCTCCCGAGGACGCGGCCGAGATCCATCATCTCGCATCGGCGATTCGCAGCTTCGCGAAGATCGCCCTGCCTGACCCGGCCGGGCACGGGCCTCACAATTGGTTGGCCCTCCTCCGCACTCTGCCCGACCTGCCCATGCTGAGGTGGTGGTCAAAACTCAGCATCGAGGAGTATGGTAACCGGTTCAGGAATCCGCTTCTGCGGGCTTTTTTCCAAAGCGGCGATTCGGCGCAGTTGTCTGCGATTGCCCTGGTTTTCTCGTTAGCCTGGATGAGCGATCTCAACGGGGGCTACCCGATCGGCGGTTCGCAGGCCATCATCCGGCTCATCGTGGAGAATTTCCGCAGCCTGGGAGGCCGCCTCCGTCTGGGCGCGAAGGTCGATCGAATCGTCGTCGAGAGCGATGCCGCCACGGGCGTCCGGCTGGCCGATGGTGAGACCATCGCGGCGGACTGGGTGATCTCTGCCGCCGATGGGCACGCCACAATTTACGACCTGCTTGGCGGCAAGTACGCGGACAAACTCACAGACAAAATCTATCGCACCCTGAAAACGTTTCCTTCTTATCTGCAGGTCTCGCTCGGCGTGGCACGCGATCTTTCGCAACAGCCCGGATACCTGACGCGGCTTCTCGACGTTCCGTTGAGAGTCGATCCCGGCACGCAGCTTTCGCGGCTTCCTTTCCGTTTCTTCCACTTCGACCCGACATTTGCGCCGCCCGGAAAAACCGCCGTCACCTGCTTTCTTCCCACGTGCAATTTCGATTTCTGGGTCGACCTGCAGCAACACAACCCGGCGCGATATCAGGCGGAGAAAGACCGAATCGCCGAAGCGGTTGTTGCGGTCCTGGAAAAAATGGTACCCGGTGTCCGCCAGGCCATCGAAGTCGTCGACGTATCGACCCCGGCCACAGTCATCCGGTGCACCGGTAACTGGAAAGGAAGTATGGAAGGCTGGCTGCTCACGCCTGGCTCAGGATTCAGGCCGCTGCGGATGACTCTCCCGGGCTTGCGGCAGTTCCTGATGGTGGGCCAATGGGTCATGCCCGGTGGTGGTCTCCCGTCGGGATTGATGACAGCACGATCCGCTATTCAGACTCTTTGCAAGCAGGACCGGGTGCCTTTCCTGCCCCAGCAAGCCGTCGCTGCCGGGTTCCACTAAACGCGTGGCGCGCGCACTCGTGCGTGCCGCGTCGAGACTTTCTCGACGCCTCTTTCTGCCTCGCCAAGTGTCCGCATGTGGGGATGGACCCAGCGATACTAAATGGCGTAACCCGATCCACGAGGCACCCATTCATCCCCTGTTTTCACATAGACTCGCTTGACGGCTGCCCACGCGACGCGGTGTGCGATCTCCTCGTGACGCGGATCGCCCGCATATTCCTGCCACGCGTGGTTGAAAGCTTCCCGGAAGATATCCTGCGCGTGCTCGGGTAGATGGTGCCGAACCGGGCCAGGCAAATCGTCGTTGGTTACATAGGGCATTCTGCTGACAACTCTACTGACTTTCCGGTGGGGCGGACGCCCGCGTCCGCCCCGGACCCCCCGGTCCGGCCCCTACCCTACGCTTTGAACCAGCGGCTGGCCTTGGGGTACACACGCTTCGCGTTGCCCACGAAGACGCGTTCCTTATCCGCACTGCTC
>JBEKTF010000046.1:0-57147 GCA_049516355.1 Bryobacteraceae bacterium | reverse complement strand
GCGCAGAGCACCACCACCTCGCCGCCCAGCTTTTCCTTGAGCTGCAGCCCGGCTTCGAGAGCATAGGCATCCGGCTCGTTGATTTCCCAGGCGAGATCGGCGTCTTCGATCCAGGTTCCCGACGCATTGATTTTCAGCTGGCTATCCCGCGAGGGCACCTGCTTGATGGCGATAAGGATCTTCATCCCGCTCCCGTGAAACGTTTGAAGATCAGCGCGCCGTCACGCAGGAGTTCCGGAAACGTAATCGAGGTTCGCTGTGCGGATACTGGCACGTGCAACGGTACCACGTACGGCCCGAGTTCGTGCGGGCCTCACAATCCGAAGCAGTTCCGCCGAGATCAAGCCGGCTTCCCGGTCTCCATCGATCCGGTGATAATCCGCCTTGCGGTAATACTCGATCAGCGGCGCTGAGGACGCCTCGAATTCGGCCAGCCGCCGCAGAATCACGCTTTCGGCATCGTCATCGCGCTGCAGTAATTCGCCGCCATCGTTCTCGCAACGCGTGCCGGCCGATGACGGCCGCGAGAGCAGGTTGAAAATCGCCCCGCATGTCGCGCACTGCCGCCGCGCGGTCAACCGTCCCAGCAGCCGCTCCCGGGAAACGTCGAGGTGCAAAACCAGCGGTCCCGGCGTCTTCATGTCCGCCAGTATCCGATCGAGGCACTCGGCTTGTTTCCGCGTGCGCGGAAAGCCGTCGAGAATCATCCCCTGATCCGAACCCTCACACCGCAACCGCGAACCGACCGCATCGCAGACGATTTCGTCTTCGACAAGCGAGCCCGAGGCAAGAATTTCCCGCAGACGCAATCCAGCCGGAGTATTTTGCTTCGCCTCCGCGCGTAGCATTTCGCCCGTCGAAAGGCTCGGAATTCCAAGTTGTGAGGAAAGCCAGGAGCTTTGGGTCCCCTTACCGCTACCCGGCGCTCCCAGAAAGAGAATGACCCTTGAACTCATCGCCTTATCAGTACATACGAAATCAGTTTGTAGCTCAATAGGCGTAGGCACACGGGTTCGACTGGTCCATATCGGACGACTTCTAGTACTATGGGACCCACTCGAGAGGAGAGATTAGCAAGCCCCAGCCCCACGGCGCGTCGTGCATGGGAAATGTGGTGCACGTCTGGTCGCCGTTTCAGCGATGAGCGTGACCGCCTATGTATAATGACAAAGTTCAATCGCGCTGAGGGCACCTCAGTCGAATAATCCATGAGCACAGCTACGTTGCAACCCATCCCGGCCCATGGAGTCTCACGTTCGGATGCCTGGCGCCTCATCGGAGCAACAGGTCAGGATCTGGAGGATCTCTTCCAGGCAGCTGCGCAATTGCGCGAGCGGCGCACGGGGCGCATTATCTCGTACTCCCGTAAGGTGTTTATCCCCCTGACGAACCTGTGCCGCGATCGTTGCGGATATTGCACCTTTGCGCGCGATCTCGAAGATCCTCGCGCTCACACGATGACCCCGGACGAAGTGCTCGCGGTCGCGGAAGCGGGCCGAAGGGCCGGGTGCAAAGAGGCTCTCTTCAGCCTCGGGGAACGTCCGGAACTTCGCTATCCCGCATATCGGGAGTGGCTCGCCGACAACGGGTACACGTCTACCATCGACTATCTCGCCGCGATGTGCCGGCTGGTTTTGGAACAGACCGGGCTTCTTCCGCACGCGAATCCCGGCACAATGAGCCGCGACGAGATTGAGAAGCTTCAACCCTTCAACGCCAGTATGGGCATGATGCTGGAAACCGTGAGTAACCGTCTGCTCCGGCCCGGTGAGGCACATCACGCCTGCCCCGACAAAGTACCCTCCGCACGCCTGGCGACGCTGAATGCCGCAGGCGAGCTCGGAGTCCCGTTCACGACCGGCATTCTGATCGGCATCGGAGAATCGCCGGCGGAGCGGGTGGATTCGCTGTTCGCCATTCGGGAAATCCATGAACGATACGGCCACATTCAGGAAGTAATTGTGCAGAACTTCCGGGCCAAGCCGGATACGCGCTTCGCTCAATGGCCGGAGCCGGACGCACTCGATCTGGCCCGCACTGCGGCCGTGGCCCGGCTCATCTTCGGGTCCGAAGTGAACATTCAAATTCCGCCGAACCTGACGCCGGATGCTTATGGGTACTTTCTGCGGGCGGGTATCAACGACTGGGGCGGAATCTCGCCGGTGACTCTCGATTTCATCAATCCCGAAAAAATCTGGCCCGAAGTCCAGAGATTGAGGGAGGTCACAACGCAAGCCGGGTTCGAGCTGCGCGAGCGGTTAGCCATATACCCCGAGTATTTGCGCGAACGCGCTCAGTGCTTGTCTGAACCGGTGCGGGAACGAGTGCTGGCGTTATCGGACGAGACGGGCCTGGTGCGCCGGGCAGAAGAGCGATGGTAAAGCGAGCGATGGTAGAGCGATGGTAGAACTTGCAACTGCGATTTCCGAATGCGATGCACCGGTCGCCTCCCTTCTCGAAAGAGCGCTCAGCGGCGGCGAAGTCGGCGTAGCAGAAGGAGAGCACCTGTTCACGGTAACGGGCGCGAATCTGCGTGCAACGCTGGCGGTCGCCGATCATCTGCGGCGCCAGAAGTTAGGTGAGCGGGTCACCTACGTGGTGAATCGGAATATCAACTTCACCAACGTCTGCGTCAAACGGTGCGGCTTTTGCGCGTTCAGCCGCGGCCATCGCGCCGAGGAAGGTTATTTCCTGCCTGTCGAAGAAGTGGTTCGCCGGGCCCGGGAGGCCTGGGATCTGGGCGCGACTGAGGTCTGCGTACAGGCTGGCCTGCCGCCGCGCATGAAGGGATCGTTTTATATCGATTTGTGCCGCGCGATCAAGGCGGAGGTTCCCGGTATCCATGTGCACGGATTCTCACCGGAGGAAGTGCTTTACGGCGCGGAGCGCTCCGGCTGGAGCGTTGAGGATTATCTCTCCGCCCTGAAGGATGCGGGAGTGGGTTCGCTGCCGGGCACGTCCGCGGAAATCCTCATCGACCGTGTGCGGAATTTGATTTCCCCCGGTCGGATTTCAACGGCTGACTGGGTTCGAGTCATCACTACGGCGCACCGGCTTGGCATTTCGACCACCTGCACGATCATGTTCGGGCACCTGGAAACGGCGCGCGACTGCGCGGAACACATCAATTTGATCCGGGAAATCCAGAAAGAGACCGGCGGCTTCACGGAATTTGTGCCTCTGAGTTTCATTCATACCGAAGCCCCGATGTTTCAGAAATCGCTGGTTCCGGGAATTCGTCCCGGCGCGACTTCCAGCGAGGTTCTGCGGATGTACGCGGTCTCCCGGTTGATGTTGAATGGCTGGATCGATCACGTTCAGGCCAGTTGGGTGAAGCAAGGCACGCAGTTGGCGCAAGCTTGTCTCAATGCAGGCGCCGACGATCTCGGGGGAACTCTGATGAACGAGAGCATTTCGACCGCGGCGGGAGCGCCGCACGGGCACTTCCTGCGGCCCGCGGATATTCGGGCGCTGATTTTTGAATCAGGGCGGGTGCCCGTGGAGCGATCGACCACGTACCGGGTGCGGCGTGTGTTCGAGCAGGAACCGGAACAACCGGACCCATTGGATCTGGTCGAATCGGCGGATTCACGTTTTGGTTCTTATCCGAGTTTGATTTCATCGGAAGAGTTCCGCTATCGAAAGGCCTCTCAGGCATGACGATCGCTATTGTCGGAGGAACCGGAGCCGAGGGCACCGGGCTAGGCTTGCGTTTTGCGCGAGCGGGCGCACGAGTGCGGATCGGTTCGCGCGATCTTGCGCGAGCACAAGCTGCCGCGGCGCGGATCGGCGAACTGGCTCAATCGACTCAGGTCGAAGGTTTCCTGAACAACGATGCAGTACGCGGCGCCGATGCCGTCGTGCTGACTTTGCCGTTTGAGAGCCAGGTCGATACGCTTCTCGGTCTGAGCGCGAATCTTTCGCCCGGCGCGGTAGTGGTGGATGCTACCGTGCAGCTTAAAGGAGAGTCCACGGAATCCTCTGCGCAAAGAGCCGCGCGGAATTTGCCGGAAGGAACACGCGTCGCGGGCGCATTTCATACCCTCGGCGCGGAACTCCTGATGCAACTCGACCACGGTATCGATAGCGACGTGCTCATCTGCGCCGACGACCCGGAAGCAAAGCGGGTAGCCACGGAACTCGTGGGCATGCTCGGGGGTGCCCGCGCGGTCGACGCCGGGCCCCTGCGCAACGGACGGCTGATCGAAAATGTTGTGGCGTTGCTCATCGCGATCAATCGCCGTAATAAGGTGAAGCATTCAGGAATCCGGATCACGGGTCTATGATTGTGGCGTTGGCCGGCGGAGTAGGCGCCGCGCGCTTTCTGGACGGCCTGGTTCGGGTGATTCCACCGCAGGACGTTTTCGTAATCGGCAACACCGGTGACGACGCGGAAATTCACGGCCTGCACATCTCGCCGGATCTCGACACGGTCACTTACACGCTGGCAGGCCTGGCGAACCCGGTTCACGGATGGGGTTTACGGGGCGATACATTCCACAATCTCGATGCACTGCGCAGACTGGGGGCTGACACATGGTTCCAACTCGGCGACCGCGATCTCGCGACTCACATCTTTCGCACGGAACGTCTGCGAGCGGGGGCGAAGCTCAGCGTGGTGACCCGGGAAATATGCGCGGCGCTGGGAGTGAAGTCCGCGATCGTGCCGATGAGTGACGATCCTGTGCGTACCATGGTGGAAACTGCCGCAGGATTGTTGGATTTCCAGGACTATTTTGTCCGGCGCCGCACGCGAGACACGGTGCGGAAGGTTCGCTTTCACGGCGCGGAAAAAGCAAAGCCGGCAGCGGGCGTGCTCAATGCAATTATGCGCGCCGACGCAGTTGTTTTTTGTCCTTCGAACCCCATCATCAGTATCGGGCCAATTCTTGCGGTTCGCGGCATTCGCCAGGCTCTGGAACGTCGCCGGGGTCCGACAGTTGCGATTTCTCCGATTGTAGGGGGTCGCGCTTTGAAAGGACCGGCTGCGAGAATGATGCGGAGTCTGAAGATGGACGTCTCAGCCCTCGGCGTAGCCCGGTTCTATAAAGGACTCGTGAACGTGTTCGTATTGGATCAGGAGGATGAAAAACAAGCTGCGAAGGTTGAATCGCTCGGAATGCACGCGATCGTCACCGACACGATTATGAGCGGATTATCGAAGAAGAAAGCGCTCGCCCGCGCGGTGATGAAAGCCGTCGATTAAGTACACGATTTCGAAGGTGGGTACGGGCTTCAGCCCGTATGGTCGAGCGTAGCTCGACAGGGGATTTGAATACGTTAGCGAACTTACGAAACGGACGATTAAGATGATCTGCGCTCTACTACCGGTCAAGGCCCCGACAAACGCCAAGCAGCGCTTGAAGGGCTTCCTGACTCCGTCTCAAAGGGAAGCGCTGGCGCGGTTCATGTTTCGAGAAGTCCTCGCGACTCTCTGTACGGTTCGTGGCCTCGACAGCATCGTCGTGGCGACCAGCGATCGAGCGATCGCGGATCATGCCGGCCAGTCGGGCGCGACCGTCTTTGAAGAGCAGGAACAACTCGGACATAGCCATTCCGCCGACGCGGCTGCGCGCCGTGCAATGACCTTGGGAGCGGCCACTGTTCTTCTCCTGCCGATCGATGTTCCGCTGGTCACAAGAACCGAGATCGAAGATCTCATCGAGGCATCAAAAGACGCGGCGGAGCCGGGCGTGATCATTGTTCCCTCCCTGGACGGGACGGGAACAAACGCGCTGGTCCGGACTCCACCGGATGCGATCGCCAGTTGTTTCGGCCCCGGAAGCTTTCAGGCACATTTGGATCAGGCGCGACAGCGCGGTGTCCCGGCGACGGTCCGGCGTCCCGCCGGCCTGCTCTTCGATATCGATACACCGGACGACGTTGATGATTTACTGAAGCGGGCGCCCGATTCGCGTACCGCACAATGGTTGCGAACGCAATGGACATCCGTATCGTAGGGCTCGGCGGCTTACCGGAAATCCTGCCGGGCGACGACCTTGCGGGGTTGATTCTGGTCGCCGCGACTCGCGCCGGGAAGACGATCGCACAAGAGACCATCGTGATCGTCGCGCAGAAGATCGTCTCGAAGGCGGAAGGCGCGATCGTGGATCTGCGTGAAATCCGGCCGTCCGAATTCGCCGCACAGTGGGCCAGGCAGTGGGGCAAGGACGCGCGTTTGATCGAACTGATTCTTAGTCAGTCCCGCCGCATTGTCCGTATGGACCGCGGCGTCCTGATCGCTGAAACGCATCACGGTTTCGTGGCTGCAAACGCCGGAATCGATCAGTCCAACGTGCCCGGCGAGCACTTCGCGACCGTTCTTCCCTCCGATCCCGATGCGTCGGCCCGCGCGTTGCGGCGGCGTCTTCAATGCGGCGCGGTTCTCATTACCGATAGTTTCGGCCGGCCGTGGCGCGAAGGGCTGGTAAATATCGCTATCGGCGTCTCCGGCATGGAGGCGATTGAAGACTGCAGAGGTACGCTCGATCGCGATCGCCACGTTCTGCAGGCTACGATCGTCGCGCGCGCCGACGAACTCACCTCGGCCGCCGGGCTTGTGATGGAAAAGGCCGCCGGCGTGCCTGTTGCGCTGATCGACGGGTTTCAGTGGACGCCCGCCGAGGGCTCTGCCGCGCCCCTGATTCGCCGCCCCGAATTGGATCTGTTCAGATGAACATATTTCGATGTTGGCCGTTCAGAAAAAGCAATGTACAAACGCAGCTTGACAGGCGAGACATGTGGGGTGATAACATACTTTCTTCGCCAGCGCGACGTCTCTGTTGCTATCGGCGCGGAGATGCGCAATCAAATCGTGAACTATGCCAACCTATGACATTGAGTTGAACTCCGCCGCGCATTACCCTGTCAGCGGAATCGTTGATTTAGCGCCGCTGGTGGAGGATGCCGGATTCGACGCCATCTGGAAGGGCGAATCGAATAGCACTGACCCCTTTGTTCTGCTTTCGGCCATTGCCGCGCGGACGAAAACCCTCAAGCTGGGCACCGCCATTTATCACATATATGGACGCAGCCCGGTCACGCTTGGGATCCAGTCCGCAACGTTGCAGGATCTCGCCGGCGAGAGGTTGCTCCTGGGCCTGGGTTGCGCCAACACCACCATCGCTTCCTGGCACGGGGGAACGTTCGACCGGCCGCTGCGGCGCATTCGCGAATACGTCGATATCGTGCGCATGACCGCCAAGGGCGACCGCGTCGAATACGATGGCGAAATCTATAAAACAGGGAAGCGGTTCCAGCTTTCGTGGAAGCCGGCGCACCCCCATTTTCCGATCTACGTCGCCGGGCTGGGCCCCCAAATGACGAACCTCGTCGGCAAGATCGCCGACGGAGTCATGATCAATATGGGAACGCCCGCCACAGTGAAAGCGATTGCCGAGCGCGTCCATGCGGGCGCCGCGGAAGCGGGACGCCCGAAGAGCGATGTCAAGATCATCACCAAAGTGCGCGTCTCGCTCAATCCCGATCGCGCCAAAGCGCGCGCGAAACTGCGTCAGGTTCTGACGTTCTACAACATCGCCGACCACTATCGCGACATGCTCAAAGCTTCCGGTTTCGAAACCGAAGTGAATGCCGTTCAGGCGGCCTTCAAACAGGGGGGCTTCAAAGCGGCCCAGGAAGTCATCACCGATGAGTACATGGATAAGTTGCCGGTGGTGCCGGGCACGTCGGCTGGTGAAATCAAGGAGCGCCTGCAGCCTTTCATAGAGGCGGGCGTGGATCGTTTAATTACCCCGTACGTCCCATCGACCGAAGATGTCCTCGGAGACGCGAAGCGTTTCATCGAGGAATGGAAAAAGCTTAAATAACACGATGAGAGGAAGAGAATTTGATCGATGAAGAAGAGAATAAGCTATTATAGCGACGGCCTAAAACTGTCCGGAATACTTTCTACGCCTGACAATTCAGGAAAAGGACCTTTTCCTGGTGTCGTGCTTGTGCCAGGTTTCATGAGCACGGCGGACGCCTTCTTTCCTGGGTTCGCTGAAGAGTTGAACGCAGGTGGCTTTGTAGCCCTAACCATGGATTTCAGAGGATTCGGAGAGAGCGAAGGCGTCCGCGGCGAGGTAATTCCATACCTGCAGATCTATGACGCTAGCAACGCCATATCCTACTTGCAATCAATACCAGAAGTTAACCCTGACAAAATCGCCATATTAGGTGTAAGTTTGGGAGGAGGAGAAGTAGCATACATAGCAGCTCGAGACCGACGAGTAAAAGCTGTTGCCTCAATGGTCCTGGTCGGTGATGGCGAGCGGAGAATGCGAAGATTTCGAACCGAGCAGGAGTGGCAAACTCTAATGCAAAAAGTTCAAGAGGACAGGATAAACAGGGTTTTGACTGGCAAGTCCAAAGACTTCCATGGGTTTTTGGAAAAGGGAACCGATTCGGTACTGATAATGCCTCCTGATCTGAGCTCTTCCTTGAAGAGTGCTGAACAGGTGGAAAAGGAAAAAGGCAACGGAACGACTCTGGCAACCGTTGATGGGTGGCTGGGCTACAAGCCGGAAGAGATTATTGACAAGGTGTCTCCAACACCAATTCTCTTCGTTCAAGCTGAGAAGGACGAGCTCGAGGCTGATGACGCCGATATATTATATCGTAAGGCTAAGGAACCGAAGAAGCTCTTCACTCTGAAAGACGGCGTACACTTCGACGTGTATGGGAAGAGGACAAATGAAGCTATGAAGCCGGTCCTCGAATGGTTCAAACAGTACCTTCAATGAATCAAATGCAGGATCGATCAAAATCTACGAGTTTGACCGTTCGGCATGAAGAAATCCGAAGGTCAAGACCATGCTCGTCAACAACCCCGCCAAGCTCATGTGGCTTGACTAATACTGTACTGAGGAACTACCATGCCGGCAGCGGAAACCCAGTCTACTGTTGAGGAAAAGCAGGCAATCCGGCAGAGCGTTCGCGAACTCTGCAAGGATTTTCCGGATACGTACTGGCGCAAAATCGATAAGGCCGAAGCCTACCCCGATGAGTTTGTAAAAGCTCTGACCTCGTCGGGGTATCTGGCCGCTCTGATTCCGGAAGAGTACGGCGGCGCCGGCATGGGAATCACTGAAGCGGGCATCATTCTGGAAGAAATCAACCGCTCCGGCGGCAATCCAGGTGCATGCCACGCACAGATGTATACGATGGGTACGCTTCTGCGCCACGGCAACGAAAAGCAGAAGCGTCAGTATCTGCCGGCGATCGCGCGCGGCGATCTTCGGCTGCAGGCGTTCGCTGTAACCGAGCCGAACTCCGGCTCCGAAGCTACGCGGATTCAAACCAGGGCCGTCCGTAAAGGCGATAAATACATCGTCAACGGCCAGAAGATTTTCATCTCGCGGGCGAAGCAGTCAGACTTAATGCTTCTTCTCGCCCGTACCACCCCTTACGACGATGTTAAGGATAAGACCCAGGGAATTTCGGTCTTCATCGTCGATATGAGACACGTCAAGGGCAAGCTGGATATCCAGCCTCTCGACATGATGGTGAATCACCACACCAATTCGATTTTCTTCGAAGATGTCGAAGTTCCGGTCGAGAACCTGATCGGCGAAGAGGGCCGCGGCTTCAGTTACATCATCGACGGATGGAATGCCGAACGTATCCTGGTTTCCTCCGAAGCGATCGGCGATGGACGCTGGTTTATCGATCGGGCAGTGTCCTATGCCAGTGACCGCGTGCTGTTCGGGAAGCCCATCGGCGCGAATCAGGGAATTCAATTCCCCATCGCGCAGGCCTATGCCCGAATCGAAGCGGCCGATCTGATGCGCTTCCAGGCCGCCGCCAAATTCGACCGTCACGAGAAATGCGGCGCCGAGGCCAATATGGCCAAGTATTTGGCGTCCGAAGCGGCATGGGAAGCCGCCAATATCTGTCTGACCACGCACGGCGGATATGGTTTCGCGCGTGAGTACGACGTGGAGCGGAAGTTCCGGGAGACGCGATTGCTTACCATCGCCCCCGTAAGTAATAATTTGATCCTGGCATTCATAGGAAACAAGGTCCTGGGATTGCCGAAGTCTTACTAAAATCTGGAAACCGGGGAATATAAATATGGGCGAAGAATTGCGCCGGTCGTGGATGTTTGTGCCGGGACACCGTCAGAAGATGGTCGACAAGGCACTCGGCCTGCCTCAGGTAGATGCCTTGATGCTGGATATCGAGGATGGCGTCCCGCAGCAGGAAAAGCAGAACGCGCGTCAAACAATCGGCGCCGCGTTGGCAAGAGAGGGGCTCGGATCCTCGCCCGCGCGCTTCGTGCGTGTCAGTTCCATTGGGTACGAGCACATCACAGCCGATCTCGCGCATATTGTCCAGCCCGGGCTTGACGGGTTGGTTTTGCCCAAGGTCGAAACACCGCAGCAAATCCAGCTTGTGGACGCGATCCTGCGCGCCCGCGAAATCGAGAAGGGTATCACTGCCGGGAAAACCTCGTTGCTCATCGCCATCGAGAGTCCCCTCGGGCTGCTCAACGCCTACGCGATCGCCACTTCGTCGCCGCGCGTTGTGGGCTTGTTGTTCGGCGCCGAAGACCTCGGGAAAGAGCTTGGTCTGCCACTGCGCCGCGAAGGCGAAGCATCGGAGCTGCAGTTCCCGCGATCGACGCTGGTGGTAGCGGCGAGGGCCGCGAACATCCAGGTAGTGGATGGCGTCTGGCCCGATCTGTCGGATCCCGAAGGGCTTAAGCGATACGCCATTCAGGCCCGCCGGCTCGGCTTCAGCGGGATGTCGCTGATTCACCCGGGCCAGATCGATCTGATTAACCAGGTCTTCGGGCCGACGGCGGATGAAGTGGCCTACTGCCTGAAAGTTATTGAGGCGTTCGATGCGGCTCTCGCACGGGGCGATGGCTCGATTGCCTTCGGCGGCCAGCTCATCGACTTGCCCATCATCGAAAGGGCGAAGCGCACTGTGGCATTCGCGGCAAAGCTGGGCATCACGGCGACGGCCGCATAGCATATTAAGGAGAGGATTGCCGACATGGCTGTGAAACAGGGCTGGGAAGGCCGCTACTTTGAAGATTTCGAAATAGGCGATATCTATCGTTGCCGGCTGGGCAGGACGCTCACACAGACCGATAACACCTGGTTTACCCTGCTGACCAATAACACCAATCAGCTTCACTTCAACACGGAATACGCCAAACGCACCGAGTATAAAAAGCCTCTGATCAACAGCGCTTTGACGCTTGCCATTGTTGCAGGCATGGGCGTGGCGGACGTCAGCGAAAATGGCTTCGCCCTCGGATGGGATGAAATCAAGCTGCCCAATCCGCTGTTTGCCGGCGATACGCTCTATTCCGAATCCGAAGTTCTCGAAAAGCGCGAGTCCAAATCCAAGCCGCAGTGGGGCATCGTCAAAGTGCGCACCCGCGGCATTCAGCAGGAAGGGAAAGTAGTGATCGATTACGCGCGTTCGGTGATGGTCTGGAAGCGCGCCTACGCCCCTGCGCAGGATCTCTTCCCCACAATTAATGAATCCCGTTAACCCCGAATCAGGAGGCAAAGACGCATTAGCGCTGTCCGGCGTCAAAGTCCTGGCGTTGGAAGTGTCTGTTTCAGGCCCCCATTGCACCCGCATTCTCGGCGATATGGGCGCGGAAGTCATTAAGATCGAGAAACCCAAAGAGGGCGACTTGATCCGGCATTGGGATAGCGCGGTGCGCGGATTGTCTTCCGGCTATGTGTGGCTGAACTACAACAAACGCAGCCTCGCGCTCGATGTCAAGAAGCCCGCCGGGCTCGAAATACTACACCGGCTAATCAAGACCGTCGATATCATCGTCGAGAATTTCACACCCGGAGCAGCCAAGCGGCTCGGTCTGGGTTACGACGACCTGCGCGCCATCAATCCGCGATTAATTTATTGTTCGATCTCGGGATACGGCCAGAGCGGGCCTTACATGCAGGTGAAAGCCTACGACCTGTTGATCCAGGGCGAAGCCGGCATTATCGCCACGACGGGCTCCAAAGACGAGCCGGCAAAAGTCAGCGTTCCGATCGCCGATCTGGCTTGCTCGATGTATGCCGTTACCGGCATACTGACGGCCTTGTATCAACGCACTAAGACGGGCCGGGGCCAGTACATCGATATCTCGATGTTTGAATCCATTCTCGCGTGGCAAGGATATTTCCTGCAGCATTACTGGCATCAGGGCGAGGAGCCGCCACGGGTGGGAGCCCGGCATCATTATGTAACTCCTTATGGTCCTTTTCTCGCGGGCGACGGAGTCTACGTAAGCTTCGCGGTCGCGACACGCCACGATTGGGAAGTATTTTGCCGCCAGGTTATAGAGCGGCCCGATTTCCTCGAAGACCCGCGCTTCCAGACCACTGAATTACGCCGCAAAAATCGCGTGGACCTCGAGCGGACGGTGGAAGAGATCTTCCTCCAGCACCCCCATACCGAATGGCTGGCCCGATTGGAGAAAAGCGAGCTGCCGTACGGCGAAGTGCGGAACATCGGGCAGGTGGTCGCGCATCCCCAGGTAGCCGCCCGCGGAATGATCCGCGAAGTCGATTCGCCGGTGGGCCGCATCCCCGTGACCTCCTCCCCATTGCGGCTGTCGGAAAGCCCCGCCAGATTCGAGCATATTCCCGCATTGGGAGAAGACACCGAACCGATTCTCCACGAGCTGGGTTACAGCGACGCGGAAATCAAAACAATGCGCGACCAGCAAGTAATCTGACCCGGATCGCAAGTTAACCGTGTTTCTGCGTCCCGGCACCGGTCTGGCTCGCTTCGTCATGTTGCGCTTCGGCGGGATGCACGTCAAAGTGGCGGATCGGACGCGAACGACTTCAGAGGCGCGATCTCCCGGAACGCCGTGCGTTAGGATCGTCACGATTGACCAACGCGCCGTCGCCACGGGGAACAAAGCGCGCGGGTGAACCCGTTGAGCCGTTTCGATCTCACTCGCTGAGGAAGGTATCTTCGCCACGATCCCCGGATTATCAACGCGGTATTCTCAAGAGAGGGAGCCCTCATGTTTTCCCCAGCCGTCGATTACGACAAAGAACAGCTCGACTCCGCCGTCGCCGAGATCGAGAAACAGTTCCCGACTGATATCGAGTACATCCGTTACACCCTTGATGAAGATTGGGCCCATGATCCGGCCTTGTTCTTTCGCGTGCTGCTTAAAGATCGACCGGGCGTGATACTCGATGTGTTCGATGATCCGCGCTCGCAGGCTATTTTTTCTCTTTGCAATCGAATCATGTCGGGCATCAGAACAGCCGTACGTTACACTCATCTGCAGCCGTACTTTGTTTTCCGGTGGGCATCAGAACAGGCCAAGCGTCGCGATCCCGACTGGGAATGAGTCTCCCTCGAGATCTGCTCGACGCGGCAATCGAACTTTACCGCATCAAGCCGGAGACTCAGGCAACACTTCGTCGCTCTGTCTCTACCGCATATTACGCCCTATTCCATCTGATCATCGAAACTGCATGTGAGAACTGGCCACAACCGCAGAGAAGCCGGGTCGCTCGTCAATTCGAACATAAACGAATGAAAGATGTGTCCGCTGACACAGCTGACAAGAGACCGGCAACACCCTCGTCCGCTCAAGCTGGTCTTATCGTTGTTGCCAATACCTTCGTTCAGCTTCAACAGAACCGTCATACCGCCGATTAAATTCTCAGCGCCGTCCTGACATCCGAAGAAGTTGCCCTGGACATTCTCCTGGTCGAGGAAGCCTTCAAAATCTGGAACGATATCAAAGGCGAACAGGTCGTTCAGGATTACCTCTTCTCCCTACTCTTCAAAGAAAGATCGTAGGCCGGCCGGAAGTCCTTCGCCAATCCACTTTGACGGTTTGTCGTTTTCTAATGCTTTCACGGCGATCGCCTCTTCCACGGTCGGATCTGGCGGGATCGAAATTTGAGGGTGACCGTCAAAACAAAACTTTCTTCTCCATCCTTTCAACAACCTACGGACGAGACCATCTCCTTTCGCCCTTCACCCATGGTTAGGTTAAGCCGGAAGGTAAACGATGATCTCCGAAAAGCAACTTGAAGCCAACCGCCGCAATGCCCAGCGTTCCACCGGCCCCAGAACCGGCGAAGGAAAGGAACGCTCCAGCCGCAACAACCTCCGTCACGGTCTTACCGGCCACATCAACATCCTGCCCACCGAAGATCGCGAAGCCCACGACGCGTTCTGCAACGAGCTCAGCGACAGCCTCAAACCAGAGACCCCGATGGAACGGCAACTCGCCCTGTCTATAGCCGAAGACAGCTGGCGCCTCAACCGCGCCCGCGCCATCGAGAACAACATGTTCGCGCTCGGCCACGAAGGCGAGCGCCGCGAACTCCAGACCGCCCTCGCCGACGCCCGAACCTTCCAGACCCAGGCCAATCAATTCCAGCTGCTCACCATCTACGAGCAGCGCATCAATCGCAACCTTCAACGAAACCTGAAGCAGCTCCACGAGCTCCAGGCCGAACACCGGGAGCAGTGCGAGCGCGCCCTCGAAGAAGCTAAACTTCTGGCCCAGCTCAGCCTGATGAACGGTTTACGGTACGAGCCGGCCGCGGACCAGGGCGGAGACCAGGGCAAAAATGGCTTCGTCTTTTCAATCGGCGAAATCAACCGTGCCATCGACCGCGACAACCGTCTGAAGGAAGCACGAAGCCTCGCCAAAGAAACCAGCTTCCGGTCCAAATCGGCTCACATGGAGCGCGCGGCATGATCGCGCAACAAAGCGCGGGTGAAACCGACTTCCCTACCTCAGATAAACACGCCCGGGATCGATCTCCTCGCGCAGCAACCGGAGCTCTTCCTTGCTCGGTCCCGGCGTGATCGGTATCGGATTGGGCACTTCCAGAGGAAACCCGGTGTTTTCCAGTAACTGCTCGATGGTAACCCCCGGATGCATCGACACCAATGACGCCGTCCGCGAGGCGTTATCGAAACCCAGCACCGCCATGTCGGTGATGACACGGTGAGGGCCGCCTCCGCGCAGACCAAGTTCCTGGCGGCTGCGGCCGTTCACAAAACCCGGACTCGTGAGGTAGGCGACAACATTCGGCAGCTTGCGCTTTCCATGGCGCACGATGACCACGACGCGTTTGGCCAGCGAAGCCACATCGTTGCCGCCGGCGCTACCGTTGAAATAGTGCTCCTTGCCATCCGCATCCTTGGTCAGAGTAGTGTTCACGTTACCGAAACGATCGCACTCAAGAGCGCCGATAAAGCCCACATCGACCACGCCCCGGTGCAGATTCATGCCGAGCGTATCGAGAAATCCGCTCCAGCACGTGGCGCGGTAAAAGATCCGCGAATCGGCCAGGCCCACCGGCGTATCGACCGGTTCCATTTCAGCGACCCCGATCTCGAGCAGCAAAGCCAGGCGCGGCGCATGAGTTCGTCTCGCCAGCACACACGCGACTTGTGGAAGGCCGATTCCCACGACCGCGATTTCGCCGTCGTGCACTTCTTTCGCGGCGGCCGTCACCATAATCTCGCTTGCGCTGACTTGCTCGCCTGACATTTCCTGGACCTCTGTGGATGTGGATGATGACATGAAACGTGCTTCCTAATAACCAAAAATCGCTTCGGCCCGGATCTCATTCAGGCGGCGCAACCCACCGATTTTTTCCAGGTATTCCCAATGGTCGCGAGTACCAAACACATACTTCTGCAGATATTCGTTCATTTTCTCGGGAGTCTTGTGATAGTCGGCATATAACTTCAGGTGCTCGGCGTCATAGTCATAGCATCCGAAAACTCCCGTCGGATGCCCACCCCAGGGCTGGTGAATGACCGCCTCCACGCGATGGCCGGCTATGATAGTGCGCTCAGGCTGCCGTTGAATGTATTCGGTCGGGACCAGTTCCTCCGTAACGACAAACAGTCTCTTGCCGGCTTTTGCCTGCTCTTCATTTTCCCAGCGAGGGCCGTTGATCCAGCAATTCCCCTTGGCGTCCGCAATCTGCACGTGCACCACCGATATGTCCGGATTGATCCCCCGCAGGAACGCATACTCTTCGCCGGTAAAAGGACACTTTCCGCGACGGATATAGTCGGGCGCCGATTTCTCGAGGCGTTCCATCATCTCGGATGCCAGCAGAGACTTGATCGGGATGAAGGAAAGGCCCAATGCCCCGGCCAGATATCCAAAGGCGAGCGAGAGGCTGCTCGAGTCGTAGTGGATGATCGTGCCGTTGTCTCGCGCGCGATTGATGCAGCGAACCGGGCCGAAGCGGTCGAGAGATCCGCCCCCCACGATCAGTTTTTTGACCAGACCGGCGCCGACGAGCAGATCCGTTTCCATGCCCATCACACCCTGCGACAGCGTGAGGCCTTTCTTCTGCTGGCGGATCACTTCGTGAGCGAATACGATGGCGTTGCGCGCGATCGCAAACCCTCCCAATGCTATGTGTGAGCCGTCGGGGATGCTTCGCACGACTTCGGCGACACTCTTGACTTTGTCAGTCACTTTTTCAGAATCAGGCACGTTTTCAGAACTCCCGGAGCGAGGCTTGCGCGTTTTGAGTATCCGTCGTGCTGATCTTTATATCGCGCGGAACCTTCAGTATTCTAATGAGCGAAGTCGTGGATGTCAACATGAAACCCACTTGCAGTGCGCGACATGGAAGTGAAGGGCTTACCGAGATCCCGACCAGACGAAAGAGGCTGAGCGTACTCGTGCATAAGGACGCGGGTAACGCCGGCGGTCTCCGCCGCCGGTGCAGTAGCATTCCGGCGTGCGAATGGGGCCGGCGGCGTTACCCGCAATTGAATTCATCGCGCTGGTTGCTCCACTTTTATGTCGCCCTCCATTTGCTGATTTGGTGTTGCCCTCCCGCCTGCATTTGTGTAATCTGGCCCTTGCAGGTTTCCTGGAGGCCCTTTAACCCATCCCGTTCCTTCGGCCCACTCGAATGGGTCCATTCCTGTCTCGCCCCCACAAACGACGTGGAACCGGGATCGTGTTTTCAGGGCTGTGATAAAATGGGCGTCGCCGAAACAGGAGCTGCGCAGGGAGTGAAAACATCGCATTGCCATCATGAAGCAGATCAAAAAGAGTAAGGTCAAGCCGGAAAAGGCTCATATCAGCCTGACCGTGAACGGCGAAGCGATCGAAGTGGCTTTCGCGCCGCACAAGACTCTGATGGAGGTCCTTCGCGAGGATCTCGCACTTACCGGCACCAAGCACGGCTGCGAACTCGGCGAGTGCGGGTGCTGCGCGGTTCTCGTCGACGGGATTCCCGTGCTCTCCTGCCTCGCTTTGGGTGTTGCGACCGCGGGGCACGAAGTCACCACCATTGAGGGCATGGCGCAGGGCGGCAAACTCCATCCTCTGCAGGAGGCTTTCGCCGAACTGGGCGCCTCGCAATGCGGATACTGCTCGCCCGGATTCCTTCTGACCGGAAAGGTCCTTCTCGATCAGAATCCCCACCCGACGCGCGAAGAAATCAAGGACGCGCTGGCAGGCAACATCTGCCGTTGTACCGGCTACATGAAGATCTTCGAAGCGGTGGAGCTGGCTGCCGCGAGAATGGCCGACCCATCGGCCCAACCTGCCAGGGAGATTCTGTATGGGCGCTGATAATAACGGATCCTCTGGAAATGGCATGGGCAATGGTCTGAAGGTTGTCGGAAAATCCCATCGCAAGGTGGACGCGCGCGCCAAATCCACCGGCCAGACCAAGTACGCGGACGATATCGTACTGCCGCGCATGTTGTTCTGCAAGCTCCTGCGCAGTACGGTTCCGCACGCAAAGATCGTTAGCATCGATACTTCGAAAGCCGAAGCTTATCCCGGCGTCAAGGCTGTGATCACCGGGAAAGACATCCCGCACACCTTCGGCGCGCTCCCCATCAGCGAAGATGAATATCCTCTCGCGTTGAACAGAGTCCGCATGGTGGGCGAGCCCGTGGCCGCCATCGCCGCGATCGATGAGGATACCGCGGCGGAAGCAATGGACCTGATCAAGGTCGAATACGAACTGCTTCCCACCATCTCATCCATCCAGGATGCTTTAAACAAGCCCGAACATCGCCTCCACGAATATGGCGAAGGCGGCAACATTCATCGCGCGCAGATTTATGAATTCGGCGACGTCCAGGCCGGGTTCGCCGAGGCTGATTTCGTCCGCGAAGACCTGACGTACTACGAGGGCAGCAATCACCTGGCGCTCGAGCAGCACGCCAGCCTGGCGCATTTCAGCCCGGACGATAAGCTGACGCTCTGGACCTCCACCCAGGACCCGCACTATCTGCACCGCGATCTCGCCCGGGTGCTGGAAATTCCGGCCAGTCATGTCCGCGTGATTGCGACGCCCTGCGGCGGGGGATTCGGTGGCAAATGCGATCCGTTCAATCATGAGATTGTCGTTTCGAAACTGGCCATGGTCACCGGCCGGCCGGTCAAGATTTCGCTCACGCGCGAAGAGGTCTTCTACTGCCATCGTGGGCGCCATCCTGCCCTGATGCGAAGCAAGATCGGTTTCAAGAAGGACGGTTCTATTACTGCGGTCGAGCAGGCTACCCTGCTCGATGGCGGCGCCTACGGCAGCCACGGCGTAGCCACCACGTTCTACACCGGAGCGCTCAACGCCGCCCTATACAAAATCCCTACATATAGATACGAGGCTGCACGGCTCTTTACGAATAAGGCTCCGGGCGGTCCGAAGCGCGGCCACGGCACTCCCCAACCACGCTTCGCGCAGGAAGTTCAGCTCGATAAGATCGCGGAGCAGTTGAATCTCGATCCCGCGGAGATGCGCAAACAGCAGGCGATTCCACCCGATTCGCTGACCGCCAACTGGCTGAAGATCGGTACAGTGGGCCTGGGAAAATGCATCGATAAGGTGGTCGAGGGTTCCGGCTGGAAGAACAAATTCCGCAAACTGCCTTACGGCAAGGGCATCGGCATCGCATGCAGCATTTACCTGACCGGCGCGGGCACGGCGATTTACTGGAATAAAATGCCGCATTCCGGCGTGCAGTTGAAGCTGGATCGCAGCGGCGGCGTGTGTGTCTTCTGCGGCTCCGCTGAAATCGGCCAGGGTTCGGATTCGATCCTGGGGATTATCGTGGCTGAAGTGCTGGGTATCGATCCGTTCGATTGCCGGATAGTCACGGGCGACACCGATCTTACTCCGGTCGATCTCGGCAGCTATTCCAGCCGCGTCACGCTTATGACTGGGAACGCGGCTCTTCAGGCCGCCCAGCGCGCCAAGGACTTATTGAGCCAGGCGGCGGCTGAAAAGCTGCAGGTTCCGGCCAGCCAGTTGCGTTTTGCGGATCGCCGCGTTTACGACGTGGAAAATCCGGAAAAGGGCATGACCTTTATCGAGGCCGTGTGGGCGGCGGAGACGAAGTTCGGCACGCTGGGTACCACCGGTTCCTACACGCCCCCGGCCGCTCCCGGGAAGTTCAAGGGAGCCGGTGTCGGGCCTTCGCCAACTTATAGCTTCACGGCGTGCATCGCCGAAGTCGATGTCGATCCCGAGAGTGGAATCGTGAAGGTTCCCCGGATCTACATCGGCCACGACGTCGGCCAGTGCATCAACGCAGTGACCGCCCTCGGACAGATCGAAGGTAGTGTTTACATGGGACTGGGTGAGGCGTTAATGGAGGAGATGTCGTACCGCGGCAATCGCAACGTGGTACATAAGTTCCCGTCATTCCTCGAGTACAAGAGCCCCACCACGTTTGAAATGTGCGACGTGGTTACGTACATCATCGAAGGTCCGGATG
Organism: Bryobacteraceae bacterium; assembly: GCA_049516355.1. Taxonomy (GTDB): domain Bacteria; phylum Acidobacteriota; class Terriglobia; order Bryobacterales; family Bryobacteraceae; genus BOG-234. The sequence goes on along the minus strand of JBEKTF010000046.1, from coordinate 37,413 downwards.
GCGCGGGCCCGTTCGGCGCGAAGGAAGCGGGGCAAGGGCCGCAGTTGCCCGTCCCACCGGCGATCGCAAATGCGGTGTTTGACGCTGTCGGCGTGCGCATTGACGAAATCCCCATCACTCCGGACAAAGTATTGAAAGCTATCCGGGCCAAAGCAAAAGGGCAGGAAGGCCGCTTCGGCCCGACCAAGTTCCCCTCATGTCCCATGCCAGCTCCGATCTTTGTTCCGACACCGTTCGAAGGCGGCGACGGCAAGGAGAGGAAGCCGGTCGAGCAGGCGGTGTTGGCGAGGTAGATTCTTCAGGGCAAGACGTCTTGCCCCTTGTTTGAAAAAATGCTTAGACTCCCGAAATTCCGATATCTCCAGCCGGAGACTGTGAGCGAGGCCGTGCGTATGATTGCGGACAACGGCCCCGAGGCAATGTTCGTTGCCGGCGGCACCGACCTTTACCCCAACATGAAGCGCCGCCAGCAGACGCCGAAAATCGTCATCGGGCTGGCGCAGTTGAAGCAGCTCCGTGGGATCAAGGGCCGACCAAAGAGTGGGATGACGCTTGGCGCCGGCGCTACCTTGACCGAGGTCGCAAGCGATAAGAATCTTCGGAAGCACTACAAGGCCGTTGCGACCGCCGCCGAGCTGATCTCGACTCCGCACCTGCGCAACATGAGCACCATCGGCGGGAACCTGCTGCTCGACACGCGCTGCAACTATTACGACCAGTCCTACGAGTGGCGCCAGGCGATTCACTTCTGCATGAAGAAGGATGGCGATATCTGCTGGGTCGCTCCCTCCAGTCCGCGCTGCTGGGCCGTGCAGTCAAGCGATTCCGCGCCCGTGATGGTTGCGATCGGCGCAAAAGTGAAGCTCGTTTCTAAAGAAGGCGAACGCGTGATCACCGCGGAGGAGCTGTACGTCGATGACGGGATGGCGCACTTGAGCCGACGCCCCGACGAACTGCTGACCGAGGTCCAACTGCCGCCGATCAATGGCTGGCGGGCGACGTATTGGAAGCTGCGCCGCCGCGGCTCGTTCGATTTCCCGATTCTGGGTGTGGCCACCTGCCTGCGGCTGGCGGCCGATGGAACGGTGGAAGACGCCAGAATCATTATGGGCGGCGTTGGCTCGCATCCGATCGAAGCGATAGCCGCACAGAAAATCGTTATCGGTAAGAAGCTGACGGAAGAGCTGGTTCAGGAAGCTGCCGGGGCGGCCTACCCGATTGCGAAGCCGCTCGATAATACGGATCTTGCGATGCACTGGCGCAAGGATATGTCGCGGAACTATGTCGCGGGCACGCTTCGGGAACTCGCCGGCCTCCCACCGAGCTTCGTTCCGCCCACCGACGACCATAGCTATGGCTCGCCGAGTCTCCCCATACTCTCGAACGGCCGGTTTTCATAAATGGACAAGGAACCGAACTACGATTTAGCTCATCTGGGCCATGTGGAGCTTCTTACGCCGAAGCTCGCCGAAAGCCTGCGCTTCTTCAGGGACGTGGTAGGTATGACGGAGAGCGGCCACAAGGGCGACTCTGTCTACCTGCGCGGCTGGGACGATTACGAGCGTCACACGCTGAAGCTGACTGAGTCCAAGGCACCCGGCCTGGGCCATATGGCCTTCCGGACGAGAACCCCGGAGGCGCTGGAGCGTCGTGTCGCGGCTTTGCAGGGCTCCGGCTATGAAATCGGATGGACCGAGGGAGACCTGGGGCATGGTCCCGCTTACCTCTGCCAGGATCCCGACGGCCACAAGATCGAGCTGTACTACGAAACGGAGTGGTATGTGGCGCCGCCCGAGCTGCATCCTGGCCTGAAGAACCAGCCGCAGCGATTTCCGGCCCGCGGCATCAGCGTCCGCAGGCTCGAGCAAGTCGAATGCCTCGCGCAGGACGTCAAAGCCAACCGTGAGTTCTTCGAGCAGTATCTGGGCCTCCGTCTGACTGAGCAGCTCGTGCTGGACGACGGCACGGAACAGGGAATGTGGATGACCTGCACCAATAAGGGCTCCGATATAGCCTACATTCGCGACGAAACCGGGGCCAGAGGGCGCTTCCACCACCTGACTTATACGGTAGACAGCCGCGAAGAAGTCCTGCGGGCGGCCGATATCTTTCTTGAGGACGGCGTCTTCATCGAAAGCGGTCCGCACAAACACGCCATCCAGCAGACTTTCTTTCTATGGGTCTACGAGCCCGGCGGGAACCGCGTGGAAGTCGACAGCGCAGGAGCGCGCTTGATCCTTGCCCCCGATTGGAAGCCTGTCCGATGGACCGAAGAGGAACGCAAGAAGGGTCAGGCGTGGGGACTCAAGACCGTCGAGAGCCTGCACACATACGGCACGCCGTCGCTCGACGACATTTTTCAATAGTTGACTGAGTTAAGGCGCTATTTCCAGGCGTCGACAGCTTTTCTCTGGAGTGACTCGGGAGTCAGTTCCACCAACTCGATCCTCACGCCATTGGGATCGGTAACATTCGTCAGCGGGGCGTTGGTCCGGCCAACTCGAACGTCCTCGACCTTGGCGCCAGCGCGGCGAAGATCCGCGGCTGTCGAGTTGATATCGTCCGCCCAAATGCCAAAGTGCGTGACCCCCACTGGCGCGCCGGGGCTTGCCGGCGCCAGTTCGATGAACGTCTCCCGGCTGATCTGAATGTAAGTGATCGATGGTTTGCCTTCCTTGTCGCGCACCGTGAAGGCCTCGCGAAAGCCCATCGTTTTGGTGTAGAAATTCACGGCCTCGTCGTAATTCCTGACGCTGAGTCCGACGTGATTCAGTCTCAGGCCCTTGCCCTTGTCGCTTTGGGCGGCGCTGGGCTGCATCATCAAAATCCCGCAAACAATTCCCGCTCCGAAGAGTGCTAATCCACGACTATCAATTCGCATGTCAATTCTCCCCGGTAATTGTATGCGAAATCGCCGATGACTACACGCAGGCCAGCCGCGGCGCTGCACGTTTGACATTCAAAAATGCCGTCGATATGATCACGGAGTCCATCCCAAACCGTGGCCGAAGGGGAAGAATCATGCGAAAGACCGACCGTCGCAATTTTCTGAAAGGCGCTGCGGCGGGTGCTGCAGCCGGTGCTGCCGCGATCGCCGGCGCCCCGATTGCAGACGCCCAGCAGCCAGCCGCTCGCACTGGTATTACCGTGCCTTCCGCCAGCGCGCTCGCGGAGGAAACCGGCCCTGTCTCTTCCTCAGTTGAAGTGCTGACGGCGGACCGCCCGGGCTCCGACTTCATGGCGGATGTCCTGAAGTCGCTCGGCTTCGAATACATTTGCGCCAATCCGGGCTCGAGTTTCCGGTCGCTGCACGAATCGATCATCAACTACGGTGGCAACAAGGCTCCCGAGCTGATTACCTGCTGCCACGAAGAACAGTCGGTCGCCATGGCGGATGGCTACGCGAGGATCGAAGGAAAGCCGCTGGCCGTCATGGCCCACAGCACGGTCGGATTGCAGCATGCGTCGATGGGGATTTACAACGCCTTCGCCGCCCGCTCGCCCGTTTACATCGTCCTCGGCAACACCATCGATGCCACTGCGCGCCGCCCTGGAGTGGAGTGGTATCACAGTGCCCAGGATGCTGTCGCGATGGTTCGCGAATACTCGAAGTGGGACGATCTGCCGATTTCGCTCCCTCACTTCGCAGAGTCGGCCGTCCGGGCTTATCAGGTCGCCCTGACGCCGCCTTACGGGCCAGTGCTGCTGGTGGCTGACAGCGACTTGCAGGAAACCCCCGTAGCGCCGGATGCGAAACTGCGGATCCCGAAACTGACTCTGTCGTCGCCGCCTGCGGGAGACATGTCAGCGGTGGCCGATGTCGCGAAGCTCCTGGTCGCAGCCGAGAATCCGGTCCTGTTTGCCGATCGAGCGGTGCGGACCGCGGAGGGTATGAGGTTGCTGGTCGAACTCGCAGAGACACTGCAGGCGCCGGTGGTTGGAGGCAAGTTCCCAACCCACCATCCGTTGAGCCAGGCGGGTGGCCGCGGAATGGTTGCAAACGCAGATCTAATCGTAGGTCTGGAGGTCGCCGATCTTTGGGGAACCATCAATTCTGTCCGGGACCAGTTACACCGCTCCGTGCAAACTTCCCTGAAACCAGGCACGAAGGTCGTAAGTATCTCGGCAGCCAACCTCGATATCAAGAGCAACTATCAATACTTCCAGCGCTATCCCGAAACCGATATCTCGATCGCGGCGGACGCCGAAGCGACGCTGCCTTATCTCATCGAAGCCTGTAAGCGCCTGATCACCGCGGATCGCAAGCGCGCTTTCGACGACAGAGGCAGGAAGCTGGCAGCCGCGCACGAGCAAGGCATGGAGCGGGCGCGCACCGAGGCCACTTACGGGTGGGATTCGACGCCCATCAGCACAGCCCGCCTGTCCGCCGAAATCTGGGATGTGATCAGAGACAAGGACTGGTCGCTTGTCGGAGGACCCGCTTCCCGCCTTTGGAATGTCGATAAGTTCTACCGCGTTGCCGGCGGTGGCGGCGCGGCGGGTGTTGGCTACGAAGCACCCGGTTCAGTGGGTGCGGCGCTGGCGAACCGGAAGTATGGCCGCCTTTCCGTCGCGATCCAGACCGACGGCGATCTGATGTATGCCCCCGGCGCTTTGTGGACGGCCGCTCACCACCGCATTCCGCTCTTGAGCGTGATGCATAACAATCGCGCCTATCATCAGGAAGTGATGCACGTCCAGCGCATGGCCAATCGGCATCAGCGCGGCATTACAAACGCGGGTATCGGCACTACGATCACCGACCCCAATATCGACTACGCGATGGTCGCGCGCGGCATGGGCGTATATGGAGAAGGGCCGATCACCGATCCCAAAGACCTGGCCCCCGCCTTGCGCCGCGCGATGGCAGTGGTGATGCGCGGCGAGCCCGCGTTAGTGGATGTTGTGACGCAGCCCCGGTAAATCCATGCGCCTGACCATCTTTATCGCGATGACCATGGCTTCCCTGCTGGGAGCGCAAACGCCCTCCGCGCAGAACGGCAGGAAGATTTTCGACAGCTACGGATGCTACCAGTGCCATGGCCATGACGGACACGGAGGAGTCGGAGCGCGCCTGGCGCCGAATCCGATACCTTTCGCGACGTTCTCCCGATATGTGCGCCAACCGGCGGGCGAGATGCCGCCGTATACGAATAAGGTGGTCTCCGACCAGGAATTGGCTGACATGTATGCTTATCTGCAATCTTTGCCGCAACCACCTTCGGCGAAGACGATTCCGATCCTGAACCACTAAGGCTTGTTCTTTCGCCGGTCATTGACACGCCAGATCCGGAATCATAGGATTGTTCGAGCCGGGAAAAGGAGAGTGGAATATGAAGAAGATTCTTGTCATCTCAGGAGCGGTCACGGGGCTCATGCTTACGCTGCTCGCGCAGTCGCCCGCTCAGCAACAGCCGCGCCCAGTCAAGGCAACGAGGGATATCAAAATCATCTCAAGTGCTGGAGCGCGTGCCATGGCGGACGCCTGTACCAATTGGGCTGAGCAGAACAAGCAAGTCGTGGCGATGGCGATTCTGGATTGGGGCGGTAATCTCATCGAGTCCCACGCCATGGAAGGCGCGCCGGCGAACGCGATCGATACCGCGCTGTTGAAGGCGAAATCGGCTCTGCGCTGGCGCCGCCCCACCTCGGAGACCAACAAGATGGTCCGAAGCGGTGAGAATCTCGCGCCGACCTTTATGCATGACTTCCCACAACCCGGCGCACTTCCTATCGTGCTCAATGGCCAGGTCATCGGCGCGATGGGTGTTTCCGGCGCCGATGGCGAAAAATGCGCCCAGGCGGCGATCGACGCAGTGTTTGGCGGGCAAGCTACCTCTTCGTCACGGTGAAAGGTTAGTAGTTCGCCCCGGCCAGGATCTTACGCCCATCGGCCAGCGAGACCTGGCGTCCGTCGGCGGCATGAGCGCCGTTTCGCGCCCGATAGCCGGTGACCACCACCTTGTCTCCGATTTTCAGGGAATCGCGCTTCCAACCTCGGCGGGCCAAGCCGCTGGGGCCCCTGGTTTCGCAAGCCCAATTCACCACCGTGCCGTCGGATTCCTTGACGTCCACATAAAAGTAGACATGCGGGTTTTCCCAGTCAATCCGCGTAACCACGCCTTCCAGAGTGACGGGCTTCGTGTCATCGAATTCTTTGGAAAAGGCATGATGGGCCAGGGCCGTTCCACCGAACAGCACGACGGCTGCAAGCAAGCTGAAAATCCGGTTACGCATAACAGTGCCTCACCCTCAACATTACTGTATTTCCCCGTGCCCGGCTACCGGCTAAAGCCGGTGGGATTGATTGCGATTGAGAGTCGCCGAAGTGCGTGGCGCACGCACTTTTTGCGTGCCGCGTCGGCACTCGTGCCGACGCCCGTACCATTCTCTCAGAAACGGGTGTCGAGAAAGTCTCGACACGGCACGCTGAGAGCGTGCGCCACATCGGCTACCTTCGAAAACGGTCCGGCACCGCAGGTGACGCAACCTGCAGAGTATAGTTCATCAGCACCGAATTGTAGGGCTCAAAGACGGAAAGCATATAGCTCACTGTGAAGGTATCTTCCACGTAGCCGGTTCCCGATTGAAACGAAAAGGCCTTGCTCACGTTAGCCAGGTAAGGAAGCATGAAAGGCGAGTAGAAATCGAACCGGAGCGCGCCAACCGAACCACTCGACTGGCCCGCACCGGCGTCATTGCACTCCATGCACTGTTGCACCGGCACTCCGTCCTTTGGCCCGAGGCATTCCCACACTTTACGGCCCGCGGCGTCCAGATTACCGTTCCATTGGCCCTGGCAGCAGTAAAGCTTCTGGTTCTGGCTACCGGTGGCGGTTGTCATGTCGAAAACAACCAGCGCTGCCGACCACGGTCCAGCAGGCGAATCGGCCCACCGCGCGATCACTTTTTGATCGAATTTGGGATTGCCGTTAGGCGTTTCCATCATCAGCCACAGGCCGCGGAAGCCCAGGCTGCTGAAGAAACGGACCGAGATCTGGCCCGCGTCGGCAGTGGTATCGTCGGGAAACGAGAGAGGCGACGCGCCCTGAATCTCGGCGGCCGAGGGCGGGTTGGAACTCCAGCCGGGGCTTCGCGGGGAGCCGCTCGGGAGCGAACTCGTCCAGATCTGGAAGCCGGGGGTCGCGCTCAGATAGCAGGGCGGCGACGAGCACTGACCGATCGTGGAAACCCTGGCGGCGGGAAAACGCGCCAGATAGATCTGGCTGGCGCGGAATTTGCCCGTGCCGAACAGGTACAGATAGCCGTCGGGTCCCGGTTCGGTCGAAACCCACACGAAATGCCCGGCGAGTGGAGGCACCGGGGCAGTCGACTGCCATCCGGCCGGCGTGAGCGGAGGGCAGAGAGTGGGGAATTTAGAGGGGCAGCTCGTCGTATCGGTGTTATCGAGGCTGTAGTCGACTCTGGCAAGGACCTGGTAGTTGGTCGGCGCAATGCCGTTAGCCGTCCCGCTGGACGAGGGATTTTTCCAGGCCGCGAGGTATGAAACCGAAGTGACGGGAAACCCCAGCGATCCGTCGGAATTCACCTGATCGCCCGGGCTGCCCGCGTAGAAAAGATAGATCGTTTCCGGAGAGCCGTTCTCATTCGGCTCGAGAAACGCTCCCGTTACGGTCTCATCGATCCCTGGGATTCCGGAATTGGACGGAATAATGGGGTCTGGCGCGTTTTTTGCATTCGGCACGGGAACGAAGATGTAGTTGCTTATCGAATCGCCAGGCGGCGCGGTCACCACATCCGGAGAAAAAACCGCGCCTCCCGAATTCGATTTCATGCCGGGCACGGTGACGAACTGCAGGTGATTGCAGAGACTGGCGGGATTGCCGTAATCGGCGCCGTTGAGATAACCGATCATATTCGCGCCTCCCGCGTTGGCGCCAAACACGCCGAACCAGGCGACCGCATCGGCGGCGAGTGCATCACCGGTGAAGAGCCAGGTTACCTTATGAAGCGGATCGTCGACTGAGATCCCCTGATCCGAACCGGAAAAATCGAAGTTCAGGGCCAGATAGTCGTGACTGGCGGTACTGGGGACAGCCGGGTCGGGTTTGGTCACCGGGCAAACTTCGGAAGAAGGGTTGACGACCGTGACAGTCGTTTCAGTCTGCGCATGAGCGGCCCCGGCGAGGCCGATCAATGCCACGAGAATGGCCAGGTGCAGGTTCATGGCTTTCTCCGCTTTCTTTTCGTCTGACCGTGACAGTTTATCAGTCGTGGATTCCGCGACCGACGAATCCTCAACCGCCGGATTGAATCTGAAATCCATATGAACGAAACCGCCGAGTTCGTGATCCGGCACGGGTACGCCGTTTTGTTCTTCTGGATTCTTGCGGAGCAGGGCGCGCTGCCGATTCCGTCGGTTCCCCTGCTGCTGGTCTGCGGCGCTCTTGCGAAGGCGGGCCATCTGAGTGCCGCGCCCATTCTTTTCTTTGGCGTCCTGGCTTGTCTGATCGCCGACGGCGCATGGTTTCAAATCGGCCGAAGCCGCGGGGCGAAGGTTCTCGGATTCCTCTGCCGCATGGCGCTGGAACCGGATTCGTGCGTCCGGCAGACGGAGAATGGTTTCGTCCGGTATGGCGTGCGGTTCCTGCTGATCTCGAAGTTCATCCCGGGCATGAATGCTCTTGCCGCGCCGCTGGCAGGGAGTTCGCGTGTGGGCTGGGGCCAATTCCTGCTTTTCGATACGTTGGGCGCCGCCCTCTTTGTCTCATCGTGGGGAACCGTCGGGTATCTTTTCAGCGGCCAACTGGAAGCAATCGGGAATGTGGTTGGCGTCGCCGGCTTCCGTCTCTTTCTGTCGATCGCGGTGATTACGGGAGGCTGGATCGCCTGGAAGTATTTTCAGCGAAGGCGATTCTTCAGAAAGCTTTCCATCGCACGAATCCCGGTCGAGGAACTGCGGCGGATGCTGGACGCCGCCGAGGAAGTTGTGGTGATCGACGTTCGCGGCGGAACGTCCACCGGGGACGTACCGATTCCAGGCGCAGTACGCATCCCGCTGAGCGAACTCGCCGCGCGCCACAAAGAGATTCCGCGCGATCGCGATGTCGTGCTCTTCTGCACTTGACCGAACGAAGCTTCGAGCGCCCGTGCGGCGCTCCTCCTGAAGAAATATGGGATCATACGCGTGCGCCCGCTGCAGGGCGGAGCGGACGCGTGGCTGGAATTGGCGGCATCAGGCAACCACCCTTAAGTATCTTTGCAAACCGGGAACGCAGGCGAAAACGCCTACTCCACAAGAAAACTCAACGACTTACGGCTCAGGTGGAGCGGCCTGCGCGTTTCGTTTTCAGCAGCCTGCTGAACCGGGGCCGCCTTATGAAGAAAAGATATCCAGCTTATAGCCGGCCCGCTCGAACAGGTAGTGGCGCGACTCGTCCACCTGTTGCCGGAATCTGGTCATATTCACGCCGACCAGTTTCCCCCTGAATTTCCAGATGGCGCCCCCGATGATGACGGTGTCGACATTCGCGATGTCCGCGGCCGCCACGACTGTGCCTATCGCATTGTTCGACGGGTAGAGATTGATATCGTCCGTCCGGATCATGACGATATCGGCTTCCTTGCCGGGCGTCAGTGAGCCGCATTTCTGCGATAAGCCGGCGCATCCGGCGCCATTGATTGTGGCGCATTCCAGAAGGTCGCGAACATTGACCGGTTTCGGCGCATCTTTGTCGCCGTTGAACCTTCGATTGGCCGCGAGCGCGCGCTGAATGCTGAAGGCCACGCGCATCTCGGTGAACATGTCGGTTCCGTAGGAAATTTCGTTATCCACACTGAGGCCCGGCCGGATGCCATGATCGAGGGCTTTCTGGAACGCGGGGATTCCTTCACCGATCCCATACTGCGGATCGGATCTCGGGCAGACGTCGACTGTACCGCCGGATTCGCGGATCCTCTGCCATGCCGAATCCGGCAGGGCGCCGCAATGGTTGTAGGTGTTGTCCGGTCCCAGCAGCTTCTCGTTCCAGAACTGTTCCATTGCCGGTCCCGCTTGTGCTCCCTGGAACTCCGTTGTGATGCGAAGCCCGAGCCGGCGGGCCAGTGCCCAGTTCGCCCGATCCAGGCCCGAGAACATCCGCAGCGTTACCAGCTGGTCATCGGAGGCGAAGAATTGCTTCTGCAGCCGCTCCAGATCCTGCGGCCATTGGTGATCCCAGTTCCCGCTCAACGGCGCGCCCGATGCGTGGACGGCGCGGATGCCGGAGTCGAAGAGCGCTTGAATGGCTGCGTCGGAATGAGCGGGCGAACGCGAATTGTGAGAGTTATCGATCATGCAGGTGATTCCGGCATCGATGCAGCCCAGCGCGGTGACCATGTTGCCTACGTACATGTCATGCGGACGGTAATAAGGGCCGAAGCCCGTATGCGTGGTGGCCGTGTACTTCGCGATGTCGCCGTTCGGGATGATGCGCCGGAGCACACCCTCCCAGGCGTGCCGGTGGCAGTCCACGAACCCCGGGATGAGGATCATGTTGGAGGCGTCGATTACGTCGCCCGATACCGGGAGACTGGCTGCAACGGCGGCGATCTTTTTCCCCTCGATCAGCAGGTCGCCTTTCTCAAAGTCTCCGACCTTTGGATCCATGCTGACAATGGTGCCGCCCTTCAGCAGAATTTTGTGATTGGCGGCCGGATTCCGGCGTGAAGTACGATCCACGATTTCGGAATCCTTGGACTGTGCAAGAGCCGTGCCCGGTGCTGCCGCGGCAGCCAGGAACGCCGTGTTTTTGATGAAGCTACGACGCGAACTGTTCGGGGGAGTCTGGCCGGCACACTGTGCTTTGACGCTCATGAAAACCTCCTTAGCCGGACGGCCGTGCTGCCCCTTCCGGGCTTTAATTCTAGCGAAGCGCGGGAGTTGGTTGGATTTCGCAGAGGTCAGGTTAGAACACAGAGTGGACGACAGTAATCACACAAGCTGCCCAGTGCGATATTGGCGGACCAATATCCTCCCGGTTAATGCAGTATGCGTGTGCGGATCGTCCCCGCCACTTCCGCCAACTGGTCCCGCACATGCTTCACCACCAGGTTGTCCGGCGTATCCAGGTCCGTCACTACATAGCCGATCTTCGCGCTCGTCTGCAGATACTGGCTTGCAATGTTGACATTGTGAGCGGAAAAGATCGCGTTGATCGCCGACAACACGCCCGGCTGATTGTGATGAATATGCAGCAGCCGCCTCTTGCCCGTGTGCTCCGGCAGCGAAACCTCGGGAAAATTCACGGCACTGAGCGTGGACCCATTATTGCTGAACCTGATCAGCTTCTCCGCCACCTCCGTCCCGATATTCTTCTGAGCCTCTTCCGTGCTTCCCGCCACGTGCGGCGTCAACAGCACATTCTCCATTCCCGAAACCGGCGAAACGAACCGATCCCCTGCTGTTTTCGGCTCCTTCGGAAACACATCCAGCGCCGCCCCCGAAAGATGCTTCGACTTCAGCGCCTCCGCCAGCACATCGAGATCGACCACCGTCCCACGCGACGCATTGATCAGCCTCGCCCCTCGCTTCATCCTCGCGATCTCCGGCGCCCCGATCATGTTGCGCGTTGCCGGCGTCTCCGGTACATGCAGAGTCACAACGTCCGAACTTTCGAGCAGTGCGCCAAGCGAACCCGCGGGCTGCGCGTTCCCATGTCGTGATAAACCACCTGCATCCCCACCGCCTCGGCCAGTAACCCCACCTGCGTCCCGATGTGCCCATACCCGACAATGCCCACCCTCTTGCCGCGGACTTCGAAGTTCCCGGCGGCGGTCTTGATCCACTCGCCCCGGTGCGTCGCCGCGTTGAGAAACGGGATGCCGCGCATCAGCAGAATGATCTCGGCCAGCACCAGCTCCGCGACACTCCGCGTATTCGAAAACGGCGCGTTGAACACCGGAATGCCGAACTCCTCCGCCGCCTCGAGATCCACCTGATTCGTCCCGATGCAGAAGCACCCCACCGCAATCGCCCCCTGCGCCTGCTCCAGCACCCTGCGCGTCAAATGCGTTGCCGAACGGATGCCGATGACGCTCGCTGTACGCACCGCGTCCACCAACTGCGCCTCAGGCAATGACTTCTCGTGCCGCGTGATGTTCGTGTACCCGTCGGCACGAAACGCGTCCGCTGCGCTGGCGTGAATGCCTTCGAGCAGAAGGATGCCGATTTTCTTTTTGTCGAGCGATAGCCTCGTCTGCGAGGCGCGCGCCGTGCAAGCTAAATCCGTCACGCCACAAGTTTCCCACGCACGCGGGCCAGGCCCGTAGTGAATTTGATCAGCGCGGGATGATCTTGCAACCAATCGGCATGCGCCTCTTTTGTTTTACGGCGGCGCGCTGAGCCGACCGGATTTGAGCCAATCATGATGTTTCTTACGAACAAAAGAAAATTCCGATGTCGTGAATGCGATTGCGAATTCCGCGCGCCGGATCGCCGGCGCATCCCTCGCGAGGCAGCCGAGACGTACGCTGCCGCACGCGCTGCAGGGATCTTGCGCTTAAAGTCAACCTTGGCGTTGTCAGAGACGCTGGCTGGCGGCTTACCGCTTCGTTCCTCAATGAGATGTGAGCACCAGCTCCCGCGGCTTGCGCCTTCAACCCGCAGCGACACAATGCGTTTCATGATCCGTCCGGTGCGGTCAATTCGCCTCGGCCAGTCCTTACTTGAAAGGAGTGAGGCGTCATTGGCCGACGAGTGCTCCCGGAAAGTGACATCTGGCGATCTTCAATGTTGTGTTACATAACGAATTTCCGGCTGACGCGGGAAGTCGATTGGGACTGGTAAGCGTATCGAGCGCCGCTTCTGGTCAGCAGACGAGGATACGGCGTCCACCCAGGTGAGTGACTCCAGGTAGCAGGCGGTCAGATCGCCAGCTGACAGGCCGATGACTCGCGCTGCCGCTTCCACATCATCCCAATCGCCAACCTCGTAAGATTTTACGATTCGTAAGATGAGGGAGAGAGGATCCACTTCACCCGCGGTTTCGAGGAGCGCACTCTGAATATTTCGGCCAATATTGAGATCGTCGTGGATGCCCTGCAGTGGTCTTTCGAGGAGTGCATCCAGCAGCGACAACATGCCAAGCAGGAAGGGGTCAGATTCGCCCAGCGGCAGCTTCGCGGAACACGCGATCGCTTCGCAGAAGCGGCCCCGCATCAGCACTTGAGCTATCAGCACCGCCGGACGTCTCCCGCCCAGACTGGACAGACTTGCCATCCAGCCCCACTTGCGAATCTCACCCGCGCCCAGTAATACAAGGCCACGGCGAATGGATCTCACACGATCGGCCCATTGGAAAGCCCCTGAGTTGACATACGTCAACAGCGAATGCGTTAACGAGACATCCTGCCGTATCAGTTCCTCTAACGCCGGGTAATCCAGTTCCTCCCTCTGGATCAGTTTCATCAGACGCAGGGCGCGCATCTGGGACACAGGAATGCGCGCAAGCTGCAGAATCGTGGGGTGGGCCAAAAAGTATCCCTGGAAATAGTCGTAACCCAGCTGAAGCGCCCTCTGAAATTCCGGCTCAGTCTCGATTTTCCCGGCTACCATCCCGATCTTCAGTTTCTGGTAGCGGCGCGCAAGCTTCTCCTGGTCGGCTGAAGAGGTTTGCAGAAAATCGACTTTCAGAATGTCCACGCAGGGTGCAAATGCCGTTGTCCGTTCATCGTCCAGACACTCGTCGAGAGCGAGCGCGTAGCCTTGCCGCCGAAGTCTGTGGCAAGCAGCCAGGACCTCCTGATCGGGGGTGACTGTTTCGAGAATCTCTATGACGGACTTTTCGGGGGGCAACAAAGTCGTCCAGTCTCCGAGAAGGAGTGTCCGATCAAACTTGATGAAAGCCCGTTTGCCCCCGAGCAATCGCTCCAGCCCCACGCCCAGGACTGCGTTCACGATCACCTGGGACGTGGCCAAGACGTCGTCCGACAAATCACAGAAATTGGCCCGACTCGAACGAAAGAGAAGTTCGTATCCTGCGACGTTAAGCTTCCGGTCGAGGATCGGCTGGCGTCCGAGGTAAATCTTCACCTATTCCGTATCGGCGGATAAGCAAAGTATTCGACTAATTTTTGGAAATCAGCGAGCAATAATCTTCCCGGTAATTTGTTTTTTTTCGTGATTAGGATGGAATAGACCGTTATTGCATTGTCGGCAGACCCTGTTTCGGGCGGAGATTGTCGATGCGCGGTCCGCCAATAGTCCACGCGCTGTACACTCGCATTTCTGACGGCCCTGTCAGGAAACACGGCAACCTGCACCCGCTTGCGCCTCTGTTGCCTTCCCGCCGACCCGGGCGCAGGATCGGCGCCGCCACCGGTGACCTCAGCTCGGGGGTCGGGCCGGCTTTCGTTTAAACCGGATTGCAACCATAGTTAATCTATTTTTTTTAATTTCCGCCTTACACTATCCATATATGAATCACTTGCAACGTTTTCTCAAGGACGAACAGGGTCAAGACCTCATCGAGTACACGCTACTGATGGCCTTCGTAGCATTGGCGTCGGCTGCAATCTTTGTCAACGCGGGCGCGAGCATTAGTGGCATCTGGGGTGCCGCCAGCAACCAATTGAGCAATGCAGCCGCTTCGGCGAGTTAGTTAAGTTTAATCAAAGCCTGCGGCAGGTCGAACTCGCGCCGCTGTGACCAACCATCGCGCGCACTCGACGCCCCGAGTGCAGAGGCTGCCCTCAAGGAGAATCGCGCATATTTTGCAGCCCGGAAACACAAATTTGTCAGATATGGCATTTTGCTCTCCGTTGTCCGGCCTGTCACGATCCGGCTCTTGACCATCATGCGTCGGAATACAGCCCGGCCAGTGAAATTGCTTTCCGCCCAATTAGCAGACGTGGTTCCCGGAGCCGGAACGGACAGGCTGGATATTCACGTTCGCGGCTGCGATCTACCACCTGGTGCGGAGGCGATATCCGCAAATATCGGAAGCTATTTCATGCAGAGACAAGGCGTCACGAATCGCAAGTGGCCGCGCGTTGCTGCGGCGAGAACTATCTTTTATCCACCACCACGACGCCGCTCTTGAGCACCACCTTCGTGTTGAGCATGTTCCAATAACCGTCGAGCGGATTGCCATCCAGAAGAATGATGTCCGCCAGTTTGCCCGCCTCGAGCGTGCCCACCTGATCCCCCATCTGGATGTAGGACGCGGTATTCGGCCCCATCAGCTTGATGATGTCCTGCATCGAGAACATCAGGTTCAAGGTTTTCAGCTCATGTTCCAGCCCGGCCTTCGGATCGTAGTTGGTGTCCGTGCCATACCCGTAAACCACGCCCGCATCCCACGACGTCCGTCCGTTCACCACCTTGTACCCCGCTTCCCGCCCGCGTCCTTCGCCTTCGATAATCGCGTCCGGCCACGGCTGCCCATCCCGGAATCGTGGCTTGTTGTCATTCGCAAAGACGCCAAAGACCGGCACTCCAAACCCGGTAGTCGAAAGCTGCTTCACCCCCGCTGCCACCAGCCTCTGCCCGTCCTCCAGGGTTAGCCATCCGTCGTTCGGCGAATGCACCAGCAGCGGAACGCCCGCATCCACAGCCGCCAGCATCGCTTGTGGACTCACCGCATGCACCTGCACCAGCACGCCCGCTTTCTTCGCCTCGTCCACGACTGCCCGCAGTATTTCCATCTCCTGTGTCGTCGGACCCGGCTTCGGCGTGAGGCGCATCTCGCCGGTAAACTTGATCCCGAGCGCGGCCATTTTCCTCACCGCGGCCCGCCCATCCTCGGGCGTCCTGGCCTGCTGGATTGATCCCGACGGAATAATGCGCGGCCCATTGATCAGGCCTTTGTCGATGTGGTCCCGCAGCGTGATATTGCCTTCCGACGGCCCGCCTCCCGACAGAATCGTCGTATATCCCGCTTCCAGCAACTGCTGCATCTGGACCTTTTCATTCGGTCCCGTATTCACATGCCGGTGGCCATCGATAAATCCCGCCATCGCCGTCATGCCTTTGGCGTCGATCACCTGCAGCCCGTCCGTATTCGCTGCGCCCGCGGAGACGGAAACAATCTTTCCCGCCCGCACGATCACTGTGCCCGAATTGATCACCACGCCGCTACCCACAATCACGCGGGCATTCGTGATCGCCACATTCTGTGCCGCCAAATGGGCCGCGCTCAAACTCAGAAGGCTTAAGACTAAAAAGTCAAAGGAGTTCCGTCTGTGCATTTTTTCCCCTCTCTACGGATACGATTGCAGCCGCTCATCATATCGCAGAACGCGCAATGGCACCCAGTAGCCTTTTGGTGAATCAGATTTTCGGGTTTCTCGATTGTGGTCGGATCACGGGCTAACCGAAGGCTATCTGCCTGGAGCGATATGGACCGTTATCGGTAGCGTTCGAGATCAGTCCCGGCGGATATTGTCCGGTCCCCTTTCGACGTTCGTCCGGACTGGCTTGCCGTTTTCCATCAGGAGCGTGCGGGCCACTCGCTTTTCCGGGTTCACGAAATGGATCAGCACGGAGTGCGAACCGACTCGGGATTTTCAGAGGGCTGGCCACTCTGAACATCAGAAACTTGAGTTCTCTCACCTTCGGGTGCGTGGCCCTCGACCCGACCACCGCGGATTGAGCGACTACCGGATCCCGATCAGAGGCCAATAGAACGGGACTACGATCAGCAGCAGCAGCGAGTCCACCAGGCTCATCAAAAGTCCGAGCCGCAGAATGTCCTTCGCGCGGAAGTAGCCGTAGGCATACCCGATTACCAGCACGCCGGATTGATACACAAAAATCTTGCCGCCGGACGAAAATACCCACAACATTCCCAGCTTGAGCGCGCTCATCCCATGTGTGGTGGCAAACTGCATGAGCAGAGGCATCGACGTGCCCAGCATCGAAATTTCGCTGGCCAAAAACAGGTGGTACACAAATCCGGTCCAGTACAGCGCAAAGGTGGATAAAAACGGCGTCGTCAACAACGGGTCGAGCCATCCGAAGACGATGTTCGTGAGGACCGCCAAACCATGCGATACGCTCAGCACCTTCCCCATGCCCACGGCGGCGGCGACAAAGAATAACTGCAGGAAGTTCAGATTCTTCACATCTTCAATGCCGAGGATGCCGACAAACGGCAGTATGCCCAACAGTCCAATCCCCAGACCGATCATCGAAGATGGAATATGGTGCAGAAAATCGGTGGCCCAGAACCCGACAGCCATCAACATCAGCGCCAGCGATTTTTTCTCAAGCGCCGTCCATGGACCAGCCTTGCGCAGTTCTTCTTTCAGATGCTCGATTCCTCCGGGAAGCGCAGCCACTTCCGGAGGGTAAAGCCACAACGTGAGCCGCCATGCCGCAAGAATCGTAATGATGTCCGAAGGCAGATAAGCCACGAGCCACTGGCTCCAGAGGACCTGCACGTGCCCGGCGCTCTCGATGATCCCGCGGCCCGTGATCGCCGACGCACCGGCGATGATCGACTTGTCGAACACACCAGCAGTGTAGGTCAGGATCAGGAACATGCCCCGGCCGACGTTGCTGCCCCGGCCCAGTCCAAAGACGCCGATCAGTCCCGACGCGACCGCCGCCATGATCGTTACGCGCGCCATTCCCGATGGCACCAGAGGAGTCAGGAGAAAATCCGAGATAATCAGGCCGAGAAGCAATCGTGAATAGCTGGTTCCGACTCGAATCGCCACCAGATACGCGAGGCGCCTGGCCAAACCCGACTTGCTCGCCATGGTGCCGAACAGAATCGCGCCCATCAGGAACCACGGAGTATCGTCCGCGAATCCGCTGAAGGCCACATCGAACTTCACCACTCCGAGAGCCCAGAAAAGATAGCACCCGATCAGTCCGGTGAGACCGTGGTCCATGAGTTCGGTTGCCCAGGCCAGGATCATGAATAGCGAGATGGCGATTGCGTGCTGCGCCTTCGGGTCGAGATGAAGGGGAAGAAACCAGAGCGCAATCGGTATGGCGACAGTGGGTACCACCTTCCACGGACTCGGAGTCGTCAGCCGCCTCGCTTGCGCAACGGAGGGGGATATTTGCGGAGCTATGGCGGTCATCTGGTCAGCCATCGCTGTGCTCCAACAACAGGTAGTGGTCCTGCAGCATCCGCCAACGTTCCTGATTCATGCCGGGGCTCTCCACCCCTTTTCTCGCGGCCAGAATCGATATCTTCCTTTCGGCGGACATCAGTGGCAGACTTGCGAGCGATGCCGCCCGAAGCATCGTCTCCGCAACTTTTTCCAGCTTATGAGCCCCCACGCACACATCCGCGATTCCCGCGCCCGCAATGACGCTGCCATGATTCTTCAGCAATACGGCTCCCATCGCACCGAGCGAACAGGCGACGTCGTCGCCCAGCGCCGGCGTCGAAATGCTGACCGCACCATTGTCCAGTACCGGCAGCCGGTCCGTTAATGCGGCGCAGTCCTGATCAATCGGTTCCACGGCAATGCCGAGCGCGCCCATCAAAGTCGAGGCCGCGGGGTGGGAATGCAACACGCAGCGCAAATCGGGCCGTGCCGCATAGATCCGCGCATGGATCGGCCACTCCCGCACGCCGCTTGGCTTTCCGGGCTGATCGACTCTTACGCCATGGAAATCGATGACGATGAGATCCCCGGGATTGAGTCCGACCCAGCTTACGGGCCGCGGCTTGATGAGGATTCGTTCTTCGTCAAGTCTGACGCTGAGATGACCGCCGAGGCCGTCGCCCACGGCTTTCGCGGCCAGGAGTACTCTGCACGCCTTCACCATCTCCGCCCGCAACGCGGATTCCTGAGGGTTCACCGGCAGGCTCACTCTAAACCTCGGCTTTCATCAATTCGCGGGCGCCTGCATCGAATTCGACGCCGCGATTCAAAAGCAGCGAGCACGAACGCACCCAGTACACGTCGCCCCGATGGGCCGCTTCGGGCGGTTCCCCCGACTGCAGTGCGCGGATTTCCTGCAGCAACAACCGGCGCAAGGCGATGATCGCCGTGTCACTGGTTCCCAGCCGCTCTCGCGTGCGATCCACAATCGAACCCATACTCTCCTGCAGCGCCTGATCCTGTGCGGCGAACCCGTGTATTCCGGTCATGGTGGCCGTTCGCTGCTGGTCGCGATCGATCATGTAGTTGTTGTATTTGTTGCGCAGGGGCCGGAACGTGGCGGGTTCCACCCTGGCGTGAACGAATGTCTCATTAGCAATGGCATCGCGATCGTCCTGTGAAAGAGGACCGTCAGGATTCCAACTCATCGTCCAGACCCAGCAGGTCTGGTCGTCCCTTGGGACCCAGCAGTGGCCGTGGATCGAGTGGCCCTTCTGATAGGGGATCATCGTGTGGCCTGGAAGAAGGAACTGCGTCAGCCGCCAGTAATACGTCTCCGGTTCGGCGTTGCGGCGCACCGCGATCACCAGCCCGTAATCCGTCTTCTTTACGGTGAAGCGCGGCGCTTTGTCCATCAGGTGATACTTTGCGCGCAGATTCGAGCTGTTCTTCACTTTCTCCACGTATTCATCGGTCACGCGGAACGCATCCACGGTGGCATGCAAAAAATTGGAATGACTGGAGTCGATGCCACCCTCGATGGCTTGCAGATAGTTTGTCTCCTGAAAGCGCTTCGAGATGTACCTGTGCGCTTCAGGCACCCGCGCCCATTCCAGCTTCGGAAGCTCGGGGACCTGATCCGGCGGACCCATGTAGACCCAGATCAATCCGCCATATTCCTGTGCAGGGTACGCGACCGTGCGGACTTTATTTTCGAACCCATACTCCGGCGGCTCGTTCGGCATGTCCACGCAGGTCCCGAGCACGTCGAATTTCCAGCCGTGATAGACGCAGCGTAATCCGCACTCTTCGTTGCGGCCCCAGAACAAACTTGCGCGGCGATGCGGGCAGAATTCATCGATCACGCCCACGCGCCCGTGCGTGTCCCGGAACGCGATCAGATCTTCCCCCAGCAGCCGCACGCGCACCGGCGGACAGTCCGGAGACGGCACTTCGCTCGAAAGCAGCGCGGGCAACCAGTACCGGCGGAAGTACTCGCCCGCGGGCGTCCCCGGATTGGTTTGCGTCAGAAGTTCATTTTCTTCTCTGGAGAGCATCTGTTAAATCGTTACTTTACAGCAGTTCGCGCAAAAGGGCCGCGGCGTCACGAGGAAGCCGCGCCGCTACCAGATCGTGAGCCCGGTGCGCGACGCTCCTGATATGCAGCACTTTGTCATGCGGCACTTTGTCGCGCCGGGTGGAATCCGATTCTCTGTTAAGGAGAAAACCCGCAATGGACCAGATCGCGTCGAGTTCCGATTCGCGGTACACCAGGTGTTCGAAGTCGGTGGAAACTTCGAGATGCGCAATAATGCTGCGTAGCGTCTCTGCCGAGAGGTCCGTCACGATCACGATATGCGCGGGATTCAGCTCCATGGCAATACCGTAACGTGGATGGCTCCGGGTGCGCCTCGCCCGCCGACCGACCGTACCGCCAGATCCACATCCGCCAGTCCGAAGCGATGCGTCGCCATCCGTTGCAGCGGGAAGCGCCCCGAGGCAATGTAGCGCAACGCCAATTCGACGGACTCGTAGCTGTGCCCCCGGCAAGGCTTAAGGGTCAGCCTGCCGGCGAGCAAATTATTGATCTGAAAATCAACCGGTGTAGCAGCGGGAGCCGCCGCAAAAAGCACGCTGCCGTTTTTCCGCGTCAGCCGCATGGCCGTGACGAGTGTATCGGCGCCACCGGCCGTATCGATGGAAATGTCGACGCCTTTCCCATTCGTGGCCGCTCGCACGCGGGCGTCGAGATTGTCCTGTTCGACGTCCACGGTTTCATCGGCGCCCAGAGCCTTCCCGATTTCGAGACGATCTTTGTCCCGGGTCAGGCCGCTGACAATTACGCTGTCCGCACCCGCTGCTTTCGACGCGATCACACATGCCAGACCCTGCTGCCCCGGTCCCTGGATGAGAATCGTTTTCCCCGGTCCAGCGTGGCCATCGAGATACGCCCATTGGATGCCATTGCCGATCGGCAGGCACATCGCGGCAAGCTCGGCGGGCACGTCTTCCGGAACTCTGTGGAAGACCGAATCCGGATGGAGATATTGAAAATGGCTGTAGCCTCCCCAAAGGCCCGGCTTCTCGGATACGGGTGTGGTGCCGTAGCGCAATGCGCCCTGGCGCCGCGCTTCCGTTTGATCGCACAAGCGAAATTCACCCGACCTGCAAAGGCTGCAATGGCCGCACGGCAGATACTCTTCGAGCGCTACACGATCGCCTTCGCGCAAGCCCCAGCGGCGCTCCGCAATCGGCCCGAGGCGATAGATGCGCCCGACATTTTCGTGTCCCATGATGCGAGCGGGACGATCCGCCTGATACGCCTGCCAGTCGCTGCCGCAGACTCCTGCCGCTTCGATTTTTAGGATGCCGGCGTCGGGCGGAATCTCCGGGAATGGATACTCGCGGATCTCCGTTTTAAAAGCACCAATCGTGGTTGCGGCAAGTACGCGTTCGGGCATGCGTCCTCCTGACCTGCATTGTCAGAAAAGCTCAGGAAAATGGAAAGTCAGCACCGCTTTGCGACGTTCGTACGACCAGCATCTTGTTATTGACGTCTGGAGCGATGCCGCGCGATCCGCCTGTGGCCGTGCGCTGACTATGATCTCACCCCCGGGCCGGATACGCTGCGGACCGGGCCGCCGAAAGAACAAAGATCAGGGGAACGAGTTGGATGTTGAATTGCTGCGCTAATGACGAGTGTCGGGCCAGGCTTGTTTTGCGATCTGTCCGAACCACTCCGCGGGGCCCGGGTTTACGAAGGAGAATTTTATGTCATTCGGGATTTATATTGTCGGTTTCTTGATACGATCGGCGGGCTAATCTATGGAGCGGTCATTCTGCACGTAGCGCCACATTGGATCGCGGTGGGCGCCATCGTACTCCTGGGCCTTGCGATTCTGAAAGGCGTCCAAGCCACGCGGGGAAAAGATCCTTCGAGCTGAAGCACGGTTTTAGATGCGCTGAAGGAGGCCTGAGAGTCCGGCATCCACCAATATCGGTTCTATTTCCGATTTCGTCTTGACGAGGCGGAACCATTTTTCGTCCTCTGGGGTCGCTGGAATGAACCTCGTGGGTTTACCTGATTTGAGCACAAGTAGTCCCTTGTCCGGGTCCACTAAAATGTATTCTCACCGAGAACGAACGATCTTTCCTGGCTGCTGCGGCGCGCGCTTCGAGCTGCTCAAGACGGCGAGATACGTTCTGGAACCTGACGGATGACGACCACCCGCTTGATATCCGATTGAAGAAAAGAATTTTCCGGCACTCTCCAGATACCGTTCTTCAGTTGAGCTAGGCTCCCGGAGCCCGATAGGCTACGGGTTTGGAGAGCGCCTCATCCGCCTCCTGCACCGTCAGCAGAACCGTGGTTTTGGTGCGCGCCATTCCGCTGGCGCACGCGGCGGAACCCAGCGCGGCCGCGCTGACATGATCCGGCAAGTCCGCAATGAGAATGACATCGTTCTCGCCGAGGCAGAAATACATGGCATCGAGTTTCCCGCCCAGCTTCTTGACAGCCTGCGTGATCGCTGCCTTCCGGCCGGAGGCTTTATCCTTGGCCAGCCCTTTGTGCCCCTCGGCTGTATAGGTCGCTTCGACTAAAAACTTCGGCATCAAATGGTTCCTTTCACTTTTTGGTTTTGGGAGGAGGCTGCGCCGCCTGTACCTGCGCAAGTATACTCCACATACCACGGGTCCGGGAATTTTTGATAACTCACGCCGAACAGAACGGGAATCGTTGCTGATTAAGCACGTCGCGGAACAAATCGGTTTCAGTGTACGACGCTTTCGGCCAGTCGGAACCAACTATATAACCGCTTGAATCTGGCCTGCGACGCGCATTCCGTCCACTAAGTAACGGAAGCTGAACGATATCTACTATGGGGGATCTTTCGGAGAGTGCGCTTCGCGCTAGTCTTGCGAACCGATCTGAAAACTATCTTACGCCTTCTGGCGCTTCCAAACAACTCGGGTGGGCGCGGCGCGCTTGTCGCCTGCGGGTGAAACCCCAGTCCAGAAGTTCAGGGACCGCGCTCCCGAGACAATCGGTAATAGATATCCTGGTAGCTAACTCCCGGCCATGGGGTCTGAAACCCGTTCTGGTACTGAAGCCGTTGCAATCAAGCCCCCGTCCGAATCAAATAGACATGTACGCATGGATGTGACGGCAATCTTGAGGAAAGCCGCAGGGGGCGAAGAAAGACGAATCGTGTCCGAATGCGACAAACTGCAAGGGCAAAGTGAACCTGTTGGAAGAGCCATGGGAGCAAGAGCCGCCAAATCCGTGCTGGACAGGTCGCGCCCGACATGTCCGACTTGCAGATCCCGGCGTCTTCCAGCTCGAAAATCCCCCGGCCTCTTCGAGCACCTAAGAATTTTCTTCACCCGGAAGCGGAAGTACCACTGCGCACTCTGCGGCTGTGGCTTCAGAGCGTATCGAAGAACAGCTTCTCGCTTGGGCTCAAAGGCATAGGAAGCTGAAGATCCCTTTGCCTGGAAAAGGGTACAGGCGAAGTTGGCTGCAGGCGATTCTGGACGCAAATCCGAAACTCCGAGCTTGGTTAATACAATAGAGAATGGGGTGGTCCCCTGGGCTGAGACAAACAGTTAAGACACTGTTGACCGTTCGCTGTAAATTCCCACTTCTGGTTTTCGATACAGGCTTTGGCCGGAAAACCCATCGGCAAAAAAGTCACATGCCGATCGTTTCAGCCGTAAGCTCAACGGGCTCCAGCAAGGCGTATTACAGCCAAACACTGAATCCTCGTTGTAGCTCAGGCGCGGTCGCGGGGAGTTGACAAAATAACTCGCGAGTCCTGAGGCAAGCTCGTTATCATGAGTTCTGCGGGCCCAACCGGAGGCGGCACACCGAAGCTTGCGGCGCAGTGGGTGGAATCAATGCCAGAGGTATCGCCAGCACAAGGCACTCTCAAGCGTCTGATCGAGGCCGAAGATCAAGCGCGGGAAATTCTGAAGGCGGCCGAAGAGCACGCCCAGGAGACCATCACGCAAGCTCGCGAGCAAGCCAGGCAATCTGTCGAGGCCATTCGTCAGGAGGCGGCCGGTCTGTTGCGGTCAAGGTTGGAAGAAGCTGAGTCCAAAGCTGCCACAGAGATGAAACAGCGGCTGCAGCAAGCGGAGGCTGACGCTCGGGAATTCGAACGCCGCGCGACGGAACATTCGTCCCAAGCTGTCGATATGGTTGCCGACTGGGTGACCAGAGGCGATTGATTTGAGCCTTTTTTCTTACGCGGCAGCGCAAGGGTACATCCGAGCAAGACTTTCCCGACTGCTGGACCGCGGGACTTGGGCCCGCCTTCTTGAGGCCACTACACCGGCGGAATTGGGCCCGATAATCGGTCGCGATGGCCGGATACGCCTCGGAATTCTCCGCGGCGAGGTCGCCGATGCGGGAAGCGCGCTTGCCCGTTTTCTTCCACACGCCGCCGGAGAGCTGGTCGCCTGGTATAACCGGCGCTTCGAGATTGAAAATCTGAAGACAGTTCTTCGCGCCGTGCACTACGGAACAGACCGATCACGAGCGCTGGCATCGCTGATCCCGCTCCGTGCGACGCGCTGGCGGTGGGAAGCGCTGGTCGAAGCCGGATCGCTTTCATCTGTCATCGATCAAATCCATGGATCGCCTTTTGCCCGGCCACTGGAACACGCCATGGAGCGCTATCAACAAGAGCAGCGGTTGTTCTATCTGGAAATCGCTGTCGATTTGTTTTATTTCCAAAAACTCGTTCGGCTTATCGAATCGCAAAGCGGCCAGGCAGCGGCTGACGCGCGGCGGTTCCTCGGACGCTGGATTGCGGTCCAAAACCTGCTTTGGGCCTATCGCTACCGAATCTATGGCCGGATGACACCGGAGGAAATCATCAACTACACCTTGCATCACGCTTTTGCGGCTGGCCTGGACACCGTGCAGCGCGTGGCGTTGGGCTCGCCGCTCGCTACGGAAGCCGAGCGGATGGGCTTCCGCATTTCGCCTGAGCTTTCCGAAGTTGAAGGCCTGACTGAAATCGAACTCCAGGCGGAGCGAGAGCGTTACCGATACGCAAGGGCTGCTACCGGACGGCCGATGTTTCAGCTCCGCGGAGTCCTGGCGTATCTTTGGCTGCTCGAAGCGGAAGTGCGCGATCTTACCGTGATCGTGGAAGGGAAACGAACCGGATTGACAGGCGTGGAAATCGGACGCCGGCTGGTAAGAGCGGCATGAGCATGCTCGCGCCGGAGCCGATGATCGAGGCCAACTTCTTCGTGCTGGAGCCCGATCTGGAAGCGGTGACCGGCGCTCTCGCGCGCATGGAGGCATTGCATCTGGAAGATGCCGTGCCCGAGGGTTGGACGGCTTCTCCCGAATGGAACGAACTGGCCAATCGCTACAGCGGTCTTTCGCTGCGTCTCGGCGAAATGCGCAACGAGCTTGGCTGCCGTCCGGTTGCTGAAACGGAGGCGGACGGCGATCTGCATCCAACGCAAGACTGGCGGGAGATCGAAGCACGGCTGGTGGCTTTGGAGGTGCGGGTTCAGTCCTGGCAGCGGCGTCTGAAAGAGACCGGGCAGGAGTTGCAAAGCCTGAAGCTCGGTGAATCACAGGTCCAGCTGCTGCTTCCTCTCGACGTACCTGTCGAGGATCTGCGCGGGCTGCAGTATCAAACCGTGATGGTGGGCATCATGCCGGCCGGAAACGTTCCACGCGTCGCCGCGGCGCTGTTTCAAATCCCGTTCATTCTCATTCCACTGCAAAGCCGGAAAGACCAGGCGCTGGTGCTCGCCGCCAGCTCGACCGATAATGCCGCCATCCTCGACAGGGCGCTGAAGAGCGCGTTCTTCGAGCCCATCACATTGCCGCCCGAAGCTCTGGGCCGGCCGGCGGAAGCACTCGCAGCGCTGAAACGCAAAGCAGGAGAGATTCAGGATCGTCTCAACGACCTCGATCGTGAACGCCAGAAACTGGCTTCGGAGCTTTCACCGGAACTCAACAGCTTGTGGCGACAGGCGGCCGCCGACGGAAGACTCGCGGAAGCCATCCGGCGTTTCCCCAGACACGGCGAAGTCTTCCTGATTTCGGGATGGGTACCGGCCACCGACGTAGACCGGGTCAGAAAGGCGGTAGAAAGCGCGGCCGGCCATCCGGTAGCGATCGAGGTACTCAAGGCCGACCCCAATCGCCAGAGCGTTCCCACCCTTGTGCGAAGCCCGCGATGGCTGCAGCCTTTCGAGGAGCTCGTTACGACTTTCGGGATCTCTTCCTATAACGAGCTGGACCCCACGCTCATCGTCACGGTGAGCTTTCTGATTATGTATGGAATGATGTTCGGCGATCTGGGACACGGTCTGCTGCTGCTCCTCACAGGCTTGTGGCTGCGCCATCGGAAGCTGCAACTCGGGATTCTGGTGGCAGCCGCGGGAGCGAGCGGAATGTTGTTCGGTCTGCTGTACGGCGCGGCATTCGGCCACCAGATCATGCGGGCGGCCTGGCTCCGGCCATTGGATGGTATCTGGACAATTCTGATTACGGCCGTTGCAGGCGGCGCGGTGCTGCTGAACATCGGTTTTGCCATGAATCTGGTGAATGCCTGGCGATCCAGGGACTGGCCGCGCTTGTTCCTGGAGAAGAACGGAGTGGTTGGAATCGCTCTGTACTGGACGTTGCTGGGCGGTGGCCTTGGCGTCGGCTTCGGGATTCTGCCGGCTCGCGTGTTGCTGGTGATTCCCGTGCTCTGCGCGCTGCTGTGGATTCACGAGCCCATGGCCAACTGGATCTGGCACAGCCCCTCCGCGCCGATGGGCGAAGCGCTGGTCACCGGCTTCTTCGAACTGTTCGAAACGGTGACCGGGTATGCAAGCAACAGCCTTTCCTTTATACGGCTGGGAGCGTTTGCGGTGGCGCATGAGGGCCTTTCCAGTCTGGTGGTGAGCTATTCTGGGGGACGCTGGGGATGGTTGGTCATGCTCCTCGGCACGGTTCTGGTGGTCGGCTTCGAGGGCGTCATTGTCGGCATTCAGGCGTTGCGGCTGGAGTATTACGAGTTCTTCGGGCGATTTTTTCAGGGCGGAGGGCGGCCGTTTGTGCCCCTCTCCCTTCATACGGGAGGAAGACATGCGAGCTTGGGTGTTCGGGCTTGAAGGTTTCAACGTGCTGTTGCTGGTGCTCGCGCTGTTTGTGCTGGCGCAACCCGCCCACGCCCAGGAGACCTCGGCGGCCATAGCCGCTGCCGGCGGCCAGAATCGTTTTCTTGGCGCGGCGATTGCCACCGGACTGGCCGCTATAGGATCGGGGATTGCCGTGGGCATTGCGGGCGCGGCGGCGATCGGCGCGATCGCGGAGAAGCCTGAGTTGCTCGGACGGACTCTGATATTTGTGGGGCTGGCCGAAGGCATCGTCATTTATGGATTGATCGTTTCCTTCATCATTTTGAGAGGCTGATGCCAGGCCAAAGGATTGTCGTGATTGGGGACGAAGACGCAGTCTTCGGTTTGGGCCTGATCGGCCTCGAAGGACACGCCGTGACCAGCGTCGAGCAGGCCCGCGAGGCCATCCGGAAGGCCATGGGCGACCCGGGCACAGCGTTGATCCTCCTTACCGAAAACTGGTCCGAAGCCCGGCCCGACTCGATGGACGAATCCGGCGCTTTGGTGGTGGAAATCCCAAGCCCAGGTCCTTCGAAGCCATCCATGGCGCTCGAGACGCGGATCGAGCGGGCTTTGGGCATCCGCCTGGAGCATTGAGTGGCAGCAATCCTGGGAGATCCGGAAGCGCTGGCTGCGGAAGTGAGCAGGCGCGCGCATCATCGGGCAGTCGAGATCGCCGAAGACGCGGGCCGCCGCGCAGCCGCCATCCTGGAAGGCGCCAAACAAGAGGGTGAATCGATCCGGCGGCAGTCCGTGGAGGCGGATGCGCGGGAGCTGGCCGCGCTGGTCCGAAGAAATTCCGCGCGCGCTGAACTGGAAGCGCAGCGCCGCTTCGTTGTGCTGCGGGAGGCGCCGATCGACCGCATCTGGCGCGCTGCCGAGGAGAAACTGCGCGATCTCGTGAAACAGCCCGGCTACCGGGACATCCTCAAGCGCTGCGCGCTGCGGGCCGCGCGCGAACTGGGCGTAAGTGAGCTGGTGCTCGCCGCCGATCCCGTGGGACATGAGTTGCTCTCGACAGAAGCTCTGGACGAATGGTCCAAAGAGGCCGGCATCCAGTTCCACCGCGCGCCAGAGCCTGCCGCGACGTGGGGAGGACTGGTGGCTACCAGCGGGCGAATTCGCTTTGACGCAACATTTGCAACCCAATTTGGTCTGGCGCGAGCCGCTCTGCGGGAACGAGTGTTCCAAGTCCTGTCACGGGAGACGCCTTGAGCGACGCATCGGCGCGCATTGGCGCTTTGACCTGGATCAGCGGCCCCGTGGTCAAAGCCCGGGTTGCGGGCCGGCTCAGCGTGCTTGAACAGGTTCAAGTGGGCCAAGCCCGTCTGGCCGGTGAGGTGATCGCACTCGGTCACGACATCGCCACCATTCAGGTTTATGAGGATACGAACGGCTTGCGGCCGGGTGAGCCGCTGTATGGAACCGGGGCGCCGCTGTCGGTAACACTCGGTCCGGGATTGCTGGCCAACACTTACGACGGACTTCAACGCCCTCTCGAGTTGGTGCGCGACCGGCAGGGAATCTACCTGCAGCGCGGGTCGCAAGCTGAGGCCCTTCCTTCAAAAACCTGGAAGTTCACGCCCCGGGTGCAACCCGGCGCTGTTGTGCAACCAGGCAGTTTGTTGGGCATCGTTCCGGAAACTCCGCTGATCGAGCATCGCGTCCTGACCCCGTTTGGGGTGCAGGGAAAACTAGTCGATGTCGCGCGAGAAGGCGACTACGCGGCAGACCACGCGATAGGGATCGTCGAGGACGCCGATGGGAACCGGCATCCAATTACCATGGTCGAGCGATGGCCGATCCGCTCCGCGCGCCCGGTCCAGGGACGCCTGGAGTCGTCGGACCCTCTGGTAACCGGACAGCGCGTGCTGGACACGTTCGCGCCGTTGGCCAAAGGCGGAACGGCTGCGATGCCAGGACCGTTCGGCGCCGGCAAGACGATTCTGCAACACGCGCTGGCCAAGTGGTGCGACGCGGACGTGATTGTCTATGTGGGCTGCGGTGAGCGTGGCAACGAAATGGCCGAAGTGCTGGATGAATTTCCCCGGCTCATCGATCCATCGAGCGGACGGCCGCTCATGGAACGCACGATTTTGATCGCCAACACTTCCAACATGCCGGTGGCAGCGCGCGAAGCCAGCATCTATCTGGCCACGACGATCGCCGAGTATTTCCGCGATCAAGGCTACGATGTCGCGCTGATGGCCGACTCGACGAGCCGCTGGGCCGAAGCTTTGCGCGAGATCGCCGGGCGCCTGGAAGAGATGCCCGCCGAAGAAGGTTTTCCCGCGTACCTGCCGAGCCGCATCGCAGCGTTCTATGAACGGGCCGGCCGCGTGCGAACGCTGGGAGGCACGGAGGGATCGGTCAGCATGGTCGGCGCTGTCAGTCCTCCGGGTGGGGACTTCACCGAGCCGGTGACACAACATACCCAGCGATACACGCGGGCCTTTTGGGCGCTGGACCGCACTCTGGCGAATGCACGCCACTATCCCGCGATCAACTGGCAGACCAGCTATAGCCTCTACTCGGCCGCGGTCGCTCCCTGGTGGGCAAAAGAAACCGGGCCGGACTGGCAGGCGCTGCGGGATGCAGCGGCGCAAATCCTCGAGCAGGCCTCGCGGCTGGAACAACTCGTGCGATTGGTGGGAGCGCAGGCCCTGCCGGATCGCCAACGCTGGATACTGGATGCGGCGAGACTTCTGAAGGAAGGTTTTCTGCAACAGAACGCACTCCATCCCGTGGATGCCTATTGTGTTCCGGCGAAGCAAGTGGCGCTGCTGCGATTTTTCGTTGAGCTTTACCAATCCGGCCAGCAGGCAATCGAGTCAGGAGCACCGTTGACGCGAATACGTCAGCTCCTGGACGTTCGACGCCTGGTGCAGATCAAAGAAACAGTCCCCAACGACCAGGTGGATCAGATCGCGCACATGCTGGAAGAACTGAAGGCGGGTATGAACGCGATGGTTCCGGCGGAGAGGAAAATCTGATGCGCGAGTACGTCGGCGCCGATCGTATCGAAGGCCCGCTCGTGGTAGCCGAAGGCTATGGAAAGGCAGCGTGCGGAGAACTGATCGAGGTGCACGCGGACGATGGCGTGCGGTTGGGACAGGTCCTCACCACCGGAGAAGATCTGGTGGTGGCCGAACTATGGGGCGAAACCGCTGGTTTGCAGCCCCACCAGTTGCTGCTGCGCTTTTGCGGAGAGACATTCCATACCGGCGTGTCGCGCGAAATGCTGGGCCGTGTCTTCGACGGGCTCGGGAGGCCGAGAGACGGATTACCGCCGCCGATGGCCGAAGATCGAGTCGATATGCATGGCGCCCCGTTGAATCCCACCGCGCGCGCGTATCCGCAGGATTTCATCGAGACCGGTATTTCCGCGATCGACGGCATGAACACAGTGGTGCGGGGGCAAAAGCTGCCGATATTCTCCGGCGCGGGGCTTCCTCACAACGAACTGGCGGCGCAGATCGCCTTGCAGGCGCGGATTGCCGACGAGTCCGAAACGCTGGCGGTGATATTTGTGGCGCTGGGCGTTTCGCACGACACCGCCGCATACTTCCAGCAGCGGTTTGAAGAATCCGGGCTGCTGGCGCGAACAGCCGTATTCCTGAATCTGGCGGACGAATCTCCGCTGGAACGGTTAGTGACGCCGCGCGTCGCGCTGAGCCTGGCCGAGTTCCTCGCCTTCGAGCACGGGTACCAGGTTCTGGTGCTGATGACCGATCTGACAAACTACGCGGAGGCGTTGCGGGAGATCTCGTCGCGGCGTAACGAGGTGCCGGGGCGCAAGGCTTATCCTGGCTATCTCTATTCCGATCTGGCGGAGATTTTCGAGCGCTGCGGGCGGGTGCGGGGGCGGCCGGGCTCAGTGACGCAGATCCCGATCCTGACGATGCCCGGCGACGACATCACGCATCCGGTGCCGGATTTGACCGGTTACATTACCGAGGGGCAGATTGTTCTCAGCCGGGCATTGCACCGGGAGGGAATCTACCCGCCGATCGACGTTCTGCCCTCGCTCTCGCGTCTCATGAAGAACGGAATCGGCGAGCGCCATACGCGCGCGGATCATCCGAGTTGGGCGGGGCAACTCTACGCTTCCTACGCCCGGGTGCAGGAGATCCGGGCCATCTCGGTGATTATCGGCGAGACGGCACTCACGCCGGTCGACAGGGCCTACCTGGAGTTTGGCCGGGAATTCGAGCGGCGGTTTCTGGCCCAGGGGGCCGGCCAGGCGCGCTCGATCGTGGAAACGCTGGATACGGGGTGGGAGATTCTCTCTCTGCTGCCCTCGAGTGAGCTGACGCGCATCAACGAAGAAGACCTCCGGCGCTATTATTCCGGAAAACTCGAAGGACGGATCAGCCATGATTGATCCCGATCAGCTGCCGCCGACGCGAGCCGTGCTTCTTGACCTGCGCCGCGAGCTCGATCAAGCCGTCCAGGGTCACGCCATTCTCGAGCGGAAACGGGAAACGCTCCTGCGAGAGTTATGGGATCTGTTCAGCGAGGTGAAGCACACCGAGCGGGAGGTTCGCGAACGCTTCGCGCTGGCGTACCAGGTGCAACGGGAAGCGCGCCTGGTGATGGGAATGGATGCAATGCGTTTTGCGGGCCTCGCGCCGGCCGCGGAAACCGAATACGCGGTCGAGGTCCGCAGCGTCATGGGAGTCTCGCTGCCGCTGGTCACGATGCGGGTCGAACCGCTGCCGTTTCCCTACAGCCCCGCGGGTATCGCCGCCGTTTTCGATGAGCTTCGGACCCGATGGATTGAAGTGGGCCGGATACTTGGTTCGTGGACCGAGATCAGCGGTTCCGTCTGGAGGGTGGCCGCGGAGCTGGAGCAAACCCAGCGCCGCGTCAATGCGCTCGAGAATTTATTAATTCCGAAATATCAGTCGGCCATTCAACGGATTCAGGTTATTCTGGACGAACAGGAGCGCGAGAGTTTCATGCGGACAAAGCGCGTGAAGGAACAACGGGGGCGCTGAAGTGGAACCGTTATTCCGGCACATCCTCGTCCCTATTGACGGATCGGAACCGTCTCTTCAAGCTGTAAAAATGGCGCTGCGCATCATCGGGCTTTGCCCTGCCTGCAAGATGACGGTTCTCTATGTGATCGACAAACTGGTCCTGAATGAACTTGCCCGTTTCAGCAAGCACAGTCAAAAAGAAGTGGACGCGGAGCTGGAAGAACAGGGCCGGCGCTATTTGGAGCTTGCCCGGAAGGACGCTGAGCACCAGAGCGTGGCGGTGGGGTGCCAAACACGCAGAGGCAATCCTTTCGAAGAGGTGATTGCCGCAGCCAACGACTTAAGCGCGGACTTGATCGTCATGGGACATACGGGGAGACACGGAACGAGCCGTGTGCTCATCGGCTCAGTAACCCAGCGCGTTCTCGACTACGCTCCTTGCCCGGTGCTGGTGATGAAGTAAAGCTGGAACGCAGCAGCTATTTTCACCGACGTTAGCGCTGGTTTTCGACCTGGGCCGTGGACTTGAGCGTAATTTGAAAAAATCCCGGTTCCGCACCGTTTCACTTGTGATTGCTCCGTCGGCGCTCTGTAGCCTGGCTCCACCACACGCGAGAATGTGCGGACTGAAAGCTGGGAAATCCAGATGAATCCGGATCTCGCGGGGACATGAAATGTCGGCGCCCGGCAACTGAGTAGCCGAAGCGAAGCGATATCCGCAAAGCTGGGTATGCACTTGACTCAGGTAGCCCCTACAGATTGTGATGGGTTGGCGATGTGGGCGTAGGTCGTGGGGCCGGTGTCCACGGCTTGTTGCACGAGACGGTAGAACAGCTTCCCCCGGCTCTTGGATTTTCGCCGGGTTAAAGCGAAAGGTGAACTCATCGAGGTAGTACGGCAGGTGCTCGTGTGACACCCCACCTTCGTGGGTGCCGGCGAGCCACCGCTTCAGGAGCGAGACGACCAGATGTACCCGAGGCATGAGAGTAGAGACTTCCCTGGGCCGTTTCCGAACCGGCGTCACCTCGTGATCGTATCCCTTCTTCTTCAATCCTGCATAGCCCTGCCAGCCGTCGATGTGCACGGTGCTGCCGGGCTCGATGCAATCTTCAATGAAAGGATGGAGGCTGGCTGCAGAGGGATGTTGGATTACCCGCATCCGAATTCGACCGATTCCCCTTCCGTCCGCCTGGGCCGCTATCACAATCAAAACCTTATCCTGAACTTCCCTGCCTACAACGCCTTCCTCCGGACCACCCAGTAGGTCTCGTCCACTTCCACCCAACCAGCCAGCCGATCGCCGTTTTGAACGTTTGGTCCAAGCCCGGCAAGCGGTCTCTTACGACGGACAACCTCCGCGCACCCGGACTTGCGGTAGCTCAACTACTCTGCCCGCATTCATATTTCTCCAGCTCACGCCTAAACTTGCCGCCCGTTTCCCGGTAGTGGATCTGTCTACTGTGGACGGCGCGGCACGGACACGCCGACTTGATCCGTACCGCCCGAGTTGAGCCGGGGCCTCTCCCATTTCACCATTCCACGCGGAATTCCCGCGTCCGCGCCCTTTCCCGAAAGCGTCATGGTATAGGTTTGTTTTTCGCCCGGCGCGAGCTTGGCGATTTCCCACTCGGCAGCCTCCGTGTTCGTGATGGGCTCGCGGTGGATACCGGTGAAACCGCCACCGGTTGTCTTCGTAACCACTACCGTTGCTTGCTGCGGAACTACTCCGGTAGGCAACGGAAGCGTGATGGTTAGGTACTCCGCCGTAAGACCCTTGCCGGGCGTGCCGCCATTGCTGAGCGTAACTGTGTAGGTGACGCCCTCCGCCGAAGGAACTCCGGCGCTGATCTGCGCATTGACGGGAACACGAAGCCCCTGCTCGACGCCGAAGAATTGCCATAGCTGCCTCAGCTTGGCCTCGGGGATTTGCTGTTGGGAATAATTGCCCATTCGAAGATGACGTGAGTTGACATGGCCCGGCGCTGAGGTGTGCTCCCACACTTCCTTCTTGAACCATTCATAGTCCGCGCCTGCGCCGCCCGCGGTTCTGCGCGGATTTGACATGGTTGCGCCGTGGCATTGCCCGCAACCAGTGGAAATCGCGAGTTTTTGATTTTCCGTGGCGAGAGGCGGAATCCCGGTTTGCCACGTGGTTGAAGGTTGGGCAGGCTTTGGCAGGCTCGCGAGATAAGCGGACACCTGACCGAGTTGCTGATCGTTAAGATTCTTGTCGGGCACAAAGGCTGGCATGACTCCCGAGCCCTGGCGAACCGCCCGCAAGAACTGCGCGGGGGTCAGTTGATGGCCCGCCAAAGGCTTGGCGAATCCACCCTCGCCACGGAAACCGTGGCAAAATTTGCAATCGTTCTCAAAAGCTTCCCAAGTCGCCTTCCCCGCCTGAAAGTCCGAGCCGCCAGTCGCCTGGGCGTGGGCCAGCACCTGAACCAAGGGAAGCATCAATAACGCGATGACGAGAGGCGTCATGGGGTCTCCTTCGTTTCCTTAGAATAGCCGTTCTCTGCTGCTGCTGCCTCGGCAAAACCGAACATGATTCGGACCACGGCATCCGCAGTCCCATTCTTCCGGCCAACTTTCTTCCGGCCAACTTTCAGAAAAATGAGCACACCGTGGGATGTAAACTGTTAAAAATCCGGGAAAGCTCAACTATCCGAGGCCGGCAGGCGAGGCGGTAGGCTGGCGGCAGTACGAGGAGGGAAGTATACGTGAGAATCCGTTTCTTGAATTTGATCGCCGCCGCTGCAATATCAGCAGGCATTGTGTTCGTTGCGTCCTTTCCCGCGGCCGGGCAAACGAAGTCTGGCGGAGTTCCATCGGCAATCCCGCGCTTGCAGAATGGCAAGCCGGACATGAGCGGAGTTTGGGACAAGCCCCGCGTGGAGGACATGAGCAAGGACTACCCCGGACCCGCGTGCGGCAGTGGCACCATCGGGTGCAAGTCGGAGGGAGCTGGACCGCTGCCCTTCACGCCCGCCGGGCTCGCGAAGTACAACCGGCGCGAGGAGGACATCAACAATTTCGACCCGGGCGTCCATTGTCTGCCGGAGGGGTACGTGCGCTCCTGGGGTACGACGTTACCGACCGAAATCGTACATAACGCCTCCAAAATGGCTGTGCTCTTCGAGAACTTCGGGGCTTTTCACGTGATTCCCACCGACGGGCGCGAGCACCCCAGGAATCTTGACTCCAACTGGTTCGGGAACTCGGTCGGCAAATGGGACGGAGATACGCTGGTGGTCGATACCATCGGTTTCAACGATCGGACCTGGATCGACACCGAAGAGCATCCTCACAGCGAAGCTTTGCATATTGTGGAACGCTTCAACCGGCTGGACGCGCAGCATCTGGGCTATGAAATCACAGTTGAAGACCCCAGGATCTTCACCAGACCCTTCAAGAACAAAAGAGTGTTCGCACTCATGAAGCCCGGCCAGGAACTTATGGAGCACGTCTGCGAGGAGAACAACAAGGAACTGGTCGAGGGCCACCAGAAGTAAGCGACGGCGTTAAGAACAGATATCGGAAGCCGACCGGAGTTGATGTAACGACGGATGTACGGCAACTTTAGGCAGCGGTCCACCGCTCGCGTTATCGGAAATCGCTCGCATCCCTGACATTCAGATAAGCGATGAGATCGGACATCTCGCGCGTATCGAAGCGGGGCCAGGAGATCTGCTTCGCCTGCATGCGGCCCTGCATCGCGGGACCATGCCCCCAGAGAACCGACACCATCGTGATACCGGAGTAATTCCGATCGCGAGACGTGAGCGGGGGCGCGCCGCTGGCCGGGTAGTTATGACAGGCAGCGCACTTTTTTGCCGCAAAAACCTTCTTTCCTCTTTCGAGATTGCCCTTGTTTTCGAGATAGCGTTGCGACCAGATGAAACTCACGATTTTTCTCATCTCGCCAGGCTCGAACTGTGCTGGAACCGAGCGCATGATCGGCCCATGGTTCCACATGTCCGCCGCGAAATCGGTCAGAGTTTGTCCACGGAGGTTCTTCGCCAGGAACTGATCCGCCAAGTTATGACACACGATGCAGCTCTTTTGAGTGAACAAAGCCTGCGCGTCGGCGTCCGAGGTCGTCTGGAAGACGCCGCTGCTCTTTGAGCCCGAAGGCAGACCTCGCACGTAGACCAGCACATCGGAAACGTCCTGGCCGGAGAGCCGCGGCCATTTGATCTTCTGCCGCGCCATCTCGTCGCGCATGTTCGCCGCGTGATTCCACATGACTTCGATCATCGCGATCGGATCGCCCGACGACGTCCACTGGCTCACTGGTTTCGCCGCCGCCACTTTCGATTCCGTAATTCCGTGGCAACCGGAGCAGGAGAGTGAGTTGAAGAGCTGCTTGCCGCGGCCCGCGTCTCCCGGTTCCTCGAAGAAGCGCGTCGAATAGAAGAACGCGAAGAGATCCGCGGCCGCCTGCTCATCCATCGGCGCCACCTGAATGTTGCGCCCGGTCATCGCGTTCCACATCGCGGGAGCGTGGTTCCACATGGTGCCCGCGAGCATGTCCGGAGTAAACCCGCGATCTACTATGCGGCCCAGATCCGGCCCGATCGTCGCGCCAACCCCGTTCAGCGCATGGCACTCGATACAGTGCTGCGCTTGAAACACCTGGGCACCGCGCGCGGAATCCGCGGCTGGGGCGGCCGCATGCGCCGCTGCCGAAAGAACCAAAAGAACCACGAGCGTTCTGGTCATCTCAAAATCCTCACCCCCGCGGTAACCATTTGTGCGCGAAAGTCCTGATACAGATAGAACGATTCGTCGAATCCATAGTAACGCCACTCGCTGACCCGATCGGCTCCCGCGAAATGCCGAACCAGGGAGACTTCCGTGAAGCAGCGGGATGTGATGGATTATCGCGGTGCGGGAACACAACGTGACCGAATACCTGCGGTCGATCCAGCAAAAGTAGACCGACTTCGAGGCAGGCTCTTAATGCCTATTTGAATATTGATCGCAGTTCTCGCGCTGAGCGCGTCGGCATTTGTGACGCCGGAGAAGCCGGTGGCGGAACAGCGGGCCAAAACGATGTCGGCCAGCGGTCTTTTTCTGAACAATGCTGTCCAATCGAACCTGCCGCGGTCAGTGCGCCCCCTCGGACGACTTCTGCGATCTCTTATCCCCGAAGCGGTCATCTAGTCTCCTGTCTCAGATAATTCTTTACAACGCCGGACCTTGTCGAGAATGACGTCGGCCGAGGCCTTCCAGACAAACGGGGTGGGTTCACCGTTCCAGGTGGCCAGCCACTTGTAGA
>JBEKTF010000045.1:0-31573 GCA_049516355.1 Bryobacteraceae bacterium | reverse complement strand
TTTTGCGTAAACATAGTATTATGTATAGATGGCGATGACTTTTAAACAGGTCACGAGTTTAGTGTTTGTCGCCACACTCGCATTCCCGCAGCAAACAGCCAAACCGCACCTGTTAGTCGCGGCCGCATCGAACCTGACCGAAGTCGCAAAGGTCCTGGGAGCGCGGTTCGAAACGGAAACCGGGATTCATGCGGTATTCAGTTTCGGATCGACCGCTCAACTGACGCAGCAGATTGAGAACGGCGCACCCTTCGACGCGTTCCTGGCCGCCGACGCGGAACACGTCCAGGAATTGGACCGGAAGGGTCTGCTCGTCTCCGGCAGCGGCGTCCCCTATGCCGATGGCGTTCTTGCCTTGTGGGTTCCTTCGCCTGCCATCCCGCTCGATAGGATTGAGGATCTCGCTTCGCCTCAGGTGCGCGTGATCGCCGTCGCAAAGCCGGAACTTGCCCCCTACGGAGCCGCCGCCATGGAAACCTTGCGCCATGCCGGAATTCTGGACAAGGTAGGCGCCAAAATTGTCTACTCCGACAACATCAACATGGCGAAACAATATGGCGAAAGCGGGAACGCCGATGCCGTCTTCACCGCATATTCCCTTGTCCTGAAAGAGCGCGGAAAAGTAATCCGCATCGATGAAAAACTGCATCGCCCCATCACGCAGGAACTCGGTGTGATCGGCACGTCGACGCATAAGGCCGAGGCCGCGAAATTCGCCGATTTCATCCTTCACGGCAAAGGCCGTGCAATTCTAAGCGACTTCGGGTACCGGTCGGCGGCCAGGTGAAGCCAAACGGAGAAGGCGTATGCTTAAAGGCGTATGGAAGTACATTTGACCCCGGACCAGGAGGCGTTCATCCGCCGGGCCATTCAGACGGGCCGGCTTCACCGCACGGAAGATGCGCTGCAGGAAGCTATGTCGCTTTGGGAAGATCGCGAGCGGCGGCGGCTGGAAATCCTTGCGGCGGTTGACCAGTCGGAAGCATCTCTGGCGCGCGGCGAGGGCCGCAGAATTACGACGCACGAAGAAGTCACCCAGCTTGCCGCCGATATAAAGCGCCGTGGCGTGGCCCGACTTACCGCCGAGCAGAAATCCCGCTAATGGGCGAATTTCGTCTTTCGCCCGAGGCGGAAGCCGAGCTTGACGGCATCTGGATTCACATCGCTCGCGAGAGCGGGAGCCTCGATGTCGCCACCCGTGTGGTGGAGAGTATCGTGGAGCGTTTTTGGTTACTGGCCCGAAATCCGTACATCGGGCGAAGGCGGGACGAAGATCTGCATCCCGGCTTGCGCAGCTTCACAGTTGGCGACTACGTTATCATTCACCGCATCGTGGAAGATGACGCCGTGTTGATTCTCCACGTCGTGCATGGTAACCGCGAGATCGCCGCATTGTTCGGCCAGTAAGCGTATGAAGGAGATTTTCGCCAATCCTCTTGCTGTCGCATCATTTCGATCCCGACACAGCTCTGACGATTTCATATTCCATTACGGGGCGTAGCGTGTGGAAGTGTTTGCCGCCATGGCCAGAAGCGTGCCAAAACAAAAGATATGCGTCAGCCTGCCAAGTACGTACAGCCGATTCATTTCGAGGATTTCGACGGTCTCCAGTTCGAGCGTCTTGTGTTTGCATACCTTGCCCGCGCCGAAAAATGGCAATCGCTCGAATGGTACGGCCAGAGCGGAAGCGATCTCGGACGCGATATCTGGGGCGTTCGGGATGACGGCACGGGAGCGGGCGAGTCTGTCTGTGTGCAATGTGTGAATCGCGGCAATCTGACGTTTGCCAAGGTTTCGGGAGATATTTCCAAGGTTTTGAAGGCAGGCAATGGCGTGCCCAAGTGGTTTCGCGTGGTGACACGGTCCAAGGTCTCCGCGGCAATGCGCGGCAAGATCAAGGAATACGTGATGTCGAGCGGCGTCAGCCGCTGCGACATTTGGTCTGGCGTCGAGTTTGAAGAATTTCTACGATGCGGCGCCGAGTCGCTGTTGAAGCGATTTATCGAGGGCGAGACGTTTCCCGATGCGGCGCCCGACCTGATTACATTTGCCCAGGCAGACAGTCCCATCAGCGACGATGACGCTCTTGCTTTAATGGCAAAACTGTTTGATCGCCCTGCTTTTTATACGCCAATCCATGCGGAGAGCAGCCTTCCCGATTTCAAACAGGCAATTACCGATACGATCCAGGCATTGGGAACAGGGATCTGGAAAACCCGTGACGGTCACATGATAGCCCGGATTCCTTCTCGTCAACAGCTAAAGGACGAAACCTTGCGTAGAAAGGTTCAGGCCGTCGAAAAAACCCTTGCGCAGCTACGTGCGAGATTTGATGAGTTAACCCGGAGCGGCATCGTTCGTCATTGCCAATGCAACAATCCCGATTGCCCCGTCTATTTCATGCCGCATGAGGCGGCGCGCGAGCTGGACCATCTTCGCCAAGAGGCGCTCAGGTTG
Organism: Bryobacteraceae bacterium; assembly: GCA_049516355.1. Classification (GTDB taxonomy): domain Bacteria; phylum Acidobacteriota; class Terriglobia; order Bryobacterales; family Bryobacteraceae; genus BOG-234. The sequence goes on along the minus strand of JBEKTF010000045.1, from coordinate 29,116 downwards.
TTCCGCACCGCCCATCCCGCATTCGAAGTACCGACCTCATGGTAGCCCCGGCCGCTTGCCGCCATCAGCGGGCATCCCAGCGTCGATCGCGATGATCTCTTTCCGCCCGATGATGACGCCACCGTTTCAACCTCCGCCGCAGACCTGGTAAGCGCGGTTCGCGAGTTGTTTGGCCTCAAATAGGGTGGGCCACTTAAAAGTCTCTTCTTAAACGGGGCTGCCGCTGGCCGCAAGGGCCGGGCTGGTCGCCTCTTCCTTCACGGGGCGCGGCATTTTCCGCAGCACGACCGCAAGGCACGCGGCGATCAGCGCGAGTACTGCGCACGCATAAAAGCCGTAGTCCCACGACCCGGTCTTTTCAAACAGCGTTGCAGCGAGGCCTCCGCCCACGATGGACGCCGCACCCTTCGCGGCGTAGATGAAGGCGTAATTCGAGCTGGCGAATCTGGATCCGAAGTAATCCGCGCTGGCGGACGGGAAGAGTGAGTAAATTTCGCCCCAGGTAAAGTAGACGAGCGCGAGAGTCAGGACGAACATAGCCGGAGAACTGCCCCCCACCATCACCACGCCAAGTAGCGCTACCGCCTGTAGCAGAAATGCGACCACCATCGTATTCTCGCGGCCGACGTGGTCCGAAACCCAGCCCCAGAAGAGACGCGCGCCGCCGTTGGCGAGCGGGTTGATCGTCAGCGCCAGCGTCAGCGTGGCGGCGCTCATCTTCAGCGTTTTCGCCATCGGGGCCACTTGAGCCGTTGCCATCAGGCCGCCGATCCCCATCATCAGCGCCATGGCGAACATCATGTAAAAGTGCGGGGTGCGCAGCATTTCGGCCGAATTGAAATTGGCTCCATGCTTATGCCCAACCAGGCTATTGACGACTTTTCGGGGAGCGGGCAGCACAACGCCCGGACCGGGGCTGCGCAGGAACTGCGCGGCGAGAATGATCACCAGGCCCTGCCCGATGCCGGTAATGAGAAACGCGGAACGATAGTCGCCCTTGTTAACCAGACTGGCGATGAACGGCACAAACAACGCGGCTCCGGAGCCGAAGCCCGCGGCGATCGTGCCCGCGGCGAGTCCGCGCCTGTCGGGGAACCACTTCAGCGCCGTTCCCATGGAGCCGCAATAGACGAGAGCCGCACCAAAGCCGGTGAGCGAATAGAGGACGTAAAGCTCGGTCAGCGTCGTCGCGCGGCCCATGCCGGCCCAGCCCATGCCGCACAGCAGCCCCCCGAGCGAAATGAAGGCGCGCGGGCCGATGAGATCGATCAGCCAGCCGGTAAACGGCATCACCCATGTTTCAAACGCGATGAATAGTGTGAAGGCCCATTGAACCTGCGTCAGGTTCCAGTGCATCCCGGCCCGCATCGGATTGACGAAGAGCGTCCAGGCGTATTGCAGATTGGCGATCATGATCATCGCCACCACCGAGGCAACGAGTTGAATCCAGCGGCTTTTCATGAATGGCGCACCTTGGCCGGAAGTTTTGTACATGCGTAAACGGCACGTGTATCAGGCATGGGAATCCCTAAGTTTATCTCCAGGTCAAGCATCGCGCCAAATCCCGGTTTCGCTGCCGCTGCTCGCACCTCAGCCATTATATTGCCGGGGTATCATATCGACGCAACCGTATCGACGCAAGCGTCCCGCGCCTCACGGTTATGCTTGCGTCCGGCGGAACTGGAATACCCGCTCCTCGCCCGCGCGAATGCGGGCGATGTTACTTCGATGCCGTTCGATAATCAGTACTGCCGCACCCAGCGCGGAAACCAGCACCGGCCACGCGGGATGCAGGATCATCCAGCAGGCAACCGGAAACAACCCCGCCGCGATCACCGATCCGAGCGACAAGTAGCGAGTCCACCAGACCACGAATACAAACAGCAGAACCACCGCCAGAAGTGGCACGGGCGTCAGATAAGCGAACGCCCCCACGAAACTCGCCACCGCCTTCCCGCCCTGGAACCGTAACCAGATCGAGTACGCATGGCCAAGCAATACCGCCAGCGCGGCGAAGCTCATCCAGAGTTCGCTGCCGCCCGACAGCCTGTCGGCAAGCCAGACCGCAACCCATGCCTTGGCCGCATCCAGAACAAGGGTCAGCACCCCGGCGGCCGGACCGGTTGTCCTCAATACATTGGTCGCGCCGATGTTGCCCGAGCCTTCCTCGCGCACATCGGTGCCTCTCATCAGCTTGACGACGATCAGACCAAATGGAATCCCCCCGATCAGATACGCAGCGAGAACCGCCAGCGCTCCCATCATGCGTGCGAACCCAGGGGAAACGTCGCCAGCGCTTTATATACGGATCCAGATCCCCCGGAACGGGGGGTGCTTAGATAAAGGTGAAACTCAGTTGCCTGAAAAGTTCCGAAGTCGAGATTTTTCATGTTTGCGATATGTTCGCGTACCGCGCGAATAGAGTTGTTTCCAATACGTGCCAGCGTGATATGCGGCGTGTAAGGGCGATCCTCCCGAGCCACACCCAAGGGCACCAGCGCATCTTCAATCTGCCGCGCCAGGTTGCTCAACTCCGGACCGGCCTGCACGTCCACAAAAAGCATCCTCGGGTGGTGCGGATTCGGTAAGTATCCGAAACGCGCGATCGTGACAGGGAACGCGGCCGGAGCATGAATCCCCTCCAGCGCCGCTTTCAATTCTCCCAATCGTTGCTCCGGCCATTCGCCGATGAACTTGCTCGTGATGTGTAAATTTTCCATTGGCGACCAGTTGAGCGGAGCAAGCGGACGCAACTCCCGCATCGTTTGTTCCAGGGCGTCCAGCACTTCCGCGCCGATGGCAATCCCCGTGAACAACCGCATCGTCGATTATTCTGTCAGATGATGCCGCGCGTTCGCATCCTTCACTGGAAACCGGCCGAATCCGCTCCGCTGATTGAAGCATGCCGGGCCTGCGGTTTCGAAGTCGAATACGATGACATTCCGTTTCCGGCACTGGTAAAGTCGATCCGCCACAACCAGCCGGACGCGCTCGTAATCGATCTCACCCGGCTACCGAGCCACGGCCGCGACGCTGCCCTGGCGATTCGGCGAACGAAATACTCAAGGCATATTCCCATCATTTTCGTCGATGGCGAACCGGAAAAAGTAGAGGCGGTTCGCAAGGAGTTGCCTGACGCAACGTTCGCCACCCGTAAACAGCTTTGCTCGCGGATCAAGGCCGCGTGCACCAATCCCGTTGCGAACCCCGTCGCCCCACCCGGCGTTATGGAGCGATACAGCTCTCGCACGAAGGCGCAAAAGTTGGGCATCAAAGAAGGCTCGACTGTCGCCGTGGTCGACCCGCCGCGCGACTATGAAGCCGTGCTTGGGGATCTTCCGGACGGCGTGGAATTGCTTGAGAATCCCGCGTCCGTTCACCCCGTAACGCTGTGGTTCGTGCGCGATCCCGAGGCCTACCTTGCGGCCCTGCGCCGCATGAGGGCCATCGCCGGCAAGACGAAGCTGTGGGTTGTCCGGCCCAAGGGTCCGAAGAGTGAACTCAATGAGAAGTTCCTGCGCGCCGCGGGCAACGAAGGCGGGCTGGTCGATTACAAGATCTGCGCGATCGACGAGCAATGGACCGGGATGATCTTTGCGCGGCGTAAATCATGACGGCCCTTGGCAAGAAAGCCCTGGGCCGAAGTTTTTACCAGCGTGGCACGGTCGACGTCGCGCGCGATCTCCTCGGAAAAGTTCTCGTTCACGGGCCTGCCGCGGGCATCATTGTGGAAACCGAAGCGTACCTCGGCGGCGACGATCTCGCATCGCATTCGGCCGCGGGAATCACCGACCGCACGCGCGTAATCTTCGGCCCTCCCGGCCACGCTTACGTTTATCTTTCTTACGGAATGCACGAATGCCTGAACATTGTGGCCGAACCCGATGGCAAGGCCGGCTGCGTATTGATCCGGGCACTGGAACCGATCGAAGGTCTGGCTATCATGCGCTCCCGCAGACCGAAAGCGCGAACGGATCGCGATCTGACATCCGGTCCGGGGAAGTTGACCCGCGCACTCGGTATCACGCGCGCCCACAACGGCGTCGATCTGACGCGCGGCGATCTCGTCGTGCGCCCTCCCGATCTCAACTGCGCATTCGAAATCGAAGTATCCCCCCGCATAGGTATCACGAAGTGCGCGGATCTGCCTCTCCGCTTCACCATGAAAGGCAATCCGTTCATCAGCCGTTGACAGGCATCGTTCACCATATAGAAATGGCAGGAGAACTCTGGTTGATTCGTCACGGTGAAACCGCGTGGAGTCTTTCCGGCGCGCACACCGGGAATACCGATTTACCGCTCACGCCGGAAGGCGAAGCGAAAGCCAGGGCGCTTGGTTCGAAGCTTGCCGGGCACCGGTTCGCGCTCGTCCTGACCAGCCCCATGCAGCGCGCCCGGCGGACTTGTGAGCTTGCCGGCCTGGACTCGCAAGCCGAGATTGAGCCCAACCTTCGGGAGTGGGACTACGGAAAATATGAAGGCCTCACTACCCACGACATTCACCGCGACAGGCCGGACTGGTCGCTCTTTCGCGATGGCGTCCCCGGAGGCGAAACGATCGATCAGGTTGCAGTCCGCGCCGAGGCTGTCATCCATCGCGCCGCTCGAGCGCTCGAGGCCGGCGGTGACATCGCGCTCTTCGCGCACGGACACATCCTTCGGGTCCTCGCCGCCCGCTGGCTGGCGCTCCCGCCCGCGGATGCACGCCTGTTTGCCCTGGGCACCGCATCCATTTCAACGCTGGGTCACGAACACGAATACCGCGTGATCGTGCAGTGGAATCTTGAGTAGTTACGAACGGCTTTCGAGGCGCACCAATCGGGTTTCCAGCGCCCGGATCTGATCGGAAAGCTCGGCAATTCGGTTGTCGGAGGCATCTGCCCACCGGTCGATACGGAGTAGCGCACGAGCGCCGGACTGGATCAACCCTGCCTGACGGTCAAGGCGGGCGCGTATATCGCCAATATCTCCCCTGACAGCCGCAAACTGGACATCAGAATGATCGCGGAGAAGCTTGATCTCGAGGAGCACGTTATTCATGACGCGTTCCAGCGATTCATCCAGTTCTTTTCTGGTAATCATCTCCGGGCTTGATTCCATCTTACGCTCTCACGCATAGTGGCTTGAGGCGTAAACTTTCTCAGCGAGCGCCGCCCGCGTGATCGTGCAGTAGAATCTCGAGTAGCTACCGACGGCTTTCGAGACGCGCCAAGCGCAATTCAAGCGATTGAATATGGTCCGCCATGCCGGCAATACGTTCGTCCGCAGTGTCGGACCAGCGATCGAACCGAAGGAGCGCGCGAGCACCGGACTGGACAAGCCCCGCCTGACGGTCAAGCCGCGACTCAATGCGGTCGAGCCGCGACTCAATCCCCAGAAACCTCGTGTCGGTGTGCTCGCGGAAAAGCTTCATCTCAAGGAGCACGTTGTTCATGACGCGTTCCAGCGATTCATCCAGCTCCTTTTGGGTAATCATCTCCGGGCTCAATTCCATTATGCCGTCACTGGAAAAATACTCTCCACACCGTCACGATCAGCGCATGAGTCACCATACTGGCCTGTACGCTGCGCGCGCTGCGCCACGCGAGTCCCAGGAACAGACCGAGAACAGCCGCCACGATGGCCCAGCGCCAGTTTGGAAAGATACGGTGAAAACCGAGGTGCGCACTTCCGAAGACGACGGCCGCGAAGATCAGCGCCGTAATCCCGTTGCCGGTCCAGCCTTCGAGCCACTGCTGCAAAAGACCGCGAAAGAAGAACTCCTCGGAAAGCGCCACCACCCACAAGATCAACAGAAAGGTTCCGATCCCCTGCAAAACGCCAAGCGGGTGGACGCGTGGTTGTGCCAATCCCAACGCCCAATAAGAGAATCCCACCACAGGCAGTGCCGGTATGAAGTAGCGCAATCCGGTCAGCCATTCCCTGCGATTCGGCAGGAAACGAAACTCGGCATCAACATTCCCACGCAGAATGAGAACGGCGAGCGCACCCATGCGAATCAGCATAAGGTGGCCCAGCACCGAGATCGATTGCCGCGGAATCGGAGAAAGATAAATCCCGTCGAACGCTTTCGAAAGGTAGGTGCCTGCGATCATCATCAGAAACCATGCATCTACCAGCGGAGCCGGGGGCCATACAACGTACCAGAAAGACACTACGAACGCGATAATCAGTAACAGACAGAAATTCACAAGACGAGCTTCACCGGTAGCCAGACTATACACAAGCCAGGGGGCGATCGCACTCGCGGTCAGAAGCGACGCCGCGTGCGTTTTCCCGCGTCTTGAGAGCCAGTCGCGCGACGCGTCGAAACCCGGAAACAGGTAGAATGGAAACTCAATCAGAAACGCGGCTGCGACCGGTATGGCCGCCCACTCCGGAATGCCTTTCATGCGAGCGTATATCCACGCTCCCAGTCCGAGCAATACCCAGCCTGCGCCCACAAGGAGCATGCCCGCCGCGAGTCCAACCCGCCCTTCGCGGCCGGGCGAATTTGTCATCGCGGTCATAATAGCACTCACCTGCCTCGCGCCTCTTCGCGCCGCCGATCCGCCGCCCGACCTCGCCAAACGAGTCGCGCACCGCGAAAGCGAGACCGTCGAAGAGCGCCGTCACTACGCGTACACTCAATCCGTGCGGCTGCAGGAGATCGATGGACGTGGTGTCCAGACCGGCGAATACCGCGAGGTCCGCGAAGTCATCTTTTCTCCCACGGGCGAAAGAACGGAGCGCTTCCCGACCGAGCCGGTTTCACGCCTGAAGAACCTCGCCCTGACCCGGGAGGATTTCGCCGACCTCCGCGATATCCAGCCCTTCATCATGACCGAGGATCAGCTCTTCATCTATCAGGTGGTGTACAAGGGCGAGGAAGAGGTCGACGGCCGCGATTGCTGGGTATTGTCGGTTCGGCCGCGGCAGATCCTTTCCGGGCAGCGGTTGTTCGATGGATTGCTTTGGATCAAACAGGACGATTTCTCCGTGATCCGCAGCGAAGGAAAAGCGGTACCCGAAATCGTGACGCTGAACCAGGAAAATCTGTTCCCGCACTTCACGACGGTCCGCAGGCCCGTGAATGGCTTCTGGTTTCCCGCCGTTACCTCAGCCGACGACACTCTCTATTTCCGCAGTGCGCCGATCCGCGAAAGACTGGTTATCCGTTATAACGATTACAAAAAGTTCGGCTCGGACACGACCATCACATTCGATAAATAGCCCGCCAGGGCCGGCAGGCTCCGTTTTGCGGGCCGTTACGCAGGAGCGGGTCACACTATCTTCGCTGTGTATTCCCGGCCGACTTGGGCTGCCGTTTGGCGGGGCGGCGGAGCGATGCCGCAGGAGCCACTGCTTCCGGCGGCGCCGTTCCCACCGGGAACGTGACCACATTGCTGATGAACGTCTGCTGGGCGATCGTCATCTGGGTCGCGGAATCGGGGAGCTGAGTGTTGCTGAGCTGAAATTCCACAGCGTAGGTACCTACCGTTCCCGGCACCAGAAAAGCGCTGATAATATTCGCCGCGGTCCCAGCCACCTGGATCGAATCGACCGGCGTGTAAGGCGGATTGAATTCGCCGCCGGTGTATATTTTCCCCGTATCCTGGTCTGACGGAGTTGTGGGCCCGAGCCCGGTAGCCAAAACATAAATGGTCTCGCCCGGCAGCGCGGGATTGTCGGTGGTCACCGGCGCTCCCTGAAGGTTATCGCAGCATGTCGCCTCATTAAACACCGTAACGGTTTCCGTGGCGCCCCCGGTAGCGGTGCTGGTGACCGATTGACCTATGGCTATATTTTCGCCGGCCGGGCCCGGAACGCGCGCCGTGAGAACCATGGTTTCAAATTCGTTTGCCGCGCTCGCGATCACATTCGGATCGGGCGCGGCGTTAATCGCGTTCACCAGGTTGAGCACGATCGACGGCATCGTGTCGGTTGCCTGCACGGTGTACGAATACGTGTTTACGGCCGTCGAGCCGGGAGATGTGCCGATCGTGATGTTGACGATATCCCCGGCGGTCGCCGAGCCATCGATCACCAGCACGTCGTTGGCGCTGCTCGATGCGTGAAAAACAAGGCCAGGCCGCGGGTCGCTGCCGGACTGCGCGAAGATGCCCGGATTTCCAGGGACAATCGTGACGCCGATGGGAGCGCTCACGGTGACCGAACCGTCCGCGTGCGTCACTCTGGAATACAAACTGACGCCGGTGCGATCCAGGTATTCCCAGTGCATCTGCAGATTGACCTGAGTGGGGGAGACATAGAGCAGCGGAGCGCGCTGGCCATCAATGAAAATCTCGCACCCCATAAGCGTGAAGGGCAGGTAGGCCTGCGACATATCCGCCGACCCCGTGTTGTCACAGAGATTCTGCCCGGTGACCTGCACCAGCGTTCCGGGAGCGATGGAAGTCGGGCTTTCAAGATAGATGCTCAGATTCGTCCCATTCGCAGTCGCGATGATCTGCGCATTTATGGACGTGGTGGCCGCGAGCGTGACATTCGCGCCAGGCTGGCCCGGAGTGCGCGCGGTCACGACAACGGTGTCGGTTGTCAGGTCCGCCGCGGCGGTCACGCTCGGATCCTTCGCTTTGTTGATCATGTCGACGAGGGCCTGCGTAACCGTGGCCAGCGTATCGGTAGCAAGCACGGTATATGTGTAATTGGTGCCGTTGATCGTGATGGTGACGGTGTCTTTTGCGTTGATCGCGCCGCTGATAGCCACCTGGCCGATCGCGAAAATCTCAAGGCTGGCGGCGTTAAGAGCCGAGGCAAGAGGAATATTCATCGGCTCGGCCGTATAAACCACCACGCGGTTGTTATACGTATCCGAGACGTACAGATTCGATCCATCCCAGGCGAGCGCATCCGGTGTCTGAAATGCGTCGGCGCCCGTGGGATTCTGGCCCGTGTTGTCGGTGAATTCATCGGGCTCGCCCAAAACCACGTCGGCGGGAACGCCACTCGTTGTCGGAATCGTATTGTAGACGAGTACCCGATCGTTGCCGCCGTCCGCAATAAAAAGGCGCGTACCGTCGGAGAGCGCATAGCGCGGAAACGAGAGTGTCGCGGCGCAACGGGCGGGGTAAATAGTGGTGCCCGCGGCATCGACCGCCGTACTGCCGGTCTGACCCTGACTCAGCGCAAACGCGGCGTTCGACTGGCACAGAACGGGCGATACGCCTTCCGGATTGTTGTTCGCGTCCAGCGTTGAATTGGTGACAGTGTAGCTGTTATTGTCTACATCGCTTACCAGATCCGGTTGTCCCACGGCGACGTCCGCGGACGCGCCGTTCGTAGTCGGAATCGTATTAAAGATCAGCACCCGGCTCTGACCCAGATCGGCGACATACATGTGGGTTGCATCGGTCGTCACCGAAACGGGATTCTGCATGTTGTTGGCGGTGGGAGTGGTATTGTTCTGCGTCAGATCGGGCTGCACGAAGCTGGTGAAATTGGGCTGGCCGACCACCACGTCGGCGGCGACATTGTTCGTCGTGGGGATCTTGTTGTAAATGAGGATGCGATTATCCTGCGTGTCGGCGACATATAACTTGCCCCCGGCGATCCATAATCCTTCAGGTCCGCGCAGGGAAGTGGCGGTGGGGGGAATAGAGGTACCGTTGTGCGTGAAGTCGGGCTGTCCAATCACGACGTTGGGCGGTTGCCCATTCGATTTGGGCATCGAGAACCAGATCAGAACGCGGTTGTTATCGGTGTCCGCCACTGCCAGGATATTTCCGTCCGTTGCGATTCCAGTCGGGTTTCGCATTCCGGTCGGGGTCAGAGCGGGATCCGTGCTGATGAAGTCCGGTTGACCCAGCACCAGGCTCGCGATTCCGCGGCAGACACCGCAGGTATTGCCGATGATCGTGGGGTCCTGAGTGGGAGTCGGGTAGGTGGCGAGATCGCTGAACCGCAGGACGCGGTTATTGCTCGGCAAGGCGCCGAGCCGGTTTGCATCGTTCACCCACAGCGTTCCATTTGCATAGGCAAGGCCGCTCGGCGAGCCCAGCAACGTGTTCGATCCGCCGTAATTATCGGCGGTAAAGTTCGGCTGGCCAATCACCAGGCGCGCTGCCTGGCCGGTTGAAAAATTCTGCACCTGGGCCTGACCGGACGCGCACACGGCAGCACAACCGGCAATCACAATAAGGGCGATGAAAACTTTCATTTTAAAGACAGAAGACTGAGGCCGACGAATTCACACAGTATAACAAGGGGTAAAGACGCGCGGACGCGGAGGGAGGGTTTCGAGAATTTCCGGCTGCTAAACTCGCGGATTGTGAACGACTCCCGGATTGTGAACGACGTCCCGATTGAAATAACCCCGCTGGAAGTCAAAGAGCTCCTGGATCGAGGCTCTCCACTGCGTCTGATCGACGTCCGGGAGCCTGCGGAGCACGCTATTTGCCGTATCGAGGGCGCGAGGCTGATTCCGATGCGATCCGTTCCAGACCATTCGAATGAGCTGGACGGCTCCGAAACGGCGATTGTCGTCTTTTGTCACCATGGCGTCCGCAGCATGGCGGTAGTCGCTTGGTTGCAAAAACAAGGAGTCCGGAATTGCCGGAGCATGGCCGGCGGAATCGATCTCTGGAGCCTCCAGGTGGACCCGGCAGTGCCTCGCTATTAGTTGCAGTTTGGCACCACTCCCTGACGGTCGCGGCTCTGAATGAAGTGAAAAGCTATTAGCGAAGAAGTTTCTGTACCGTGGACTCGGGCGAATCGCCGAGGAGTGCGGCATTCACGAAGATCGACATCGTTCGCGCCATTTTTTCGGCGTCCACACCCTCTTCAAGCGCCATCTCCTGCTCGACCCAATTGGAGAGCGGGATATTACGGAAGAAAATCCGCTCCTGCCGCACCAGCATTTTGCGGGACATGAACAGCACCTTATGCTCGCGCGTGTAATGCCGTTCTTCCACCCTTATGTCAGCAAGGAAATCGTCCATGGCCTGGTGGCGCGCGGACTCTTCGGTGTTCTTCAGCGAGTTCTCCAGCGCTTCTCTCTGCGCCGCCAGCGTTGCTCGCGCCGCGGCAAGCTCCTCCCGCTGTTTAGCCAGGACCACTTCCATGTGCGACTGCATGATGAAATACACAAGCAGCCCGGTACCGACCGCGCAGATTCCCGACCAGAGGACCCACCATATGGGACTCATTCCTAAAGTCTAACCTGTTCCATCGATCTTTTGCCCGGAGAGCACGCCCGCGAGGACTGAGAACCGGAAAGTAAAAAGGGCCGCCAGCGCAGTCTTCAGGCGGTAAGTCAGGCCACTTACGAGACCATGGTGCTTGCCGAGGAACGCGGCGGTTCCGGCTGCCCGGTCGCCTTCCAGGGCGCCACCCGGCATGGGAGACGCCAGACCTTCGTGAATTGCCGTGACGGTTCGCAGGATCACGATCTTCTTGGCCGCGCGGCGTATCTGGGCGCAGATTTCGATGCCGCTTCCATAGGTTCCATAGCGCTCGTCGACTTGCCGCAGCGCTCTGAGGAAGAACGCGCGGAACATGATCGCCGCGCCGGACACGCACTCAGTCACGATTTCTTCACCGCCTGAAGGCACAGTCAGCGCGGGATCGGGATTGCCGGGGGTCGGCAAGGCCCGGACTTGCGGAACGGGATTGCCCGAATCGTCCGTCAACAGGGGGCAGACGGCGCCCACTTCAGGCCTCGACTCCAGGAAATCCGCCAGGCGGTTGACCGCTTCTCCGGTGATTCGTGCGTCGTCATGCAAACACAAAATGTACTCGCCTTCGACGGATCGCAAACCGATGTTCAAAGCTTTCGTCAGGCCAAAGTTCTTCGGGAGCCGGCTGAAACGGACAGCGGGAAATTCGTCCGAGAGCGCTTCGGTGCCATCCCGAGAGCCGTTATCAACGACGATGATCCGATGAGTGTCCCCGAGCATTTGAAGGCTCTGGCGAAGGCTTTCAATCCGGTTGAACGAAACGATAACGACCGAGACACGCGGGGACTGCGGCTCGGGTACTTCGGCTTGAGGAGTCAAGCTGTCATTTTACTTCGAGAGCCCGGTCCTAAAACGTAACTTTTCCCAGAATCACGGCTTTTCGCGCGCCCGTCGCGCTGGGGAGGTTGCCCGTTTGGCGGCGCCAGGTGCGATGTGCCAGGATTGCGAACGCGATTGCTTCTTTCGCATCGACATCAATGCCGAACTCGGACGTTGTGGTGACCCGGCAGTGCGGCAGGAAGGCAGCGATTTGCGCCATGAGTTGACAATTGTGCGTGCCGCCTCCGGCCGCGATCAGCTCCTGAGTTTCGGGCGCAAATTGCGTGACGCCCATCGCGATTGTGGCGGCGGTGAGCGCCGTCGCGGTAGCGACCAGGTCTTCCATCGGGAGCCTGGTGGCCAGAAGGCGATCGATAAATCGCAATCCATACTGTTCGCGGCCAGCGGTTTTGGGCGGCTTCGCTTTGTAATATTTGTCCGCGAGAAGAGAATCGAGCAGCGGACGATTTACATGGCCTTTCGCCGCGATCGATCCGTTGCGGTCGAAACGCTTTCTTCCCTGGGTCAGATGTTCGGTGAGTTGATCGATGACCATGTTACCGGGGCCGGTATCGAAAGCAATAGCGCGGGGAAGAACCGTAATGTTGGCGATCCCACCGATGTTCAGCGCGACCCGATTTACCTTTGCGCTTGAGAACAGCAGGCGGTCGACAAAAGGAACCAGCGGAGCGCCCTGCCCTCCCGCCGCGATATCGCGCACGCGGAAGTCTGAGACCACGGGAACACCGAGCCGCTCGGCAATGACCGACGCTTCGCCGATCTGGAGCGTATTGGGAGTGGGCCCGCTGCCCTCGTGATAGATCGTCTGACCGTGAGATCCGACGAGTTCGAGCGACTTGAGTGGAATTTTACCGGTTTTGCAAGTGCCGATTACCGCCTTGGCGTAGAGTTCGCCCAGCTCGAAATTCAGCCGCGAGACCTCGGCCGCGCTCGATACGGTCAGGATGCGTTGCCGCGTGGATGCCGGGTAAGGCGTCGTCGAATGCGCGACGGTTGCGATTTGCTTGCCTTCAATATCGACAATGGCGACATCAATGCCGTCGACCGAGGTACCACTCATGATTCCCACGACTCTCATCCGATTTCCCTCTGCAAGTCTTCCAGAAATCGCAGTGCTTCGACCGGCCGCATTTCGTCGATTTTCAGCCCCCGGATCTTCTGTTTGATTTCGTCCGCGCCGGGCTCGAACAACCGGATCTGCACCGGAGCAATCTCCGTGCGCGGGGATAGTTGTTCCACCGCGTTGTGCTCCGTCTTTTCGTGAAGCAGGAGCACTTCCCGGGCGCGTTCGATTACGCTCATGGGCAGGCCGGCGAGACGGGCGACTTCGATTCCGTAACTGCGGTCCGCTTTACCCGGTTCGACTTTGCGCAGGAAAATGATTTTGTCGGCGGCCTCTTTCACCGCCACGCGCAGGTTCCGGACGCCTTCCAACTGTTCGGCAAGTTCCGTCAATTCGTGATAGTGGGTGGCGAACAACGTCTTCGCGCGAGTCGTTGTCGACACATGCTCGACCACCGCCCAGGCGAGAGAGAGTCCGTCATAAGTTGCCGTTCCGCGCCCGATTTCGTCGAGAATGATGAAGCTCCGCGGAGTGGCCGTGTTCAGGATGACGGCAGTTTCGGTCATCTCGACCATGAACGTGGAGCGGCCCCGCGCCAGATTATCCGACGCGCCGATTCGGGTAAATATGCGGTCAACGATGGGAAGGACCGCGGCGTCGGCGGGCACCCATGAGCCCATCTGGGCAAGGATCGCGATAAGAGCGGCTTGCCGCAGATAAGTGCTCTTGCCGCCCATGTTGGGGCCGGTGATGATGGCGATCTGGTCCGCTTCGTCATTCAGGTAAAGATCGTTCGGGATGAAGCGGCCCGCTTCTTCGTTGGCCAGTTTCTCGATCACGGGATGGCGACCGGCTTCGATCCGCATCTCGCCGTTGGAGGAAAATCGAGGGCGCGAATACCTGTTCTCCGCCGCTACCTGGGCGAGCGCGGCGGAAACATCCAGTTCGGCGATCGCGCTTGCAGTGGCGCGAATCCTCTGTGCTTGATCGGCTGTTTTCTGGCGGATTTCGGCGAAGATGCGCTTCTCGATTTCGAGAATCTTTTCCTCCGCGGCGAGAACCTTGCGCTCGTAATCCTTCAATTCCGGCGTGGTGAAACGCTCGGCGTTTACGAGGGTTTGTTTGCGTTCGTAGTCCGGCGGCGCGAGGTGCATGTTCGCCTTCGAGATTTCTATGTAGTAACCGAAGACGTTATTGAAACGGACCTTAAGGGAAGTGATTCCCGTCCTCTGGCGTTCGCGCGCTTCGATCTGGGCGATCGTCTGGCGGCTGTTCTGGCTGAGATCGCGGAGTTCGTCGAGCTCGGCGTCGTAACCGGCGCGAATCGTTGGTCCGTCACCGACGTTGATCGGCGGCGTATCGGATAACGCCGCGATGATCGGCCCAGAGGCTTCGGGGACAGAATCGAGCCGCGCGAAGGTGTCACAGAGACGCGTTGATAAAGGTTTGGAGGCGAGCCGCACGGACTCGGCCAGCCTCGGCATTTGATCGAGCGATTTGCCGAGGGCAAGAAGATCACGCGGGCCGGCGCTTCCGATCATGACTTTGGCGAGTAATCTTTCGACGTCGAGTACCGGCGCAAGCTGTTTGCGCAGCTCCGCGCGCAGGATGGTTTCGCGTACGAGGTCACCCACCATGTCGAGGCGCGATTCGATCTCATCGGGTCCGAGCGAAGGCCTCAGAAGCCTTTGCCGAAGCAGGCGGCCACCCATGCCGGTCGCGGTTTGATCGAGGACGGCGATCAAAGTTGCGCCGCCGTTCGAAAAGATCGGTTCGAGAAGTTCGAGATTGCGCACCGTTACCGCATCGAGAACCATGGTCTCGGCGCGATCGAAATATTTCGGGGGATCGAGATGATCGAGCGCCGCGCGCTGCGTGTCGCGGAGGTAGTGGAGGACGGCGCCGGCGGCTGCAATCGCCGCGGTCTTTCCGGCAAGCCCGCAGCCGTCGAGCGAGAGCAAATGGAAGTGCTCGCGAAGGATCCGGTCGGAGTAATCGACGCTGAAGACCCAGCTATCGAGCTCGGTGACGATCCAGCGCTTCGGTTCCGGCTGCGGGAATAGCGGGGCCTCGGCGGCGACCAGCAATTCTCTGGCACCAATGCTTTCGAGCAGACCGGGCAGCTCGAAGAGATCGAGCTCGGTGGCGCGAAACTCCCCCGTCGATACGTCGACGTACGCGACTCCGACCTTCGCTGCATCGCTTGAAGTGCCACGCGAGATAGCGGCGAGGTAGTTGTTTTCGTGCGAGCGGAGAAGATGCGCGTCGGTCGCGGTGCCGGGCGTGACGATACGGGTGACTTCGCGCCGTACGAGCTTTTTGCCGGGACCGGCGTCTTCCATCTGATCGCAGATGGCGACGCGATAGCCGCGTCCGATCAAACGCGCGATGTAGCCCTCGGCCGAATGGAACGGCACGCCGCACATCGGGATGGCGGTGGCTTTTTCCTTGTTGCGGGCGGTGAGAGTGATTTCGAGTTCGCGCGCGGCGAGGACGGCGTCATCGAAGAAAAGCTCATAGAAATCGCCGAGGCGGAACATGAGGAGAGCTCCAGGAACCTGTTGCTTGATGGCGTGGTACTGCCGCATCAGGGGCGTGGATGCCGTTTCGGCGTTCATGAGGGAAACCTCTATTGTGCACTTTGGGCGAACGGGCGTATCGCGCCCGGACAAATGCGAGCCTTACCGGTTTTTTCCTCGTTTTCCGGACGAACGCGACTTGAAGTCGCGTCTACCAATAAAAAATGCGGGGCGCCCCACCATCTGATAGCCCTCAGATCAAGGCCTTTTTGGTCTCCCGGAAGGAACCGGGGCCGCACCAATAACGGGAGCGCCTGCCGCCCATTGTTTTGGACATTCACTGCTCAGAGCCTCGAGGAAATGGCAGCTTGGCGACCAGGTACATCATGGGTACGACCTGGTTCTCGATTGGAAAGTAGCATGGGGATTTTGGGATGGGTTCGGGGGTGGGGATTAAGGGCCTGTAAAGTGATGGAAGATAACGCAATTAAATTATTTTCGAAATTGGTGAATGGCCACCAACGACCGTGGTCTTCCCGCAATCCAATGATCCCTTGATTTAGTGACAGTGCGAATCGTGAGACATAAGGACGTTATGTTGCGCTATTTTTCCGAAGGATGGTGAACGCTCGAACGCAGGCTTCGATGATCCGTAATCCGTCTTCCTGTGAACCGGTGTCGAACTGCTGCCCGTCGTGATCGACGGCGTTGCTGACCATTGCGATGCACGCGACAGAAACGCCCATGGCCGCGCCGAAAGCGAACAAAGAGGCCGCTTGCATCTCTACAGCGAGAACGCCCTCAGTGGCCCAATCTTCAAGCTGGCTTTTTGTCTCCCGATAAGGAGCGTCTGTTGTCCATACCTCACCGCATCGCACCGTCCATCCGGTCGCGGCCAGTTCGCGCTGCAAAAGTGCCACCACTGGCGTGGGGCAGGCCACATGCTTACCTGCTGGCAGGTAATGAAGTGAGGTCCCTTCATCACGAATCGCGCCTGTCGCTACAACCAGGCACGGTAACGGCAAATCGGGCGATACCCGACCGGCGGATGTCAACCCGATAATGAGTTCTGTCCCCGCCGCCGCAAGTTGTTCGGCAATCAACACCGCATAGGGTCCGCCAATCGTTCGCGGAATAATGCCGCAGGTTACGCCATCAAGTTCGATTGCAAACATGCTTGTGTGAAAACAGGGCCACGACGGGCAAGGCTTTGCGAGGCCCTGTCCAGAAAGCCAATCGGTGAGATCACCGTCAAATTCAAGAAGACAGAGCGGTGGAATGGCCCCGGTCGGAATGTTCCGCGCCTTGCGGACACTATCGATCAGGTTTCTGGCAGTAAAAGCGGAGGGTTGCTCAAGCGGGTGGTTCAAGATCGGGGAGTTCAAATGATCGGGCATGGATGCTATCACCACACTACGCGGGCGGCGCGAATAGTCGAAAGGCTATTGTGTCAACGTGCAGTGGCAGTAGAGAAATTGCTGCGTGGTTCCGAACGGCGTTTGGTGCAATTCCTTTGAGCTTTCGACGAGGCGAAAGCGCTGCCCGAATTCCCGGTGAAGGGATTGGGCGTCATATCGCATGACATCAAGGCCACTGCATTTTTCGGGTCCCTCGGGGCCAAACGTGCTAACAATCACGTGACCGCCTGGCTTGACAGCCCGCGCGACGTTACGAACATAAGCAAAGCGCTCTTCTTGCTTCGTTAGAAAATGAAAAACGGCCCGGTCATGCCAAACATCGTAAGTACTCGCCGGAAACTTTCCTCCCGTCACATCCGCCCGCAGCCATTGCATCGATTTCGAGGCTTCTCCCAAACGGTTCTGCGCCACATCAATAGCCGCCTGCGAGATGTCGAGAACTGTAATGTTTTCGTATCCAGCCAAAAGCAGGTCGTCAACCAACGTTGACGCTCCGGCACCTACATCAATGATCGAAGCGGAGCGCTCTGCCGCCGCCCGTTCAATGAGGCCAAGCGAGGTCTGCAAATGAGGCTGGAACCAACTCACCCGATCGGGTGCCTTGGTGGCATAGACTTTTCCCCAATGCGCTTGCATTTCCATTTCTATTACCAGTGTAGGCCCTGTTGGGGAAGGCGGGGCCGTTGGTAGTTCAGGGTCCGGTATAGCGTGGAGCGGCCCACGTTCAGAAGGTCAGCCACGTACTGACGAGCTTCGCCCTGCCCGTGGGCGTTGTCGTGTCGACTGCCTCTGTGAGCGAATCGAATTTCACGCCACGGGCGCGGAGGTCATCCAGCATCGCAATCAGGTCAAGCAAGCTGCGACCCAGCCTGTCGAGCTTCCACACAATCAGCGTGTCACCGGCCCGGAGCGTCTTCAGACACCGCGAGAGGGCAGGGCGGTTCACGCTGGCTCCCGGTAGTCCGTGTCCTCGAAGATGCTGGAACACCGGGCGCGTTTGAGCGCGGCAAGCTGCAGCGCGGTCGTCCGGTCGTCGGTGCTGGTTCGGGCGTAGCCGTATTTCGTGCCGTCAATTCTGACCCGGACATATGAAACACGTCAACCCCGCTGTTTGCAGGGGTCGCGCGGATCGTTCAAAACTTACCGGTTGTGAAACAGACGACCGCCCGAAACTCAACTTTCCACGTCCGGACTTGGGGCTCACGCCGAATAGCCGCAGATCCACGCATCGCGCCTGAATCGGAATGGGACACTACTTCACCCGATTCCAGTACGTATCGGTACCCTCCTCATGCAGGATCAGTTCCGTCGCCGACCGTTGCCGTCGGTCACAAAGGTGATGTGAGCGTCAAAGATCTTAAAAAAATAATCGCGAACGGTCTCCGGAAATATCTGGTATTTCTGGCCTCCGTTTATCTGCGCGAAAATATGATCGTCCTCCCGGGATATGGTCATACGGGAATCAATCACCTGGTAGGTTCCGATGTAACCGTCGTACAATTTCGGATCGACGGTGATCTCTTTGTGGTCCTTCGGAGGAAGTTCCAGCACAATCTCCAGGAGTTGGGATGCCACCAATGCGCCAGCGTCATCCGAATTGATCAGCGCCACCACGCCGGCCCGCGCTTCCGGTGCAATCAGGATCATCGTACTGGTTCCCTGCCCCGTACCGCCGTGGCCCACATCTCCCACGCCTCCCGTCGTTCCAGCTTGCCACCCAAGCCCGTAAACCATCCTTCCGAGCCCATCCGACGGCATTTGCGGTGTCCACATGATGTCTCGCGTGGCGCGCTTGACCAGCCGATCATTGAGGATCGCCACCTCGAATCGCGCCATGTCCTGTGCGGAGGAAAGCCAGCCCCCGGCGGGCACTTTGTAGCTGGAATCCAGAAATTCCGCATTCACCACGGCGCCGGATTTGTCTTTTGAGTAGAAGCGCGTGCGAAGCGGGATAATGGCCAAGCGATCGTCCGGACGCGTTTGCAGCATGCCTGCCGGAACCAGAACATGCTCCCGCACATAATCCTCGTACTTCTCGCCGGACGCTCCTTCGATTGCGCATCCGACCAGGATGTAGCCTTGCGTGGAATAGTTAAAGTGCGTTCCAGGCTGCGCCACCAGCGGATCGTCCGCGAAAAACTTCAGGCCGGCTTCGATTCCATTTTCAAAGTGACGCGTGTTGCCTACTTCGGGGTCGCTCTCGGATTCGGAGTAGGGAAATTCAGGAACGTTGTAACGGCGGATTCCCCCAAGATGTCCTAATAGTTCTCGCGCGGTGATGGGCCACGGCTTCTGCGGGAATGCCGGGCAGTACTTCTGCACGGGGGAATCCAGATCCAGCTTGCCGTGCTCCCAAAGCTGCATGGCGGCAGTAGCCGTGAAGGTTTTCGAGATCGAGGCGAGGCGGTATAGCGTTTGTGATGTCGCAGGAACGGAGTTCTCCAGATCGGCCATGCCGAAGCCCGCTGACCACACGAATTCTCCATCCTGTACAACAGCCGCAGAGAGGCCCGGCGCCTTGCGGTCCGCCATGTACTTTGAAATGGCGCTTTCAATCTTCGCTTGCTTCTCGGCTGAAAGCTTCCCGGTCTGAGCTGCTGCGCGACTCGCGGCTAACAGGTACGCGAGAAGAAGCACAAGCGTTGTCGCGATTTGCTGACTTTTCTGGCGACGAAGTCGACCATTATTGCGATATGTTTCTTGATTCACGTCTCACCTCCGCCACCGTCACTGCGTCTCACCGGCGCTATTTTACATCGTTGCTGGCCCGGCCACCCAGCACGCGCAAGTGAGTGCAAGTGAGCCCATGGTGCCCCGAAAACGGCGGCTCTCGTGGTGGCCTGCCTGGCATGCCCCGTTCAGTGCCGGATTGGGTCCAGCTGCGGCACTGTCGGCATCTCGGACCTTTGCCGGTCGCGGCCCGGATGTCCCGAGTTACGGCGTTCTGGAATCGTAAGCCGTCGTTGCGCAAGGGACCCGTTCACGAGACGCAGGAACCTTCGATAAGCTTTGCTTAACTCTGAGCTTCACGATTCTCTGGATCAGGTCGTAGGGGATCGGCTGATCGAGCGGAAATTTCAGATTGCCCTTCTCTCCTGCGTAGGTTGAGATTGACTTCTCCAGTTTTGCGTCGCCCCTCACCGGCGGATAAAACCCGATGTGCTTCTTGAAGGCGGCGAAGTACACTAAAGTGCCATTTAGCGTGAACGCTGGAATGTTGTAGCTGATTGTTTCCTGCGCGTCCGGTGCAGCTTGCCTGATCGTCAACCTGATCCTTTCGAGGATCGTCTGAACGTCAGGCGAAAACGACGCTATGCACTCGTCGATATTCCTGGGTGTAACCCGACTCGTTGGCATAATCTCTCCGTGCGCCCGCGCGGGACAAACGGACGCTCGCGATGACAATAATAATAGTCGGCGGGCGCCTCCGGACAGCTGCGAAGCGTGTTGCGTAAGGGACCCGTTTGTGAGACGCCGAAATCGCTGGGTCCGCGAACACTGCTCAACAGTTGAACACCGTCCAGTTATTCAATCTGGACGGCAGGATAGTCTTCTGTGTAGACCTCGCCCAGACAGCCATAGTAGGCGACGCAGCGCGCGGCGAAATCGACATCGTAGCGGACAACTCCGGCACGCCAGCAGGCCGCAAGGAACTCGGGGAACGTGCTCTGCCCGGCCTGGTCGGTTCGCAGTGCCGCGATGAGCGCGTCCCGGTCGAACGGCGGCACATTCGCCGTGCCGGATAAAAGCGGCGCGCCTTGCGTCACGACGGGCCCGTACTCAGTCAGATACAGGCTCTCGCAGGCGGGCAGGAACCAGAGATTACGCGTCACGCCTGCACGCTTCAGAGTTTCGGCGAGATACGGGAAGCCGCCGACCCTGGGCCGACCTGCCATGGCCCGCTTTTGGGCGGCTTGCAGATTGTCTATTGCCTCGCTCATTGGTGTTCTCCGGGTTGTCTTGTACACGGCAGGATAACAGAGCAGGCGCGGGGCAAGGAAGCGCCCTGCCGTCAACTTTCGGTCATCCCGAAACTTATCAATTGTGAGATAGATAGTAGGGCCGTTAGCGCTGCGTTCGGTTTGCCTTCAGTTTTCGAAATGTCCAGAAGCAGGCCACCGTGAAAACAAGCAGCGCGACGAGCAAAATCGTCCACAACCGCGCCCACGGCGAGCCTGAGATGTAGCCGACACCTTCCGGCAGATCAGGGGGGCGGTGCACAAGCAGTCTGACCCCGACTGTAACAAAAAGGAAGTAGTAGGCGATCAACGCACCCACGCCCGCAAGAAAACTCTTTACGTAAATCATCGGCTTCCTCAATCTGCTACAGAAAGTACCACGTGCGCGGTGCGTCACGTCCTCCGGGAAACGCTATGCCCGCCCTTCGGAAGTCGTTGCACAAAAGACCCATTCTGAAACGCGGTCGCGCAAACAAGTGCAGCCCTCCGGTACCACCGAGGCCGATGCCGATAGTGTTTCCTGACATTGATACATTTGAAAAAATGACGCCCAGCCACGACGTTCGTTATCCCGTCGGCCGCTTCGACTTCAAAGACCCGTTCCGTTCAGAGGACCGTCCCCTGTTTCTCACGCAGCTCGCCGAGGCGCCGGTGAAACTGAGAGCGGCGGTCGCCGGACTCTCCGACAGCCAACTCGATACGCCTTGTCGTCCCGGCGGCTGGACCGTGCGTCAGGTAGTCCATCATCTCGCCGACGCACAGGTGAATTGGTACATTCGCCCCAAGCTCGCGGTCACGGAAGACCTGCCGATCACCAAGCCGTATGCGGAACAGCTCTGGGCCGAACTTGCCGACGCGCGCACCGGCCCGGTCGAGCCCTCGCTCCAGATGTTCGAAGGGGTCACCGCGCGTTGGTGCAGATTCCTTGAGTCGCTTGCACCCGGCGATTGGTTCCGAAGCTTCACAAATCCGGAGTGGGGTACGCTGACCGTCGAGGACACGCTTAGAGGTATGGCCTGGCACTCACGGCATCACACCGCGCACATCACCGAACTGCGCAAGAAGATGGCGTGGTAAGGGAACGCGCGAACGCCGCGCATGGGGTCACAAAGGACCCTTTTCAAGACGCAACGGACCGCGCAGACGATTACGGCCAATCCTGCGCACCGTGGAAGATGCGCGAAATTTCCACCGCGTGTTCCGTGGCCTGATAGACGACGATGTAGGGTAGGGGAGAGAAGAACAGCTCACGCCGTCCGGCCATGCGGCTACTGGCTCGGCCAAGATGGGGAAAATCCTTCAGGCCAGCGCATCCGTCATAGATCGTTCGGCCAACCCGTCTGTCCGCTTCAGGATTGTCGCGTTCTATCCGTTCGCAGATACGCTCCAAATCTTCCGCCGCCGGCAACGACCAACGAACGTTCAAGGCTTTAAGAACCGCTGAAGGCGCTGTCCGACTTGCTCATGAGTAAGATACTCGCCCCGCTGGAAAGCTTCCTCGCCCCGCTTCACCGCTTCAATGAAACGGGTTTCTTCCTCGAAGTAGCGCGAAACAGCGTCCTGCACCAACTCGTCGGGGTTTCGGCCCTGCTCCGCCGCGGAGTGAGTCAGCTTCGCTTCGAGTTCGGGGGGAAAGTGGATTTCCATAGCTTCGACTCCTTCTCTGAGAATACCGTTATGCGGCGGTTCCGGGGTTTGACGATCGCAAACGGATCGCCTGAAACGCTACTGCGCGTTTTCCGGCGCGGCATTGTGACCAATCAAGGGCTGCTGCCCCCATAATCTGCGCTTCTCCCTTCGGAGTACTTTCGCTGTCGGGCGTTATGCCAGCTTCAGCTTCTTCAGCTTCATCTGGTCGGTGCGGACTTGGGCAAGATCGTACTGGGCCTGTTGCACAAGCCAGCTTTCGGCGCTGCCGCCGAAAACTTTCGATAGCCTTACCGCCATTTCCGGCGAAATGCCGCGCTTCTCATTCACCAATTCCGACAGCGTGGTGCGAGTGACTCCGAGGGCGGCGGCGGCTTCCGTGATGCTCAAGCCCAAAGGCTCGATGCACTGCTGGAATACAAAACCTCCGGGGTGGGGTGGGTTCTTCATCGGCATCTTCAAGCCTCCTTTTCAGTGGTAGTCCACATAATCAACGTCGAATGCGTCAGGGTCTGCAAAGCGAAAAATCACGCGCCAGTTTGCCCGGACGGTTACCGCCCACAAACCTTTCAACTCGCCTTTGAGCGGATGCAGCCGGAGACCGGGCATATCCATATCGGCCACAGTACAGGATCGTCCACAGTGCGGGCTGCATCGAACCGCGCGAGAATATCGCGGAGCTTTTGAACATGCTCGGCCATTACGCCGCGCGGGTCGTCCTCTTCGTGAAGACGTCTCAGCCCTTTGTGACGTATTGAGCAAGTCATCCCTGACCGTAATGCGTAATGTAACGCACATCAATCACTATTTTAGCGCGGCGGCAAGAAATGGCGGACGCTCATTTTCCAGTTGCACGATCGTCGCCACGGAGAACCAGCGGTCGTAAAAATCGTCGTATCCACACGATTGCGTCGCAAGATCGGCAAGACTAAAATCTTGGCTGACAGGCTTTCCGCCTGTGAATGTTACATGCGCCGCAAGGAAGGAGGAGCCGACGTGAAAATAGCCATCGGCATCGCTCTCGTCATCTTGTCTCCAGTGCTGGGCAGGGCTGGTGTTGCAGGCGACTGGGCCGGCGTCCTTACTTACCCGCAGCAATCGCTTCATATCGTCCTGCATGTCACGGGACCGGACAACGCGCTGAAAGCCACGACCGATAGCCCCGACCAGGGCGGGTATGGAACGCCTGTTCGCTCGATTACTCTTACGGGTTCGACGCTCCAGTTCACGATTCCCTATCTCGACGTCAGGTTTTCCGGCGATGTAAACTCCAACGGCACTATCGTCGGCACGTTCGCGCAGCGCGGCACGACAGTGCCTCTTGTGCTGGAGCGCGCCGCGGCTGTTCCAAGAGTCGTGGCGCCCCTGACGCAGCCCGCGGGCGTTTTGGAAAACGGGCATTATCATCACAACCTCACCGGAGTTGAATTCGATGTGCCTTATGGATGGTCCGTCGGGATGCCTGGGCCTCGGGACGGCGATCCGAGGGATATGATCGTCCTGCTGGACCCGAACCATAGAGTGGTTTTTGCCTCGGTGGCCATGGATAAAGTGGAAACTCATCCGGAGAATATTCCAGTAGCTTTGTCGAGGGCCGTGCCGTCGTTGATCGCGAGGCGCGCGGGTGAGACAGCTTTCGGCGCGCCCCATCTGGCAACGAACTATAAAATACGCGAAGGCAGCGTGGAACAGACCGTGATCGGCGGACAACGGGCTGTGCGGGCGATCGCGGACTACGACGAGGGCGGCAGGAGGATCGTCGAACTTCTCACGTGGATTTTCACGGAGCATACGAAGACCTATTTCTTCATGAAAATGCCACTGGAAAACCTTCCGACCTTGCAGATGCCGTTCGAGCAAATGCTTCAATCGGCCAGAATCCCTTAGCGCCGAGAGCAAACGGAACCGGCGGCAAAGACCGCCGGCGTTACCGGCCCTTGCGTTGGGTACACTAAATCCAACATGTGGACGCGATTGCTGCTGGTGTTCAGCCTCGCCGGATGCATGCGCGCGCAGCAGGACCATGCGGACCTACTGCGCCTCGTCCAGGCCAGGGTTTCCAACTCGCTCGACCGCCTGCCCCGCTACATGTGCACATTGACCATCGACCGCACCGTGTATTGGCCGGATGCCGACGTGCGGGGGTCCGCCTGTAACGAAGGCCCCGCCCAACACACCCATCTCACAACGTCGGACCGGCTGCGGCTGGATGTCGCGAAGTCTGACGTCGAAATGTACTCCTGGGTGGGCGAAAGCCGCTTTAACGACCGCGATATTGCGAATGTCGTTCAGGACGGAGCAATCTCCGATGGAAGTTTCGTGGCTTTTCTCAACGATCTATTCCGCACCGATATCGCCGACTTTACCTATAACGGAGAGATAACCCAGAATGGCCGAACCTCTTCCGAGTTCGCCTTTAAGGTCCCTCGCGAAAACAGCCAATATGTCTATAGCGACGGGCAACATCGGGTCACCGTTGGTTATGAAGGCACATTTCTGGTGGACCCCAAAAGCGGAGACTTGCTGAAGCTGGCCATTCGTACCAGCCGGCTGCCCGCTGAAACCAGCGCCTGCTATGTCTCCACCACGCTGGACTACGCGCGCGCAAGAATCGGGAGCGGCGATTTTCTTCTCCCCGGGGCATCCCTTCTGCACATCCTCAACTCCAATGGCATCGTATTGGAGAACCACACCGCCTTCTCGAACTGTCATGAGTTTCTTGGCGAATCGACGATCTCGTTCGATGCGCCTGCAGATGCCGACGGCGCTCAGCCAGGCCACGCCGCCGGATCGCAGGCATTGGTGATCCCGCAAGGACTGCCGTTTCGGGTCGCTCTGACCCAGGCGATCGATACCGCGACAGCGGCTGCGGGCGAACTCATCAGAGGGAAGCTGACGACGCCGATCCGCAATGGATCGAAGGCGCTCGTTCCAGCAGGTGCGCCCGTAGGCGGACGCATCGTTCGAATCAGGCAGTTTTACGGCGCCGCACCTTATATCAGGCTCGAATTCCGGCTGGAGACGGTGGACGTGGGCGGTGTCTCCTTGCCTTTGGCGGCTAGCCCGGACAATGGCAATAATTTTCCCAAGGCCGACCCGGCTAATCTTCAGCGGCGGGTGGAACTGGGCAATATGCGCGGATTGCAGGACCGGTCGGTTGAATTGGTCTTTCGAGGCATTTCGCAGCCTTATGTCATCGAAAGCGGGCTCGAGTCGGGTTGGTTGACAGCGGCTGCGGCAGCCGTAGATTCAGTTTCCACGCGGTAGTTATTTGACGATAACTATTTAATGCTCGCGGCAATCCATTTATCAATGGCAGCGGCGATTTCGGCGCTGTTTTTCTCCAGCATCATCATGTGGCCGTTACCGTGGATTCCGGCGTCCGCCAGACGCAGCCGCGTATTCGTTACGCCGGCCTGAGTCAGGTACTTCGCGGTGCAATGGTCGTATACCGCGTGGTAGGAAGCCTCGGCGGTCACAATCACCACCGCAACCCCCTTCAGATTCGTCAACTGGCGCGGCGGATCGGCCTGCTTCCAGCACGGCGCGAGGCCCGGCCCGTCGGGCTCTGTTTCGCGTACGGCCTTGATATCGCCCGCGGCCTTCGCGGGAGGATCGTACGCAACCGGAATATCCGTAATGCCCCAAGGCCGTGCTTTGCCCTCACCTGTCACAGCGTTTTGAAAAGGCGGACCCTGTGGCTCTACGGCGACGATACCCTTGACCAGCTTCGGCCTGGCATCCGCCAGCAGCCACCCGAACGGTCCCGCCTGCGAGTGTGTCAGGACGATTGCGGGCCCGATCTTATCGAGGAGCGCCGTGCCGGCAGCCTGGATCATGGTCTGTGTTTCCACGGGGTCCGCGATGTACTCGACCTGAGTCGCATAAAAGGCATCGAAGATCGGGTCGCCCTTCTGTCCTTTGCCCGGACCAGAGCCCGGCCACTGCGTGTGTTTCTTCGCCTGCGGCCAGTTGCCGTTTACTTCGGGCGCGGTGAAGCGCTGTGCCACGGTCGAGGGCGAGAAACCCGAGAGCGGACCGTTGGTTGATAAGTGCCACGCCGAACGTCCGCGCGCGGGTTGATCGACCATATAGACGATATAGCCCTGAGAGAGAAAATAATCGGCCCACCCGGCGCGGCCGTCAGGCGTGCCCATCCAGTTGGTAGCGGTCTGAGCGGCGCCGTGCAGGAAAACCAGGGGGTATTTGTGGGTGACGCGGGCGGGGCGCAGGAACTCAACGTACATCTGCCCTGTCATTACCTCGCTCGCGTTCGCGCCGGCATAGTGGCCGCCCACGTAGAAGAACCCGCGCTGCGCGGTGGGCTGCTGGTCTGCCGGAATCGAGGCGGGGGCCGCGAACAAGGCCGGCGCGAGACCTGCTATCAGAATCGTGAAACGCGATTTCATGGATATCAGCTTACTGCCTGGCTGCCAAGGGCGTTTCGATGCCGAAAACAAAGGAAAACGTCCTGGGCGCGAATTACTGCGTTCGGATATCGTTAGTCCCAAATACTAAAGACAATCTGGCTGTCGGGATTACCGCATTTTATATTTTCCGTATGAATCTAAAACGTTTTCTTAAGGACGAACAGGGTCAAGACCTTATCGAATACACGTTACTGATGGCCTTTGTTGCGCTGGCCTCGGCCGCGATCTTTGTTAACGCGGGAGCGAGTATCAGCGGCATCTGGGGCAGCACCAGCAACCAATTGAGCAACGCGGCGACTGCGGCCAGTTAATCGGCGCGGCTTAATTAGCGCCACCAGGACGCCAGAAATCGCGATATTATTTACGCATGACGTTCTGGGATCGATGGCTGCGGCGGCCGCAGAGCCTCTGGCTCCGGAAGGCGCTTTTCCAGGTTCATCTCTGGACCGGAATCGGCCTCGGCATCTACGTTCTCCTGATCAGCGTCAGCGGCAGCGCAATCGTATTCCGTAATGAACTGTACAAAGTTCTCTGGCCCGGACCGAAAACGGTCGCCATCTCCGGGCCGAAGCTGTCACACGACGCGCTCAAGGCTGCCGTCCACCGCGAATGGCCGAAATACGAGGTTAGTTACATCTGGGAAACGAAGAAACCGGAGCAGGCGGTCGAG
Organism: Bryobacteraceae bacterium; assembly: GCA_049516355.1. Taxonomy (GTDB): domain Bacteria; phylum Acidobacteriota; class Terriglobia; order Bryobacterales; family Bryobacteraceae; genus BOG-234. The sequence goes on along the minus strand of JBEKTF010000045.1, from coordinate 1,393 downwards.
GTCTGGATCAAAAAAATAGACCAGCCCAACGCCAAAAACGAAGGGCGGCTGTTCGATCCTTACACGGGACGCGATGTAGGACCCTCGAAGCCCACCTCCATCACCGTGCTCGCGTGGACCTCCGATCTCCACACCAATCTGCTCGGCGGCAGGATCGGCAGGGCGATCAACGGTATTCTCTCGATTTTTGTCGTGATCATGAGCGTGACCGGGCTGATCATCTGGTGGCCTGGCATGGGCAGACTGCGGCGCAGCCTGACGATCGACTTCAAGGCGAACTGGAAGCGGCTCAACTGGGACCTTCATAGCGTGGTCGGCCTCTGGATGTTCGCGTTTGTTTTCATCTGGGGCGTTACGGGAATTTATCTGGTTTTCCCGACGCCGTTTCAGGTTGTGGTGAATCACTTTACTCCGCTGCAACTGTATAAGCCGCTGACGCAATTGGAGCTGCAAGCTCCCGTGCCGACGGCGCCGATTATTGCCGTAGCGGACACAGTAACCGACAGCGCCCCCGTGCCTGTCCGGCCCCGGCGGCCGCGCTTCAGAGGCACCAACGGCGATGTCTTTCTGCGCTGGTTCTACTACCTGCACTTCGGCAATTTCGGCGACTGGCCCGTAAAGGCACTGTGGGTGATTCTGGGTCTGGCGCCGCCTTTCCTTTTTGCCACGGGCGCAATCATGTGGTGGAACCGCGTCCTGAGCCGGGAGGCGCGGGCGTTGCGCAGCAAGAGCAAGCGTGAAGTCGCCGTTCCAAGCATGGCATGATTGGGAATTCGCCCCATCACGCTCTGCATGCCAGCCGACCATAACAACGTCAACACCACCAAAGGCGTGCTGCCTTTGCAGGCTCTCGAAAAGATGGCCGCCGAGGGCGGCATACGATCGCGTGCGCCGCTTGCGCCGGACCAGATCCAGCCCTCTTCAATCGACCTGCGGCTTGGTTCCGAAGCTTACAGGGTGCGCGCGAGTTTCCTCGCCAACGGGGCCGCCACCATCACCAGCAAGCTGGAACAATACCGGCTGCACACGATCGATCTGACGCGTCCGGCCGTGCTCGAGAAGGGCTGCGTCTATATCGTTCCTTTGCAGGAAGAGCTGGCTCTGCCCACGCACATCTCGGGTAAAGCGAATCCGAAGAGTTCCACGGGCCGGTTGGATATTTTCACGCGCCTGATCACCGACGAAGGCCGGCAGTTCGAAATTGTTCCGGCGGGTTACCGGGGCCGGCTTTACGCGGAAGTGGTGCCGCGGACGTTCAGCGTGGTGGTGCGGCAGGGCGATCGGCTTTCGCAATTACGTTTGTTCCAGGGCGACTATGCGCCGTCCGACGCGCTGCTGCGGCAGCTCGAGATTGAAGAAAGCCTGGTCTATCTTCCCGACGAAACCCGTGGCG
>JBEKTF010000044.1:0-31968 GCA_049516355.1 Bryobacteraceae bacterium | reverse complement strand
CTGGCCGCGCGGGCGCCGTTCAGATCGGGAACCGCCGGAACCGTTTTCGGCAGCACGCCGAGCGGAGCGCGTCCGACGTTCGGACCCGGCTGGCACGAGGCCAGGCGATCATAATCGGGCGGGAAATAGACGGCGGGCGCGAATGGATCGAGCAGGATCTTGCCGGAATCGAAGCGGTAGCCCGCAGCGGGATCGTAACGGCCCTCGACCCGCCATGCGTAGTAAGCGGCGCGCGCGGCCCGGGCAGCGGGAACCCAACAATGCCAGATCCGGCCCGATTTATTGGCACGAACGTCCAGGCGGTATTCGAGAAGAGAATTCACCGGATCTTCGGCGCTATAGAGCAGCAAGCTGACGCCGGTGGCGCGCCGGGAGTAAAGGGCGAAATTCCACGCGTTCAGGGATGGTATCCAGGTGACGCCCATGGGTCCAGGCGTTCCCTCTTTCCGGTCCCATTCGTCGAAACTTCCGCCCGACCGAAGCGTTTCAGCGTCCAATGGAGGTTTTCCTGAGGTGGTTCAGAACCTTGATACCACACAGCTCGCAGTCCCCCGGAGCCTCTGTTTCATCGGGGAGCTACAGAACCGCACCCTTTCCGCCGATCATAGGCACACATGACGGTACAGACACCCGGAACGGCCCCAGGCTGCGGTTCAGCCCACCACCGGAGCACGAGATGGGAAGTACTTGACCAAAAAGCCGGGAGGACCTCTGCCAGGTTCTGGCGGCAACTGACTGCAAAGCTTACAGCGGCCCACATGTCTCGAACACCATCGGTCGTGGCCGCCGGGAGAAACGCTTTCGGTTTGCTTTTTACGGGCGGATCGCGCCTTCCTTATCTTTCGCCAATTAACTTTGGTAATCGGACTTTAGTCGTTCGGCCGGCGTTTCCCATTTCGAGTATTGATCCAGCTTTGAGCAAAGGCTCTAATCGGACTATTCCTACTCCCGGACCTATGCGCAGGCAATCAGTCTTGATTTTCGTTCTGGCTCTCGCTTCCGTCGCGGGCCGAGTCACCGCCGCGGCTACTCCCGTCTTTGGCTCGGTCGTGGCAATCGGCGGCACTGCGTCCGATATCGCGCTGGATGAAACGCACGGCGTGCTCTACGTCGCCGATTTTGCAGGCAGCGCCATCGATGTCATGTCTCTGGCGAACAACACGATTATCAATTCATACACCGCGCTTCCGTACCCGGGCTCAATCGCGGTCTCTCCTGACGGCCAGTACCTGCTTGCCGCGCACTATGGCAACGGGACTACGTCACCGCAGGGAACAAATGCCGTCACGGCGATCCATATAGCCGACAACTCCCGCCAGGTTTTCAATATGCCCGATCCGCCGCTTGCCGTGGCTTTTCTCGGAACGGGACAGGCAGTCGTGGTGACGACAACCAGCATTCTGACGATGGATCCGGCTTCGGGGAACACTACCTCCCTGGGCACTTTCGCTAACCTTGCCACTACGCTTCCGGTGGCACAGGCAACGTTTCCCGGACAGATTCTGGAGGCCGCGCTGGCCACGTCCGCTGATGGCAACACGGTCTGGGGCATAGGCGCCGCAACCACCGGCAATCAGCTTATCTATCGCTATTACGCTCCAACGAACACTCTTTCCGCGTTCACCTATGTCTCTTCGCCGGCGCTACTCGCGCGCGCCAGTTCCTCCGCCGACGGTTCTACCGCCATGATCGGATACAGCCTCCTGAATGCCGGGGCCTACATCCAGGGGCGGTACCCGAACGTGCTCTCATCCACCAACATCACAGGCGTGGCAATCGATTCGGCGCACGGCTTCATCTACGGGCAGTTCCCCGATCAAAATCAACCTACCGGCCCACCCGGCTCATCGGGCGGATCCGCGCAGCCTTCGATGCTGATCATGGATTCGGACAACCTCACCGTCCGTGAGCGAATTTCGATCCCCGAGGACATGGTTGGCCGCGCGGCGCTGAATTCAGCCGGTACGGTTCTCTACGCGGTCTCCGAAAGCGGCGTGATGATCCTGCCGGTGGGTTTGTTGAAGACCTACCACCGGGTGGCTGCCGGTCAGGAAGACATTTTTGTGGCAACCAACTTCTGCAATGGCGGCGTGCTTTCACAGAGCCTCACCATTACCGATCCTGGTGGCGGGCAGACCGACTTTACCATAGGCACCACCCAAGCCGGAGTCACCATTTCGCCGTCTTCCGGGACCACGCCGGCCACCGTGCAGGTTCAGGTCGATCCCACAGCCTTTCCGAGTGGAGGCACCACGGCCGTGACGCTCAAGATCTCCTCGGCCACTGCCGTGAACCGTCCGGCGCCGGTCCGCCTGCTCGTGAACAAGCCGGATCCCAGCCAGTACGGCACGATCGTGGATCAGCCCGGCGTGCTCAGCGACATTCTGCCCGACCCGGCGCGAAACCGCTTCTACGTCCTTCGCCAGGACAGAAACCAGCTTCTGGTCTTCGACGGAACTTCCCAAAGTCTGATCGCCACGCTCCGGACTGCAACGACGCCAACCATGATGTCGTTCACGAGCGACCAGAATTACCTGATGGTGGGTCACAACGATTCGCAGCTCGTGACGGTTTACGATCTGAACGCCGTTGCGCCCTCCGCTCCCATCGTGCTGCCCGGCGGTCACTACGCGCGTTCGATCGCGCAATCCACCGCGGCTACCTTGGTGCTGGCGCGTAACGAGGGGGATGGCACGGGAGTCATCGACAGCGTCAATTTCACGGCGCGTACCGCGCCCGCACTGACGTCCCTGGGCATTTACAAGAACCTGGTTTCGACCATGGGGGTGCTCACTTCTTCGCCGGCTGGCGCCAATATTCTGCTTGCTTCGCCCGATGGCAACGTCATGCTCTATACCGCGTCCGCCAACACCTTCGTCGCCTCGCGAGACGATTTCACTACGCTTTCGGGGGCCTTTGCCGCTTCGGACTTCAACGCGTATGTCGTGGGCAATAATACCCTCGACGCGTCTCTGGTACCCTCGGGCACACTGTCTCTCCCCAGCGGCTCCTCCTCGGGATTCACGTTTACCGGTCAAGGGGGCTACATCGCCTCGGCGGTTTCATCTTCTTCGCCGGGTGTTCTCCAGCAGGTGAGCGATCTGCAGGGCGGAATAACCAGCTCAGTGACGATGACGGAGGCTCCGCTCCTGCCGGTTACGGCGTCGGGTTCGACGTCGGGCAGCACCAGTTCGTATGTTTTGACCAGCTTCACCCGCACCATTGCGCCGCTGCCATTGTCCGGGACGGTGGTCGTACTGAGTACCTCCGGATTCACCGTCATGGCTCCAAGCTACCCCAGCTTGCCGGCGCCGACGATCTCGGCGCTGGTGAGCGCGGCCGATGGCGGCACATCCGTTGCGTCGGGTGAACTGGTTAGCATCTACGGCCAGAACCTGAGTCTGGTCATTATCGCCGGCGGTCAGGCTCCTCTTTCCACTTCATTGGGCGATGCGTGCCTGAGCGCGAATAATACACCCGTTCCGCTGCTGTTCGTTTCCCCCGGGCAGATCAATGCGCAACTGCCCTTCGGCCTCACGGGCAGCGCCACGCTGAATGTTTACACGCCCGGCGGCATCAGCGCAAACTATCCGTTCACGGTCGCCTCGGCTGCGCCCAGCGTTTTCCGGAGCGGAACCGCGGGACCGGAAACGGGACTAGCCACCATCGTGAGAGACAACGACAACCAGCTCGTGACGCCTACCAATCCGATCCATGCGAAGGATTCGGTGACCATCTATCTCACCGGTATGGGCCAGACGTCGCCGCCCGCGGTGGAGGGGCAGGCAGCGCCTTCGAACCCGCCGGCGCTGGCCGCGATTCAACCCGCGGTAACGCTTGGCGGCACCGCGCTCTCGGTCTCGTATGCAGGGCTCGTGCCCGGCGAGGTCGGCGTTTACCAGATCAACGCTCTCGTGCCAAAGGGAGTGCCTCTGGGTCTTGCGATTCCTCTGGTAATCAGTCAGGGTGGCGCGGCAACCACACTTTACGTCCGGGTAGTGAAATAACGAAAAAGGAGTTTATGATGCGAGTTCTTACGCTTTCGGTTTTTGCGATGTGCGCCGCGACTGCGGCATTGGCCCAGCAATGGGAGTTCGGCGGCGTGGCCGGCGGCGGGTTTCTGAACAGCGTTCCCGCCACCGGCGCCACAGCGGGATTCGCGCCCGGATTGGTGGCTGGCGCGTTGGTGGGGGAGCGCCTTTCCCCCCACATCTCCGGAGAGATCCGCTACGAATTCTTTCAGAGCGACTTGCAGCTTTCGAGCAGCGGCCAGACGGCCCGCTTCGCAGGCCAGGCGCACGCCGTGCACTATGACATTCTCTATCGCGTCAGAAACACGGAGTCGCGCGTGCAGTTCTATGGGGCAGCCGGTGGCGGCATGAAGATCTTCCGTGGAACCGGGACCGAAGAAGCGTATCAGCCGCTCAGCCAGTACGGCTACTTCACCAAAACGCTGACCATCAAACCCATGATCAGCGCCGGTGGTGGCGTGACCTTCCGCCTGGCGCCGAAGCTCGTGCTGCGCGCGGAGGTCCGCGACTTCATCACGCCCTTCCCGACTCAGGTGCTGACGCCGGCGCCGGGCGTCAAATTCGGAAGCTTCCTGAACGACGTCGTCCCGATGGTCGCCTTGGAATACGTGCATTAAACCCGGCATTTTAATAGAATTTTGTGCCGCGTTCGTTGTCCGGGCACGGTGTCTTGCTGTGCCTGCGATTCAGGTGTTGAGATGCGTTGCGGGATAATGCATGCTTGCGGTGTAGACAAGTCCACAATCATCGCCAAACTCCGCGAGCATGAAGCCGAACTGAGGGCGGCTGGCGTCGAGCGTCTGTCTCTGTTCGGCTCACATGCGCGCGGGACTGCTGTCCAAATCCTTTCTGATGTCGATCTCATCGCCGAGTTCGACGTCGGGCGGGAACACTCGCTGCTGGAAAGGGCACGGCTGGAAAACCGGCTTGCCGACATGCTCGGGGCGAAGAAGGATCTCGCCCTGCACGGATGCCGAAGGGCGGCGTTCGCGAACGCACAGCACGAGACGCCGTGCTTGCCTCTTAGAGACGCGGATAGATCGCCTCGGGACACTGCGGACGCTACCGGCTGATCGAGCAGTTCACGGCAGGAATGGATTTTGAGTCCTTTCGCGAAGTTCCGAAGACCATTGCTGCCGTAGAACGGAAGCTTCAGCCGCAACGCGCCGGAAACCTCCACTATGCCTTCTCGGTTCTTAATTCAGGGACCTTCGAATCCGGGTTCTGCCCGGTTTGAGCCTGCCGATGTTTTCGCTCTCTACCCTTCAGGCCGCGCAACGCATAGGAGAAGTGTGTCCTGACGGACATCAGGAACATGATGGCGTCAGAGACCGCACACAGGTGCTTTCGATTGCAGTCCAGCGAGAAATCGTTCGGTTGTAGCGACCGTCCATCGGGACTAAGACGATGCGACGATTCCCCTCAGGGATCGCGCAATCCCCGCTACCACTATACGGTTACAGCCGGCACCAGCCTGCAGCGGTACCAGGAAAACATCCGTTCGGGTGATGTTTGATTTTTCGATTCCGCGTAACGTGGTCTCCAGCCGCTTCTGTTCGCGAGAAAGAGGAGCAAGCACTGGAGAACAACACAATGACTGCAGTTGATACTTAGACGCGCATGCAGTATCCGGTTCATTACAGAACCGTTCGTGTTAACAACCTTGACATCTTTGTATCGCGAAGCAGGCCCGCGATCGGCGCCCGTGATCCTGCTCTTGCACGGTTTCCCGATCACCAGCAAGACAATCTTCATCCCGGGACACGGCCCTGTAGGCGGCGGATCCGATGTCGCCGAGTTTCGCGACATGTTTGTATCGATCCGGGATAATGTCGCAGCCCTGAAAAAGCAAGGCAGGTCTTTGAATGAGACCATTGCCGCCAAAGCAACAGTCGTTTATGACGCGAAATGGGGGCAGTTTCTGATCACCCCAGCGTACTTTACGGGCCTTGTCTACGCAGGAGTCTAACCAGTCAGCTCAAAGAAAGGAAAAACTATGCCGACAATCACAACCAAAGACGGTACGCAGGTCTACTACAAGGATTGGGGGAAAGGCCAGCCCCTCGTCTTCAGTCACGGCTGGCCCTTAAGCGCCGACGCGTGGGAAGACCAGATGATATTCCTGGCCGCCCGCGGATACCGATGCATCGCACACGACCGCAGAGGCCACGGGCGTTCCGGGCAACCCTGGGACGGCAACGACATGGATACCTATGCCGATGACCTTGCCGAACTGGTCGCCGCCCTCGACCTTCGCGACGCGATCCACATCGGTCACTCCACCGGGGGCGGCGAAGTCGCCCGTTACATCGGTCGTCACGGCACAAAGCGTGTCGCCAAAGCCGTGCTGATCAGCGCCGTTCCGCCGCTGATGCTTAAGACGGCCAGGAATCCAGGCGGCTTGCCGCTCGCTGCGTTCGATGAGATCCGCGCCGGCGTGTTGACCGATCGCGCGCAGTTCTTCAAGGATCTCAGCCTTCCCTTTTACGGTTTCAACCGGCCCGGCGCCAAAGTCTCCCAGGGGCTGCGCGACTCCTTCTGGCTGCAAGGCATGCTGGCCGGCCACAAGGCCGTGTTCGACTGCATCAAGGCCTTCTCGGAGACCGATCTCACGGAAGATCTGAAACGGTTCGATATTCCGACCTGATCCTTCACGGCGATGACGACCAGATCGTGCCGATCGGGGCCTCGGCGCTCCTCTCGTCAAAGATCGTGAAGGGCTCGACGCTCAAGATATATCCCGACGCTCCCCACGGAATGCCCTCGACGTTGAAAGACCGTGTGAACGAAGAATTGCTGGCCTTCATCGCGCAACCCAAAGTAGCCGCGGCCTGACATGAAGGTCTTGATTGGCGCGATCGTCGCGTTTTTGATCGGCGCGGGATGCCGTTATTTCGACGTACCCGTGCCGAGTCCGCCGGTGTTGCCTGGAGCACTCCTCGTGGTGGCAATGACTCTTGGATTCTCGGCCGCCGATCGCGCGCTGACCCGCAGGGCGCATATCGCTACGACCAAACACCTGTGCGGCGGCCCCAGTGGGACCGGGGTCGCCGCAACGCAAGACGTCCGTTGCGAAACCTCGGAAGAGGAGTGCCTCGCCGCGATGCGCTTTCAACTCAAAGCAAAATCCTGAATTCCGGAGCAAATAAATGACAGAACTTCTGCACGCGACGTTGGCGCCACCGTTTACCAGGGAGACAGCCATCCTGAAGGTGCGCAAGGCCGAAGACGGTTGGAATTCCCGAAACCCGGGCCAGGTCGCGCTTGCCTACTCGCTCGATAGCCGTTGGCGCAACCGCTCTGAGTTCCTGACGGGCAGGGCGGAGGTCATCGCGTTCCTCACTCGTAAATGGGCGAACGAGCTGGAATACCGCCTGATCAAGGAATTGTGGGCCTTTCATGAAAACAGGATTGCGGTGCGCTTTGCCTACGAGGCACACGACGCGTCGGGTCAGTGGCGGCGATCTTACGGCAATGAGAATTGGGAATTCGATGAGACAGGTTTGATGAAACGACGCCACGCAAGCATAAATGATCTGGTAATCGAGGAGTCGGAGCGTTTGTTTCGTTGGCCGATCGGCCGCCGCCCGGATGATCATCCGGGGTTGAGTGAACTCGGTCTTTGAATAACAGCAGTGAGACAAATATGGCGCGGAAACTCGCGGAGAAGACTGCGGTGATTACCGGAGGCAGCAGTGGAATCGGGCTCGCGACGGCAAATCGGTTCGTCAATGAAGGCGCGTATATATTCATCACGGGACGCCGGAAAAGCGAACTGGACGCCGCGGTGAAGCAGATCGGCCGCAACGTGACGGGCGTTCAGGCGATGTCTCCAAGCCGGCGGACATCGACAAGCTGTACGCGGCCGTCAAGGAGCAGAAAGGCAAGCTCGACATCGTTTTTGCCAATGCCGGCATCGGCGAGTTTGCTGCGCCTGGCCGGATTACCGAGGATCAATTTGACAAACAGTTCAACGTGAACGTGAAGGGGCTCCTGTTTACCGTGCAGAAGGCGTTGCCGCTACTGCAGCCGGGCGGATCCATTGTCCTGAATGCCTCGATTGTTTCGATCACCGGGAACCCGGCCTTCAGTGTTTATAGTGCGACCAAGGCGGCGGTGCGTTCGTTCGCGCGCACCTGGGCCGTGGACCTGAAAGAGCGGAAGATACGGGTGAATGCAATTAGCCCCGGCATTCTTCCAACCCCAGGCTATAACACCTCGCTCGGAATGGTGCAGGAGCAGGTGGATCAGTTCGTGCAACGCTCAATCGGCAACATACCTCTGGGCCGCCCCGGCACCACCGATGAGATCGCGAAGGCCGTCTCGTTTCTGGCCTCCGACGACAGCAGCTACGTGACCGGTATCGAGTTATTCGTCGACGGTGGCCTGGCTCAGATTTAACAAGATATTGAATTTGGTGGCGGAGGAGGGGGTCGAACCCTCACGAAGAGTGAACTTCGCCGGATTTTGAGTCCGGTGCGTCTGCCAGTTCCGCCACTCCGCCACGATTGACTATCCCAGTTTAGCCGAACGCATACGAACGTCGCATCAACGCATGAAATCGTCGGTATGGGTCATGAACTCGGGGTATGCGCCGGCGCCCAGTTCATAGAGGTCCATGCCCTGATGCTCGCCTTCCACGGCGACGCGCTGTGGCATTCCGAGGTTCAAAAGCCAGTTGAGCCCATACGTTAACGGCAAAACGAACCCAATTAGAGTTCCGATTCCAACAACTTGCGCCAACAGCTGTCCGTCGCCTGCCGCTTCCAGGCGTCCGAATAAGCCAACCGCGAGGACTCCCCAGATCCCGCCCACCGCATGCACCGAGATGGCGCCGCCCGGGTCATCGACCTCTAATCGCAGATCGAGAAGTTCCACGGAAAAGGTCACCAGCGCTCCAGCCACCAGACCCACGATCAGTATCGCGGCCGGGGGGACGAAGGCGCATCCCGCGCTACCTGCCACGAGGCCTCCAACCCAGCCATTGGCGGTGAGCGAGGCATCGGGTTTACCGAATCGGAGCTTCGTGATCACGGCTGCCACCAGCGCGGAGGCTGATGCCCCGAGCAAGGTATTGACCGCAATGAGCGGCACACGGCCCAACCCAACACCGGCGAACAGCATCGCTCCCGCCGAGTTCAGCCCCAGCCATCCCACAAATGCGACCATGCACCCGAACAGAACCAGCACTGCGTTATGACCGGGAATCGCCATCGGCATCCCTTCCGATGTGTATTTCCCCCGCCGCGCGCCTACGATCCACGTGATCGCCAGGGCCGTCAATCCTCCCAGCGCGTGGATCGTTCCGGCTCCACCGGCATCGAGATAACCGCGCCCGAGACCAAAATTCACTCCTAACTGCGCCAGCCAGCCACCGCCCCAACTCCAATGCGCAAACACCGGGAAGGTCAGGCCGGAGAGCAGAGCGGTCGATGCGCAGACTGCCCCGAGACGCCACCGGTCGGCGCCGCTGCCCAATGGAATCAGGCCAGCCAGGCCTACGGACAGAATCCCGAACCATGCGAACAAAAACACCGGGGGAGCGCCAATAACCAAGCCAACGCCAAAGCTGTCCATCGGCAAACCACTGAAGAACCAGGGTTCGGCTCCGAGCCAGTCCCATGGTTTGCCCGCGATGGTAAGGACACTGGCGAGACCGCCGGCATATCCCTGAAACGCGCGTCCGCAGACGAAGTATACGCAGGCCGCAACCGCGATGACGCATAGTGCGGCCATCATCGAATGGGCGGCGTTACGCGTGCGGCCCAGACCCGCATTCATGAGCGCCAGACCACCACCCGCCAGGGGAGTCAGCAGGAGGAACATAATGCACAGCGCAGTCTGAGTTTCGGACATTAATCGCTATCCTCTTTCAGCGTGATGTGCGAGCGCACAAACAGCACCAATCCCAGCAGTTCCACTCCTGAACCTGCGAGCAGGAATGCGTTCCGAGGGCCGCTGCGCGCGAGTAAAGCCAAGGCTGAAAGAATAAGCAGCCAGCCCGCCAGTAGTAGTAAAAAACCGGCAATTTTCATGGATTTCGCCAGGATTAGATCCATCCGGCGTCTGCCCAAAATATCACACTACTACCCATCCTTATGCGGTTCCACTAGGCCTCCCTGGGACTTCCTTATACAAAAGGTCTATGTCGGTGATAAGAATTTTGAGTTTCCCTTTACCGTTCAACGCTGTGAGTATAGAAGGACCGGACCCCGCATGTCTCGGCTTGTGGCCCGAAATCTGAAGATATAAGGACATCAAAATAAGGACAGCTTATGGCAGATAAAGCCCCTGAAATGAAAGCAACCCTCGGCCTGACAGGCCTCACGATGAATGCCATGGCGCTCATTGCGCCCGGTGCATTCCTCTGGCTCACCTTTGCGATTCAAGGAGCCACGGGCAATACCGCGCCGGCCATGTGGATCGGAATCATAGTGGCGCTCCTTCTGTGTCTTGCCACGGCCGTGTGTTATGCGGAGCTCGCCAAGCTCTATCCGGGTACCGGCAGCTCGTATTATTTCGCGGAACAATCCTTCCTCAACCACGAAGCCGCCTGGAAATACGCCCGGCTCGCCAAGTTCATTGTGGGATGGGGCTCGCACCTTTACTACTGGATTTATCCAGGCGTGATGGTGGGAGTTACCGGCGTGATCATCGGTTATCTGACCGGAACTCTCTGGCCGAATTTCATGAGCGCGTCCAATCCGGGCCCGATCTTCATGATGCTCGTTGCAGTCCTGTTCTCCTTCGGAGTAGCGTGGATCGCTCACCGTGGCGTCGCCGGATCGACGAACGTCAGCATCGCAATCAACGTGATCCAGATCACGGCGCTCCTGATCTTCGCCGCGATGGCCTTCAGTTACCGGGCGGGACATCCGGCGGGAACTCCTGGCTGGCAGTTCGACTCGATGTCGGGCGATGCTTACACGTATGAATTCCAAACGGAAAAAGTCACAGCCAACGGCACCACAACCGACAGCGTCGTCCGCGACTCCGCCGGTGTACCCAAGCCGATGCTGGATGCGGCCGGCAAACCGGTGCCGTTCCTGGTTGCTTATCCCGAGAAGGACGACAAGGGCACTTTCCTCAGCCATCCGAGCGCCGCTTCCGTGGTTGGTGTGCATAACTGGGGGTGGGTCTTCGTGCAGGCTACGGTGGCGATCCTCATCCTGGTCGGATTTGAATCGGTGACCTCGATGGGCGGAGAAGCGAAAAACCCGAAACGCGACGTTCCCATCGCGGTAATCACCTCGCTGCTGGTCCAGGGGGCGTTCTGTTACCTGATCGAGTATTTTGCGGCGAACTACTTCCTGAGCAGTGGGTACCCGATGACTACTGCCTCAGGTTCGTCGGCGCCTATCGGCGACATGATGATCATCATCGGCAACGCGTTCTTCGGCCAGGGCGGTGGCCGCATCTTCATGCTGGTGGAAGCCTTCACCGTTGTTCTTGCCCTGATCGGCACCACCCTCTCCTGCATGAATACCGGCGCGCGTGTTACTTATGCGATGGGCAAAGACGACGAAGTTCCGGAGCACTTCGGTATGCTTCACTCCGAGAACCTCACTCCGCACCGCGCCATCTGGACGCTGGCTACAATCTCGGCAGTGGTCGGCTGCATTTCGGTCGTCATGCTGTTCGGAGACGCGCCGGCTCTGAGCGACGCTACGATCAAAGCTCTGCCGCAGGGCCTCTTTTCCAGCTTCGGCTATCCGTCGCACGATGTGATGGCGGCAATGCCGAACAGCCTGCTCACGGTCACTCTGGCGTCGAATTTCGGTACCTTCCTGCTTTACGCCCTGAGTTGTGTGATCTGTCTGGTGGGTTTCCACAATCACAAGGACTACAAGCCGATCCGGCATCTGGTCATTCCGATCTTCGGGCTGCTCGCAAACCTGGCTTGCATGGCCTTCTACCTGATCGGCCCGTTCATGGGATACGGCACGCCAAAGGAACCACTGCTCGCGTTGGGAATAGCGATTGTGTGGGCCGTCTACGGCGGAGTCTACTTTCTGTCGGCCAGCAAGAAGAAAGGCAGGACGACACTGGTGGGAGCGCGCGGCAGCGCTACTGCCTGATCTGTCAATAATAACCGGGCTGCACGCGTTCCCCTCGCCGATACTCAGGGCTCTGAGTGCCGGCGAGGGGAATCGCTTTGTGTTGCCAAAGTAAAAGAGGCATCATGTTTGCAGGCGCTGCCAGGTTTGCCACACCGCGGAGCCCCTCATCCTCCTCCATGCTGGATCTCGAGTTCGCCGAATTATCCGATGTGGGCCGCGTACGCGATCATAACGAAGATTATTCCGGTCACTTCCTGCCTTCCTCCGAGACCGATGGCCGCGTTCACGGCTGGCTTTTCGCTCTGGCCGATGGAGTCGGCGGCGAAGAACGCGGCGAGGTGGCCTCGCAGACCGCCATCGAAACGCTGATCGAGGGCTTTCGCGCCGCACCCAAAGGTGAAGCCCACACGGTGTTGATGCCGCGCCTCGTTCAAACCGCCAACACGCGTATTTACGAACTGGGAAAAGCCGCCAGCCCCGGCGGTTCCCGTATGGCCACAACGATTGTGGCTTGCGCTCTCCGTTATGATCGCGTGGTTGTGGCGCACGTAGGCGATTCCCGCTGTTACCTGATCCGCCACGGGCTTGCCTCGCAGATCACCCGCGATCATACGGTGGTCGCCGAACAGGTGCGTCTTGGCCTGCTATCGCAGCGCGAAGCCGCCGAGGCGGAGACACGCCATTTGCTCAGCCGATCCCTGGGCAACGATCTTTTCGTGAATGTCGAAATCGGCGATCGCCAGGTGCATGCGGACGATGTTCTGCTGCTTTGTTCGGACGGCCTGCACGGCCCGGTGGAAGGCGCCGAGATGGGCGAGATCGTGCGGTGGAATCCCGACCTCAACACCGCCGCCGCGAAACTGATCGCGCTTGCCAACGAACGGGATGGCGGCGATAATGTGAGCGTCCAGCTGATCCGCGTGCGCGATGTCGAGCGTATGGGGATGTATCGCGGGCGGCCTTACAAACTGCGTTAAGACAACTCAATTCATGACTGCCCTCCATCCCGGTGATCTGCTCGATCACTACCGCATTGATAGTCTGGTCGCACGCAGCGGCATGGCATCGATCTTCCGCGCAACGGACGTCGATAACGGGCGCACCGTGGCCATCAAGATTCCGCATCCCGAGATGGAAGCGGATCCCCAGCTCTTCGAACGCTTCAAGCGGGAGCAGGAGATCGGAGAGAAACTCGATCATCCCGGTGTCATGAAGGTCTTCAAGGATGCCCACCGGAGCCGTATTTACATGGTGATGGAGTGGGTGGAAGGCCAGTTACTGCGCAATCTGCTGAGTGCAACGGGCAAGTTGCCGACGGAGCGCGCCGCCCGAATTACGGCGAGAGTCTGCGAGGCGCTCGATTACATTCACTCCCACGGCGTGGTGCATCGGGATATGAAGCCGGAAAACATCATGGTCGATGCAGAGGACCGCATCAAGCTGATCGATTTCGGCATCGCGGCCAATGAAGGCTCGCGCCGCCTGACTTTTGCCAAGCTCTCGAACGTGATGGGAACTCCCGATTACATTTCACCTGAACAGGTCAAGGGAAAACGAGGAAACGCGCGAAGCGACATTTACGCCATGGGTGTGATGCTTTACGAAATGCTGACCGGAAAAGTGCCATTCACCGGTAACAACGCGTTTCTCATCATGAACGAGCGGCTGCTGAATAATCCCGTGCCGCCGCGGGAGATCGACCCTTCTATATCGCCCGCCCTGCAGGAAATTATTTACCGGGCACTGGAGCGCGATCCAAAAAACCGCTACGGATCCGCGCGGGAGTTCGCCTGGGATCTGGAGAATCAGGACCAGGTGGGCGTTGCGGACCGGCCGGAACTGACGGACTGGAAGACGCGGAAATCGCATTGGCCGAAGAGGATTCTGAACTACGCGCTGCTCGCGTTGATTCCTATCGCGGTCTTTTCTCTCCTGCTCTGGGTGGCCCGGAAGACGTGATAAAACAGAATTCCGGTAGTGGGTCGGCTTGGATTCCAACACCTTAGAAAGGATAGATGGGAAGTTTGTGTTATTAATCTCTTTTGAGGCCGGTGGTGACCAATAGGTCGAGTGTTCCCGGGGTATCTCGGAGATACAGGTCGGGTATCTGAGAATTACGATCCCGGAATAGCTGTCGGGCCTGCTCGGAGTTGAGGAGGGCAGCGATCCACTAACAAAAATCCCGCCGGCTTGACACCGGCGGGAAGACAGCGGCCCGACAAAAGTTGTAAGAGCGACGAGTGACGCGTTCGTCTTACTTCAGAGGACCCAGTATCGCCATCAGAGCGACCGTGAACGTGGTCTGTCCCTTTGCCACAAACATTTGAGCGCCGCGATCAAAGAACGGCGCGTCCGAAGAATCATGGCGCCATTCCAGCCGGCCGATGAAGTGGTCGTTGTATTTGTACTCGCCGGTAATCGTACCCTCTTTGATGGTCTGCATCGTGCCGGTGCTGAAGCCGTTGGCGTCATCGAAGACTTCGACCCGTGGTGAGACGGCGAACTTGCTTGTAATCTGGATGTGGGCCGCTGCGGCAGCGCCGTACCACTCACTATACCCGGGCCCAACAGGGTTATTGTCGCGGCCGTAGTCGCCATTGATATAGATGTTGAATTTGGCGTCCGGCGTCAGAAGCAATGTACTGTCGACCAGATTTCTCTTGCCGGAGCTGGTACCCGGATGATTCGGGCCCACGTAATAGTTGGCTGACCAGGTGTATTTGGTTCTGGTGAAGGCCGAAGTGATCCCGACATTCTTCATGTCGTTATTCCCCCAAACCGTATTCCACGCATTGACTACCTGAACGCCGAGCGTCCAGCTCTTCGTGACGGGCGTGGATGTACGGAGGCCGAAGTGATAATACGGAATCGCCCATGCGAACAGAAGCGAGCGGGAGTAATTCCAGTTCGCATTTGCTTCGATCACTTCCGCACCGGCCGAAGTTACAAACTGGCCGAAGTCGATCTCGGTTCCGTGGGTATGGTTCGGTTTGGCGATAGCATACATCTGCTCGATGTAGCGGAGAGCCTTATGATCCTGCGCGGCCACATCCCCGGCGTGGACCAGCCGCATGGTCTCCCCGAAACCAGCGTCTACGTGGAATCCGATAATCTTGTCCGACTTATCCACCGTGACTTTGACCAGACTCATTTCGGGTGTAGCATTATTGAGATCGAAATTCTGTAATTGATTGGCGTTGCCCGTAGGGTGATCGAAATTTACCGTGAAGTAGCCGTCGGCTAAACCGCTGAACACAAAACCCTCGTACTTGGGGGGCGGAGCCGGAGGCGTCGCGTCGGCGGGCTTCGTTGCATCTGCGGGAGCCGGTGTCTGTGGCGCCGGAGCCGGAGCCTGATCTTGTGCGTCGGCGGGCTGCGGCGTATCTATGTCTGCCGCCCACGCAGACAGAGCCAGGGCCAGGATGCAGATCGGTAATCGCATAATTATTCTCCTTGAAATAAGTAGAGCTGATACTAACTCGGGTGCCACTTTCAGCTAACTGATAAGTCTGAGTGTAAGTGCGGCTCGCGAATTGGAGGAAATAGATTATTTCGATCTGGCTTATAGCAGAATGTTAGCACCAGGGAGCGCTATTGGAAACAAAAGAGTTGATTCACGCGATAGACAGGATTGATGGACGGGATCGGAATAATTATAGGTCCATCGCGTGAACCGCGCGTGTACCTGTCCTAAATGTCGTAATACAAGGAGAATTCGTAAGGATGGGGCCGCAGCCTCACTGCCTCGGCTTCGGCCTTCCGCTTGTATTCGATGAACGTTTCCAGGAGTTCCTCGGTGAAGACATCGCCCTTGAGCAGGAACTGGTGGTCCTCTTCGAGGCAGTTTAACGCCTCTTCGAGCGATCCCGGCATTGACGGCACCGACTTCATTTCTTCCGGCGACAGATCGTAGATATCTTTGTCGAGCGGCTCGCCCGGCTCAATACGGTTCAACACGCCATCCAGACCTGCCATCAGCAACGCCGCAAAAGCGAGATACGGATTGGCGGAAGGATCCGGCGGGCGGAACTCCACGCGTTTTGCCTTCGGGCTCGCCGAATACATCGGAATACGGCATGCCGCCGAGCGATTGCGGCGCGAATACGCCAGGTTCACCGGTGCCTCATAGCCGGGAACCAGCCGCTTGTAGCTGTTCGTCGTCGGCGCGATGATCGCCGAAAGCGCGCGCGCATGCTTCAACAGGCCGCCAATATAGTGCAAGGCCATCTGGCTGAGGCCGGCATAACCGTCGCCCGAAAACAGCGGTTTGCCCGCCTTCCAGAGCGACTGATGCACATGCATTCCGCTGCCGTTATCGCCGAAAATCGGCTTAGGCATGAACGTCACGGTCTTGCCGTACTGATTGGCCACGTTGCGGACGATGTATTTGTACAGCGTCATGTTGTCCGCGGATTTGACGAGGGTGTTGAAGCGCTGATCGATCTCGGACTGTCCGGCAGTGGCGACTTCGTGGTGATGGCACTCGATCTCCAGGCCGCAGCGTTCCATGGTGGCGACCATCTCCGAGCGCAGGTCCTGGTGGTGATCTGTCGGCGGCACCGGGAAATAGCCTTCTTTATAGCGCGGACGATAACCCAGGTTGTCCTTCTCACGGCCTGAGTTCCACCGGCCTTCCTCGGCGTCGATGAAGTAAAAACCCGAGTGAGCGTTCTGGTCGAAACGGATGTTGTCGAAGATGAAAAACTCGGCTTCCGCGCCGAAAAACGCCGTGTCCCCGGTGCCTGAATTCTTCAGATAAAGCTCGGCCTTCTTTGCAATCCAGCGGGGATCGCGCTCATAGTTCTGCTTGGTCAGGGGATCGCGCACATCGCCGATCATGACCAGGGTCGGGGTCTCCATGAACGGATCCATGAAGGCGGTCTCGGAATCCGGAATGAGGAGCATGTCGCTCTCATTGATCGCCGCCCACCCGCGGATACTCGATCCATCGATCCCGAATCCGTCCGTGAACGAGCCCTCGCTCAACTCACCGATCGGGTACGAAATATGGTGCTGGAGACCCGGGATATCGCAAAAGCGGACATCGACCTGTCTGGCGCCATTCTCTTTCGCGTACTGCAGAACTTCAACTGGTGTCATCTTCCCTCCGCCGTCACACTTTTGCAGAACACTCAGTTTATCGTGCCTCAGTTTATCTTGCCCGGCGGGGTATCTTAGTCTGGAGATCGGAATGGGTCTGGAGGATCGGAATGGGCAAACTCGACGGCAAACTCAAAGGAAAGATTACGTTGATCACAGGTGGATCTACAGGCATCGGGCTAGCGACGGCGGCGCTGTTTCAACAGGAAGGCGCGCAGGTCATTGTGACCGGCCGGAGCAAGGACGCGATTGCGGCGGCACAACGGGAATTAGGTCCGGGCGCGTTGGCAATCGTGTCCGATACGAGTACACTCGGGGACATCGCGAGCCTGATCGATCAAATCCGCCAGAAGTTCGGGCGCATCGACATTGTGTTCGCGAACGCCGGCATTGCCAGATTCAAGCCTTTCGGCGAGATCGGGGAATCGGACTTTGACGAACATTTCGATATCAATGTCAAAGGCCTTTACTTCACCGTCCAGGCGGCGCTGCCTCTCATACCGTCGGGTGGATCAATTCTCCTGACAGCCTCCGTTGTCAGCAAGAAAGGCTTCGCCGGAACATCGGTATATGCGGCGACGAAGGCTGCTGTGAGGTCGTTCGGCCGGACACTCGCGACGGAACTGGCGCCGCGCGGCATCAGGGTAAATACGCTGAGCCCCGGCCCCGTGACAACGCCGTTGTTTGCCAAAATGGGGCTTTCCGAGGCAGCTATCGAGGAGATGCACCAAAATATGGCACAAGGTATTGCCTTGAAGCGCATGGGTAGGGTAGATGAGATCGCACGGGCAGCGCTTTTCCTCGTATCCGATGACGCTTCTCTGGTTGTCGGCGCCGAATTGTTTGCCGATGGCGGCCGCGCCGAGCTTTGAGCCGGTGGCGGCCGCGCCGGGCTTTAAGTCAATTTTGTGCGAAGGAAACCGCAAACCCTCACCAAAGCCGACGGTTCGGTGCGTAACCATACGGTATCCGGTGTATAATCTCCGAGCGCTTAGCGAATCTCAATTAGAATTTCAATACCGGGCTTGAAATGTCTAAGGAACAGTCGCAAAAAGTACTGGTTGTAGACGACGAACCCGAAGTACGAAAACTGGTGGCCGCGATGCTGGTGCGAAACGGCTATCGCGTTGTGAGCGCGGATAGCGGCGAGAACGCGATCCGCCTCTTCAAGAATAATCCGGACACCGAGCTGTTACTGACCGACGTGGTGGCGCCGGGGATGAGCGGGCCGATGATCGCAGACCAGATCGCCTCCCTCAAGCCAGACATTAAAGTGTTGTTCATGTCGGGATATGACGGAACGCAGGTCGTTCAGCGCTACGTCGTCGAGAAGGGATATTCGCTGCTGATCAAGCCCTTTACCATGGATCAACTCGAGCGCAAGGTGCGCGCCGTACTCGACGGCGACGAAAAGAGCATGGGCGCGTAAGCCCCCGGACGCAATCGAACTGAGCTAAGCTTGCAGCAGAGCCGCATTTCTGGTGCGCTCTGTTATTCCATGTCGGGTTTCCGGACGTTTTGGATTATCGGCGCCGCGAGTATTCTTTCAGCCCTTTCGGCCTGTAATTCCTCCACCCGGCAACGGGTGCCCTCCATCGGTACGGCTTATGCCGGTCCCGAAACGCTGAAGCTTCACAAAGAGATCGACTCGAAATCGGCCACCGTCACGACCGTAAAACATGGAGACAAGCTGGATATCGTGGGGCAGAGGCGGCGCTGGTACAGGGTCCGTACGGCGGCGGGCGTTGAGGGATGGGCCAGTGACCGGGAACTGCTCGACACAGCGCAAATGCAGCGCCTGCGTGCGCTTGCCAGGGAAACCGCCGGACTGCCCTCCCAGGGCGTCGCAACCACGTTCACAGTCTTGAACGTCCATACCGAACCCTCGCGGCAATCGCCTAGTTTTGTGCAGGTGAAGGAACACGAGAAGGTGGATGTGATCGCGCACCGCGTGGAGCCCCGAGTCGTCGCAGCGACGAAGCGCGAACTGGTTCCACCGAAACCCAAACCCGAAAAGAAAGCGGGAAAACAGAACGTCTCGAAGATCCCGCCGCCTCCGGTGCCCGCCCCGCCCGCACCTCCGGAGGATTGGGTTGAATTATCGCCCGAGCACGAGCCGCCCCCGGTTGCCGAGAGCGCCGCTCCGGTTCCGACCGACGACTGGACGCTGATCCGGGCCGGAGACGGACAGAGCGGATGGGTGCTGACCAACGGCCTCTACCTCGCCATACCTGACGAAGTTGCGCAGTATGCGGAAGGGCATCGCATAACGTCATATTTCTCGCTGGGCAAGATTCAGGATGGCGGCGAGAAGAAGGACATCTGGCTTTGGACAACCTCGGACGAACTGGGGGAGGATCACGATTTCGACGGATACAGGGTCTTCGTATGGAGCTTGCGGCACCACCGCTACGAGACGGCATATATTCAACGGCGCGAACGCGGCTTTTTCCCCGTGCTGGCGAAGGGGGGTGAGTTTTCGGTTTGCCTTGAGGGGGACGATGGCTCACGCGTACGAAAGAAGTACGTCATGATGGGAAATGCGGTCCGGCCCGCCGGCAACGAGTCCTGCGCAAAGATGGCCGATCAGGACATCGGGTCGCAGCCGCCCATACGGGCCGACGCGGTAAAAGAGCAGGCGGAGCCGAAGGGCCTCGTGGATCGTGTGAAAGAGAAAGCGAAGGGGCTGTTGGGAAGGTAAACCGCGTTAGAGTGTACTGCTGGTGCTCGTGGTCCCGGCGATACGTTTGAGTGCCAGCCGTGCGAGCGCGGATTCGCGAAGTTTCCGGCTCATCTTCGGATTGCTCGCCAGGAGTTTCTGTTGTTTTTGTTCCTTGAGCAGCAACCGGCGCAAGGCTGTTTCAGCTTCGGAATCGTTCCAGGTGCACTCCAGCATGTTGGCAATGGTACCAGATTCGATATGGCAGTACCAGTACGAATTCACGTTAGTTAACTACGAATGTACGTTAGTTAACGTTTCCAATCCGCGGTGAATATATTGAACTCATACTTCGCCGGCGCATTCCAGTCGGATACGAAGACCAGTTTGGCGCCGTCGGGCGAAAACTCGGGGAAGGAAGTGAAACCGCCGTAGTTTGTCACCTGTTTTAAGCCGGTTCCGTCGACGTTGATGAGATAGAGTTCGAATTTACTCGAATCGCACGCGTGCTTGTTCGAAGCGAACAGCAGTTGCTTGCCGTCCGGCGTGAACGTGGGCGCGAACGACGCGCAGCCGAAATCGGTGATCTGCTTCGTATTCTTCCCATCTGCGTCCGCGACGAACAACTCCATCTTCATGGGGCTGGTCAGGTTCTCATGCAACAGATCGGCGTACTTCTTTTTCGTCTCGGGTGTGTTCGGATGGCCGCCGCGCCAGGCTATTTTCTTGCCATCGCGCGAGAACACCGGGCCGCCATCGTAGCCGTACGTCTTCGTGATTTGCTTCTTGCCCGAGCCGTCCAGATTCATCTCCCAAAGCTCCAGATCGCCTGAAGCCATGGAAGTGTAGATGATCTTCTTCGTCTTCGCGTTGATCGTGGCTTCCGCGTCGTACCCGGGGGCGTCGGTCAGGCGCTTGAGATCGCTGCCGTCATCTTTTGCGACAAAGATGTCGTAGCCGGGATAAACCGCCCAGACGTAGCCTTTGCTGTGATCGGCTTCGGGCGGGCAGGCATCGCCAGCCAGATGAGTCGACGCGTAGAGGATGTGTTCGTTGTCGGGAAGAAAATAGCCGCAGGTCGTCCTGCCTTTTCCCGTCGAGACCATGTGCTGATTGGAGCCGTCGGAGTTCATTACGTAGATCTGATCGCACTTCGATTCGCCGCGCGTGGATTGAAAAATCAGGCGCTTGCCATCGGGCGACCAGTAGGCTTCCGCGTTTTCACCGCCGTTGGTCAGCTTATGGACGTTGGTGAAGAAAGTGTCCGCAAGGTCGGCGGCGGACGCGAACCCGCAGAGAAAGAAGGTCAGAAATGCCAGGCGGTACATGGTTCTAATTATTGCCGATTGCGTTACTCGATGTAGGGCGGGGCCGCGCGCCGATGTCCCGCAGGCAATGGTCGATCCAGAGCCGCGTGACCTTCTCCTGCGCACCGTTTTGCGACAAACGCGTGCGCAGGCTGCTGAAATCGACGTGATCGAGCGGCTGATCCTGATTGAAACAGGAGAACACCACCGTCTCTTCGCCGGTCACCGGGTCCCTGTGCATCTGGAGGCACTGCGCGCAAATCTCTTTCATCATGCATTGCATGGGCGAATTGATACTGCCGATCGCATGATGGTCAGGTTTGAGATATGGGAACAGCACCGTGTGCCTTGCCTGTTGGACGGCCTTCATCATGCCGTCCGAGCCGATCACGATCAATCGATCGACCGAGTGGAGCGGAATGGTATTCTCGCCCAGTTCACCTCGCCCGTAGGCGACCATCGCTTCCACGATGTTGCCGACGAAGGCGCTGTCCTGCACGCGGCCTGCGGTGAAGCCCGGCGCTTCATCGCAAACCCACACCACAAGGTCGGCGGCCTTCTCGATCTCTTCCACTTTGTAGCGATCGATGATTTTCTTGTAGCCGGCGAAATAGATCACGCGTGAACCTTCTTCGCGAAGCTTCTGGCCGATTGAGAAGAGCACCGCATTGCCGAGTCCACCGCCGGCAAGAAGAACTGTTTCCTCCGACGGCGTTTCGCTCGGCGTGCCCGTGGGACCCATCAGGATCACCGGTTCGCCGGGCTTCAGCAGGGCGCACAGATCGGAGGACCCGCCCATCTCGAGAACGATGGTGGAAAGCAGTCCATTTTCGCGATCCACTGAGGCTCCTGTAAGCGCCAGACCCTCCATGCCGAGCACGGTGTCTCCGGTGCGCGGCGCAAGAGATTCGTAGTTCTGGAGGCGATAGAACTGGCCCGGCAGAAAAGCGCGCGCCGCGATCGGGGCCCGCACAATGACCTCCACGATGTTCGGCGTCAGACGGACCACATCGTGCACCACGGCACGCAGTTCGTCGTCCAGTTTGCGAATCAGGGCGGCGGGCGCCGGTTGGGACGGCTTCAAATGCGCAAGCATGCGGGAAACAACCGGATATCCCTGTTTCGCGCTGCCCATCGCTTTGACGACGTTCCCGGAGAACGAGGGGTGAAGATCGCCGAAAAAGCTGATGGAACGCCCGTCAGGCCGCACCGACATCAACACGTAGACGGATTTCGGCTTCGAGATGCGTTCCGGTTTGACCGGGTTCCCTGTTTCGTCAAAGGCCTGGAAAAAGCGGCCATCGAGCACCACGTTGTGCGAGTCTTCGCGAGCGAGAACAGTGTTCGGCTGTGTGCCCGCGGCAACGAGGATCGTTCGGGCAGGAAGCACAACCGGCTCGCCCGATGCCGACATCTTCCCGGTCGATTCATCGAGAACGTATTTCTGGAAACGCAGCGATTCGGCGGCACCCGCGGCATCGACCAGAACCTCTTCGGGCGCGAGGCACTCGGCGAACCTCACACCTTCTTCGAATGCCTTCGCCACTTCTTCGTGGTTGAGGGTGTAGCTCGGAGCATCGATAAGCCGCCGGCGGTAAGCGATCGTCACCCCTCCCCATTCGTTGAGCAGATGGATGAAATTCTGCTGTCTGCCAGCCCTCCTGGCCGCCACGCGCTCCGCTTGAATCGCACGGGCATGCGCCAGAAATTCCTCGGCTATCACAGCCTCTTCAGGCGTCCATGTCGCGCGCACGGCTTCCACGCCGATCTCTTCCACCAGAGTCTGGTAGCGACGCAAAAACTTCTCCACCTGCACCACGTAATAGGCGAGCGATTCCGTCGCCGTGTCGATAGCCGTCAAACCGCCGCCAATCACCACGATGGGCATACGGATCTGCAGGTTCGCGAGCGAATCGGACTTCGCCGCGCCGGTCAACTGCAGCGCCATCAGAAAATCGGAAGCCTGGCGAACGCCGCGCACGAGGCCGTTCTTCATCGGGATCACGGTGGGCCTTCCGGCGCCGGCGCAAAGCGCGATGTGGTCGAAGCCAAGCTCGAATGCGCTATCGATGGTCAGGGTGCCGCCGAATCGGACTCCGCCATACATGCTGAATTCGCGCCGGCGCTCGATCAGCAGCCGGATGACCTTCAGGAAATTCTTGTTCCAGCGGACCGTGATGCCGTATTCCGCGACACCGCCAAATCCGGCCATAACGCGCTCGTCGAGCCTCTCGTAAATTTCCGTGACGTCGTGAATCGGCCGGAACGGAACGCGATTTCCATACGGATCCACGCCCGAGATATCGGGCGGGAGCGGCTCGATTTTGAGGCCATCGACCGCGGCCACCGTGTGTCCATCGTTCATCAGGTGATGTGCGAGCGTGAAGCCCGCCGGACCCAGGCCGACCACCAGAACCTTATGGCCGCTCGACGCGCGCACGAAGGGGCGCGAGAAGTTGAGCGGGTTCCAGCGCGTGAGCAGACTATAGATTTCGAAGCCCCAGGGAAGCTCCAGCACATCCTTCAAATTGCGCGTCTCGACCTGCGGGATGTCGACCGGCTCCTGCTTCTGGAAAACGCAGGATTTCATGCAATCGTTGCAAATGCGATGCCCCGTGGCAGCGGCCATGGGGTTATCGACCGTGACGATCGCCAGTGCGCCGATCGGGTTGCCGTTCCCTTTTACCGCGTTCATCTCTGAGATTTTTTCTTCGAGAGGACAGCCCGCGAGTTTCACGCCGAATACGCTGGCTTTGAATGCCCCGTCCTTTTCTTTGAGACCCGTGGAGCAGCTATCCTTGCCCTGGTTGTGGCATTTAATGCAGTAGTTCGCCTGATCGAGAGCGCCTGTGAGATCGGTTCCCGCGTCGGTGAGCTGGAACCCTTCGCGATGCCGCCAGTGGCCGCTCGAGAACTGCAGTTGCACCAGCCCGCTGCTTTCGACCGATTCCGCGGGAACGAGGTGATGCATGTCCAGTTTGTGCGGAGTCTTGAAGAGGACACCCGAATGGTGTTTCGCTTTGCCTTCCGGGCTGAGCGTGGCCCACGCGGCATAGAGCGCGGCGAGGCGGAGAGGCTCGGCATGTTCAGCTTCGGCTTTCAGCCAGCGCTCGATGTGATCGGCGAAACTGCGCTCGGTCAGAGGCGCGAGCATGAATGCTTCGAGTTCCGCGCCGACGGTGAAACCATCGATCTCCGATGCCTTTTCAACGGTGTATCCGGTCAGCGCTTTACGCTGGACGAACTTTCGCTTCACGGAGTAGAGTGGCGCGAGTTCGTGATGACGCGATTGCAGGTCTCGCAGTTCGGACTCGATGCCGAACAGACCGCCGACGAAATCTTCCACATAGGGCGCGAGTTCGACGATCAGCTCGGAGCTGGCTTTTGCCGGAAGAGCTGACGGGTCCAGCCGGGCGGCCAGAAGCCGGGCGTGCAGTTCCGGCGCCGATTCGCCCAACTGGCCGAGGAAAATCCGGTCGAGTTTTACGAGGCCTTCGTGCGTAAAGAGGTCGTCAAATCCAAGTCCAAACGACAGAGTAAGGGGGTGGCTATGCCGCAGCATCTTTGAATTATTCACTTGTATCTTGCTTCTTGAACGGGAGCTATGTATAGTTTGGCAGATGGGTTGTTGCACCGCCAGCGCTCCGTACGCAATATACTCTCAGATGCGACAGGAAAATCGATGCTGAGACGAACGTTTTATCTGAATTGTATTTTGGCATGTCTGGGGATTGCCACCTCCGGACTGGCACAGCAGGGGCACCCGCTCACGGGAACCTGGACGGGCGATTGGGGCCCATCGCTGGCCAAGCGGAACCCGGTCACTTTCGTCATGAACTGGGATGGCAAGAACGTCACCGGCGTAATCAACCCGGGTCCGGATGCCATTCCGCTCGCAAGTGTTTTCCTGGACGTAACGAACTGGACCGTTCGCATCGAAGCGGATACGAAGGATCAAGCCGGTAAGCCGGTCCACATCTCGGCGGAGGGCAAGCTGGACGATATCGCTTCCTACCACCGGACCATTCGGGGTACTTGGCACCAGGGCGCAGTCAACGGTGACTTCAGGGTTACAAGGGACTAACCGTCAATGCGGCATCTCGGACTGAAAGCTGTTGCAGTGGGCTTCGGAATATTGGTGGCTGGGTTATCGTTGGCGGCTCCGGCCTTCGCGCAGAACGGTTTTTCGGCTACTTACGATAGCGCGAGGCAGGTCAAGCTAAAAGGGGCCATCACGAAGATCGACTGGGTGAACCCCCACGCATTCTTCTACATCAACGTCGTCGACTCCACCGGCACGACGACGAACTGGGCAGTGCAATTCGGCGACCCGCTTGATCTCGAGAAGGATGGCTGGAAGCGGACGTCGCTCCATATCGGTGACGTCGTAACCGTGGATGGCCTTCTCGCCCGGGGTGAAAACAGGCAGGTCTTCGCAAAATCCGTCGTCCTCGCCCGCACCAACGCAAAATTATTCACCGTATCGAGTCAAAAGCAAGCGCCTCCAGCTGCCGGACCCACGCCCAGATGGCCCGATGGCCAACCCAGGTTAGGGCCGCCTCCGGGCAAGAAAGGCTATTGGGGAGCCGCCAGTGCCAGCAGTCTGGTGGAAAATACGGGCACTCCAATTCCCATGAATGACGAAGGGATTCTGCGTAACATCGCCGATGCGGACCGCGTTGCGCCCTTCCAGCCGTGGGCAAAAGCCATCTATGAGCACCGCCAGCGCAACCTGCTGAAAGACGATCCTTTTCTGCATTGCCTTCCGCCCGGTGGCCCGCGCCAGTTTCAAACTCCCCACGGGTTTCAATTCGTCGAACAGCGGGAATTGGGCCGCATCCTCGTCCTGTCAGGGGGGGGAGACCGCAACTGGCGAATCATATATACTGATGGACGCCAGCAAAGTCAGCCGGAAGAAGAGGTTCGCACTTACTACGGCAATTCTGTTGGCCATTGGGAGAAGGACACCTTGGTTGTAGACGTGGTCGGCTTTAACGAGAAGTTCTGGTTTACGAACGGGGGGCTGCCTCATACCGAAGCCCTGCATTTGACCGAACGCTTTTCGAGACCGGATCTGAACACGTTGAAGTATGACGTGACTGTGGACGATCCACGAGCGTATACGAGGCCCTGGAAAGGTGGCTGGACCGTCCAGTGGGTTCCCAATGAAGAAATCCAGGAGTATTTTTGTGAGGATACTGCGGAATCCGCTTACTAACGCCGATCCGCCGAGGTAAATAGCGATGAGACTCAACACGGCAAGTTTAGCTTTCGGTACCCTGCTCGCGTTCAGGCTGATAACCCTGACGCCGGCCATGGCGCACCACTCTTTTGAAGCTGAGTATGACGGAACCAAGACTGCCACGCTTACCGGAATCGTGACGAAGGTCGACTGGGTGAATCCCCATGCCTACATCTTCGCCAATGTTAAGGACGAATCCGGCGCTACGAAGGAGATTCGGTTCGAACTTGGTCCTCCATACGCCCTGCTGAGAGGTGGCTGGAAGCGGGATACGGTCAAAATTGGGGATAAGATCACCGTCGAGAATGCGGCCCTCGCCAAGAATCCGGCCAATAGCTGGGCGGGAGCTCTTCCGACAACTTTCCTGGTTCTCGCTGACGGCTCCAAGTTGCCCATGAGGTAAGCTGGTGCGACTAAAATCTCTGAGTTTAGGGCTGTCGCTTTTGATGTGGTCCGGCCTCGCGGCTTACGGTCAAACCGCAGCTGCCAAACCTGCAGCCGAACAAGCGACAGATCCGGTGCCTCGCTGGCCCGATGGCAGAGTTAATCTGGGGTCTTCCCCCGACCACAAAGGCTATTGGGAAATCCGGCCGGGACTGGGCGGATTTCGTCCCGCCGGCGTCCCGTTTCAGCCTTGGGCCCAGGCCCTCTTTCAATACCGGCAGAAGAGCATGAAAGACTCGCCGCTGGTGGACTGCGTACCGGCTACCGGCCCGTCGTTCCTTAATGCGCCTGGATTCGAGATTGTGGATGTCCCCGAACTCAAGAGTGTTTTCATTCTCGACATGGCGGGACCGCATTCCTGGCGCGTGATCTATATGGACGGGCGTCAGCACCCCAAGGGTGAAGATCTCAAGCCGACTTTTCTGGGCCACTCCATAGGGCACTGGGAAGGCGATACGCTCGTGGTCGATTCGGTCGGCTTCAACGAAAAACAGTGGCCGGTCGGCGCATTCCCGACTACCGATCAGCTTCATCTCACGGAACGTTTTTCGCGTCCGAACCTCAAGACGCTGAAGTACGAGGTGACCGTCGACGATCCAGGGGCATACACGAAACCCTGGTCCGGCGAATGGACGATCACCGAGAAAACGGCGTCCAAGTGGAACACCGGCGAGATGTTCGAATACATCTGTGAGGACGCAAGAGACTCCAAGTAGGCCGCCTTCGGGGCGGTCCTTTTCTCACCAGCTCCGCGGTCTCTGATTTCCTGGGCCTCGCGGGATATCAAATGTGTGCTGCAATTCCCGGCAGACCGCTGGCGCGGTGATCGCTTGGCGGCTGGATCTCACCGCGGCTCTGCGAAGATAACCCGTAGATGCCCAAAGCCATCCGCTTCCACAAACTCGGAGGACCGGAAAATCTCGTCCTCGAGGAATTACCCTCCCGGCAGCCCGGCGACGGTGAAGCCAAACTCCGTGTAGAGGCCGTCGGGCTGAACCGCGCGGAGTCCGGGTACATGCGTAGCCGCTATTTCGAACAACCCACCCTGCCTTCCGGCATAGGATATGAGGCTGCGGGTGTTGTCGAATCCGTCGGGCACGGTGTCGATGCCGCATGGGTCGGAAAGAAGGCCGCCACCATCCCCGGCTTTTCCATGAATCAGTACCCTGTGCTCGGCGAAGAAGCCATTGTCCCTGCCGTCGCGCTGGCCGAATATCCGTCGAGGCTCACGCCCATCGAGGCGGCCGCGATCTGTATGCAATATCTGACCGCATACGGAGCGCTCGTCGCGTTCGGACGCATTGCTCCCGAGGACTTCGTCATCATTACCGCGGCCTCCAGCAGCGTCGGACTGGCGGCGATACAGATCGCAAATGTCGAGGGCGCGATCGCCATTGCAACCACGCGCAAATCGAAAAAACGCGCCGAGCTGATTTCTTTGGGCGCGGCTCATGTGATCGCAACAGACGAAGAGGACCTGCCTCAGCGAGTCAATGAGATCACCGGAGGCAAAGGCGCGCGCCTTATTTTCGATCCCGTGGCCGGCCCGTTCGTAGAGAAACTCGCGATCGCGGCGGCGCCCGGTGGAACCATCTTTGAATATGGCTGGCTTTCCATGCAGCCCACACTCTTTCCGCTTGCCACGGCAATGCGTAAAGGCCTCAGTATTCGCGGGTATTCACTGTTGGAAATCAGACGCGATCCGCCGCTTCTGAAGAAAGCGACGCAGTATGTATACGACCGTTTGGAAGATCGCCGCTTCCAGCCGAAGATCGCCCGCACCTTCCCTCTCGCGCAGGCTACCGAGGCGTACAAATATCTCGAATCCAACGAACAGGTTGGCAAAGTCGTGATCACGATCTGATAATCTGAGAGAGCTTCAGTTGCACGCAGGCGTTGTATTGGGAAGCTGGTGTGAATCCAGCACGGCCCCGCCACTGTAAGCGCCGAGGATTCCGCTCCTCTATGACTCCGTCATAGGCCACTGTCCGTAACGGGATGGGAAGGCGAGCGGCTTCCGATGACGCGCAAGTCAGGAGACCGGCCCGCGTGATTCCGGGAAGAATTTCCGGAACCAATACCGAAGCGGAAAGGTCGGCAGCTCAGGGCTGCCTGATTATGAAACTTCAAACACCATTAACGTTAATGGCGTCGGCGCTATTCGCGTCCTCGCTCTTCGCCGCCGAAATTAAAGGTACGGTAACAGACCCCTCACGGAGTCCCATTTCGGGTGCCGTAGTCGCCGCCGTCAATGATGTCGGCGTGATCGTTCAGCAGATTACGGATGACCAGGGACACTTCGATTTCAACGTTTCTCCGTTGTTCGAAAACTACCAGCTCCGCGTCACGGCTCCCGGTTTTCAAACGGTAACCGTCGGCGCCGCGGCGGCCAACATCCAGCTTTCGCTCGCGCCGCAATCGGATTCCATCCGCGTCGAAGGATCCGCGATCGACGTTCCCGCCAGCCAGCAGGGCACCAGTGTAAGCACCATTACCAGCGCCGAGATTCGCCAACGGAATGAAGCCCAGGCCGTCGACCTGATGCGCGAGCTTCCCGGCATGGTGTTCGCGCAGGACGGCCCGCGCGGGTCCGTCGCCGATCTCTTTGTTCGCGGTGGCAGTTCGAATTACAACCTCGTCGAGCTGAACGGCATTCCCATCAACAGCTTCAACTACGGCGGCCTGTTCGACTTCTCCCAGATCCCATCCGACTTCATCTCCGAGATCGACGTTGCGCGCGGTCCGCAATCGGCCGTCTACGGCTCTTATGCAATCGGCAGCGTCGTCAACTTCGTCACTCGATCCCCCGAGAATGGACCATCGCTCGACATCGTCGCCGAAGGTGGAACCCACGACGAGAACCGGTTCGCTGTCAGCGGCTCCATGCTGGCGCACGGCTGGGGATTCGCCGGGTCGGGCTCCAGTCTTCTTGCCAACGGCCCCGTGCAAAATTCCGATTACCGCAACGACAATATCTTCCTTTCGGGCGAACACCGCTGGTACACCCAAAGCCTTTTTATCTTCGGCAACTTCAACTCCAACGATGTCGGCGAGCCCGGCGCGTTCGGTTCCAATCCGAAGGACTTATACACCGGGCTCGACCTCGTCAGCCGCAGCAAGGACAACACTCCCACCGCGGGGCTGCACTACCAGGACGACTTCACCGCGAACTTGCGCCTGGACATTACCGCCGGCTTCGCCCTGAACAACAGCTTCTACATCAGCCCCTATGGCGATAGCTTCAATAAAGACATCCGCCCCTGGGGCGACGCGCGTGGCACGTGGAGAATCGCTTCCTTCTGGACTCTGGCGGGCGGCTTCGCATTCGCTCGCGAAGAGATGCGGAACACCTATGTCACCGACAGCAACTCGAACGGATTCCTGCTGCGCCGCGATAACGAGGGCATCTATCTCGACAACCACTTCACGTTCTTCAAAAAGCTGTTCATCAACACGGGATTGCGCGAAGAGATTTACCAGACGCCCTTCATTCCGGGCGATGTGAACGTTTACCCTTTCGGGCGTCCCGACTTTCCTGCCCACACCGATTCCCGATTGAATCCCAAAATCTCAGGCGTCTACATGTTCCAGCAGAATTCACGGCTGCACGCATCGTATGGCACCGGCATCCGCCCTCCCGGCGGCTCCGATCTCGCCTTCACCAACAACCCCAACCTCAAGCCGGAGCGTACCGAAAGTTACGACGTCGGCATCGAGCAGCGTTTTCTGAACAACCAGTTATCGCTCGACGCAACATATTTTCACAACGACTATCGCGATCTGATCGTCTCCCTCGGCGGCTCGCTGGCCGTGCTCTCGCAGTACTATACCGACAACGTCGCGAAAGCCAACGCGAAAGGCGTGGAGGTGAGCGCGAAGTATCGCCCCGCCACTTGGATTTCGGTCACCGGCAATTACATGTGGCTGGAAACCAGGGTGCTGTCTCTGAACGGCGGCGATGGGCTTGTGCAGCAATATTACTATCTCGGACAGCCCTTGGTGCGCCAACCGAAGCAATCCGGCTCTGCGCTGGTGAACTTCCATTACGGCAAGGTGGACGCCAACCTCCTCGGTTACTTTCGCGGGCATGATCTCGACGTGGAACCGAACTACGGCGCGTCCGAGGGGCTTTACTGGAACCCGGGATATGTCAACGCCGGCATCAACGTGAACTATCGTGTGCGCGGGAATCTGACGCTCTATGCAAACCTTCGCAACGCGCTCGACAGGCATTACGAAGAGATCTACGGCTTCCCTTCACCGCTTCTCAACGTCGTCGCGGGCGTGAAGTGGAGTCTCGCCAGAGCCCGCTAGTTCCCGCTTGGATTCCTCAATCTCGCGAGTTGTAACGGGACTTGCCCTCTGCAAGAGTGAGTGAACGTGGATTAATGGGAACGCAAGACCGCATGGGCTATTGCCCCATGCCGCCAGGATTTCGTCGCTCGGCTCGCCCTTGCTTCGTTAGCGAGTTGGGCGGAAGGTCATTGGGCAATCTCGACGAAATCGTGTTCATGTGCAATAGCGTTAAGGCCAGACGGTTCTGCTCAGATGTCAAGTCTAACTGACCCGCCTGAAACTGATGGTCAATTCAATATCGCGGATCGACGACGAAACGCCTCGAAATTCGAGGGGTTCGTCGAAAGGGAGTTTCAACTGATCGGGGACCGCCTGGGGTAGGCCGTTTGACGGAACGAAGTTGTTGGCTGAGATTTCAAATCCTTGATAGCTAAATCGCAGATTCCAATAGACGCACGCTCGTGCAATCACCTGAGTTCCAGGCATCGTTAGGCCCTGCCGGTACGGCTTGATCATCTGCTTCCTTACGCCTAGAATCCGTGCCGCCTCAACATCGGTCAGATCGTTCCTGGAGATATAAGCATCGATTTCAGCGCAGACGTGTCGGGTGAATTCCGGATCGATATAACACCGCTTCGGCATCTTGTCAATTCTACTTGACTTTTTTGGATGAAGTCAAATAGACTTGACAATGAAACCGTGTGTGGCCTAGTGTCCTGTCTTATATAATTATTTACATATAGCCGGGATCGCCCTATACTGGGGCATGCCCAGTCCGGCGCCCGCGCTTGCCCTGAGCGCGAGTCAGAAAGCGGAGATCGAGGGATTG
>JBEKTF010000043.1:0-32118 GCA_049516355.1 Bryobacteraceae bacterium | reverse complement strand
GACGTCGCAGCGTATTTCAATTCAAGGCCGAGGCCGCACATGGAGGGGCTGGAGCGGGATTATCCCGACCGCAAGAAGAAACCTGTCGATACGGGGTACGGCCCGTATGCGGATTCTTTCCCTATTGAGCAGCACAGCTTCGGGCCGTTCGGGCCGATTGAAGCGTTTTACAAGGCCGCGCAGAAGCCAGCGAAGTGACCGTAAGAAATGTTAGTATTCTCGCTAAAGGAACAGGAAGCGAGGTGCGTATGAGCAAACAATCTCCATCATCGTCGGAACGGCGTTCGTTTCTGACTTATCTAAACGCTGGAGTAGCGTCTTTGGCAGCGATGGCCGTCGGGAGCGCTGCAATGGCCCGGGAAAAACCAGCGGCAACCACGCGTTGGGAACCCGCTCGTCATGACAAAGACGACTGGTTCGACAAACTGCCGGGTAAACATCGATTGATTTTCGATACGACAAACCCCGATGGTATTGGCGAAGCTCTGCGTTTCGCGAACAATTTCGTGCGCACGAACAAAGCCGATTACGGCCTGCAAGACAGCGATCTGGCAGTCATTATTGTGGCGCGCCACCGCTCCACGCCGTTTGCTTACAGCGATGCGATGTGGGCGAAGTACGGGACGCTGCTGGCGGCGCCGTCCGGATTTACCGATCCAAAAAGCAAAGTGGCGCCGAAGATCAACGTTTACAATTCCCGAGACTACGGCGACTTGTTACCCAATGGTGGTACGACGTTGGATTCGCTCTTTAAACAAGGCGTACAGATGGCCGTATGTTCGACGGCCACGCGCAATCTCGCCAGAACCATTGCCGAGGCGAATGGCGTGAATGCCGATACGATCTTCAGCGAATTGACTTCGAATCTGGTGAGTAATTCCCGGATGGTGCCGGCAGGTATTGTCGCCGTAAGTCGCGCGCAGGAGCGGGGATATTCGCTCGTGAAAGCTTAATTTCGTCAGATTGGGAGATCGAATATGAAACGAGTATTTCTGAATATCGCCGTCGCCGCGCTGGGAATTTCTGTCGCCGCCGCGCCAGCTCAGGTCAAGAAATCAACAGTTGAGGGCGTCACCAACTTCGCTCAAGTAGAGACGACTGTCGCGTGCGCCGGCGCGGTGAAATCAGGTTCGTTGGCAGGGATCAAAAAAATGGGATTCGCATCCGTCATCAACCTGCGGCTGGCTAATGAATCCGGCGCCGACATCGAGGGTGAGGCGGCGGAAGCCAAGGCGGTGGGCATCAACTTCGTGCATCTCCCGTTCAACGGAAGTATGCCCGACCCCGCAGTGGCCGATCGCTTTCTCAAAATAGTCACGGAGCCGGGCAATCAGCCGGCGTTCATTCATTGCGCCAGTGGAAACCGAGCGGCGGCCCTGTGGCTGATCAAACGCGTACTGATCGACAAGTGGGACAACGATCGCGCGTCGGAGGAAGCCACGCAGCTCGGCCTGACCAGTTCGGCATTAAAGACCTTCGCGTTCGATTACATCCAGTCACACAAAAAGTAAGAACGTCGAGCGCCTGTATATCCCCTCTTCAAGGTGCGTGCCGATGACGGAAACCTCTACATTCTGCGTCGAGAAGGATCGACGCCCGAAGGAACCTGGACTCTGGAGTCGTTCCGTGAGTTGAAAATTCAGGGGTCGAGAACTTCTGATAGCAGCGTCACGTAAAAATCCATTGTTTTTGCGTGGTCGCCTGGGCGTCCCCAATCCGATTGAGGACGGAATGCGCATCACTCGGGACGTATCGATCCTCCGATCGGGGAAATTCCGAACTTCATCCCGGACATACGGCTTTCTGAGGCGAATAACCCGGCCCTGGATGTAAAGGAAAAATATAAAACAATGCGATGCGAAAATGGCGGCAACAAACGAGTGTGATTGGGAGTATTCTCAGTGGAGCCATGGACCCTGGAGTTCGAGTCCGGGCAAAGGCCTGTACAGTATTCGTCGAATGTGGCCCAACTTACGGTAAGTACTTAAGAGGAGACTCGGATGAAACGTAGCTTGAGCGCTCTTGGAATATCGATGATGTTTTGCTCGGTCGTTGCACTGGCTCAGGCCCCTGCAGCTGGCACGAAGACAGATCCATTACTTGGGACGTGGAAGCTCAACCTGGAAAAAACCACGCCAAAACCTCCGGCGGGGGTCGTTTCCGTGCGACAGTACATACTGCGTCCGGATGGGTTCATCGAAACGATCTTTCCGGTGTAGGTGCTCAGGGGAATCCCAATTTCCTTGAGAGTACCTGGAAATACGACGGAAACGACTATCCGATGTACACCCAGGTCAGCTTGCCTGACTTTTCCACGAAGAGCGTGAAGCCACCTACTTCGGCGTACCGAGCCGTCGATGCTTACACGACTGAGCTGATCCAAAAGGACGGTTCCGGGAAGCCCGTCTTTACTGGAATCCGCACCCGCGTGGTCTCAAAGGATGGTAAGACCCTGACCGATACTTCAAAAGGCACAAACGCGCAGGGTCGGGCGGTCGACACCGTCCTCGTCTACGATAAGGTGCAGTAGTCGACAAGAGCGTTGGGGCCGCGGGGCCGTTCACATCGAATAGTTACATGGACCCCGTCCAGAGGCTGCCGCGTGATGGCATCGATCACTACCCCCGCGAAGCTCGCCTGCTGCGCGCTGAGACACCCACAAAGGGAAAAGAAGAGGGCTATGCTCCTCATTCAATCCGAGTATAGGACCAAAAAGGCCGGTGGGGTGGGGGCCTGCATTGGACTCGGAATTGTGAAAAGATGACCGGCTCGGGGTTGTGTCAGGCTCCCCAGGGAAATGCGTGACGGGAGCGGAACGATAACCGCTAATATCGTTAGCTATTTTGAGCGAATTGCGCCGAGTCAGCCGCGACGCACCTCTCGATCGAAATGCATTTTGATTTGGGGGTCTTCTTCGCCGGCCTCGATCTGTTCCACTTTGAGCGGGATGCCGAGGCGGAGCGGGAAATCGCCTTCCGTAATGGCCAGATAGCGAGCTTTCGTGGCTCCGGTATTGAAATGCTGGTGATACCAAAAGAAGGGTGGTGACACGATGGAGCCGGCTTTCCAGTCGATTTTGACGGCTTCGACGTCTTTCAGCTTGTCTTTCTCGGCAAGCGAGTAGCCTTTACCGTTCAGGGTCACAATGATGGCTTCGTAAGGATGCCGGTGGCCCAGCTTATAGCTGCCCACCTCGAATTCGGAGACGTGCGGCTCAAGCACTGTGTTGCCGCCCATGTCGAAATACATACTGGCATTTCCGTCACCGCGCTCTTCCCAGAGAACGACTTCGGCGGAGCGCACGTCCTTGACGTAGTTGGTCTTGTCCCACCGCTTCCGCACGCGCTCGGTGGAGGTGAAATAGCCAGGTGCGCCGTCATAGCGATCGTTGAAAGTGAAATTTGAATCGCTGATGAGACCCATGCTTCCGAAGACCTGAATCATGAACGGGAAAGTAGTGATAAGCAACAGGCGCGCAGGATGCGCCGGGTCGCTGTTGAAGTGCCGATGCAGCGAGTTCACGGGCACCGTAAACATGCTGCCTTCTCCCCACGAGACCTTGTTTGGCTTGTTGCCGCTGCCTACGGTAGTGTAGCCGCGTCCGCCGAGAACGTAAACGATCTGCTCGTAGAAATGGCGCCGCGGATTGAGCGCTTTCCCGGCTGGAATTTCCTGGATGACACAATCCATGTGGACGTTGCCGGGAAAATTCATATAGAGGCCGCGCCCGCCAATCTCCGGCCAGGGCTGCAACTCCTGCGTTGCTGCATCGTAAAGCGAATACCCTTCGAGCGTCGGGACCTTGCCGCTCTTGAGCCATTCGCGGTAGAAATCGCGCTCAATTCGCCCGCCACCGCCGATGTTTGCAGGGCTGAATTTCGGCGGCTCCACAATTCCCGTTGGCGCCTTGGTGGGATTGCCCGATTGGGCCTGCGCCAGCGCTACAGACCCGGCTGCTCCAGTAAGTAACTCAAGAAGCTTCCTCCGTGACACCATTCCCTGCTGAAATTCGTCGATCAGGTTGGCCATGGCTCATGTCCTTTTCGGTGTAATTCTGCGCGGAGTAATTATACTCCGGTTTTGAGCCCGACCTTCCGTTTGATCAGAGTTCCCCCGAATTGCACGGAGAGCCGTCTGTACAACGCAGCAATTTTTTTACGGCTGGTGTATCGTTCATTAACATCAAGTCAGAAAAATGGCCGGCGATCCCGATTCCCGGACTTGCATTCGCTTTGGGAATATTCGTCGCAACCGTCAGCATTTGGGATTGATAAGGACAGTTATCGGTAGCTTTCCCGAAGAGCCGAACGCTTGCCGCGTGGAATAGAGGACGGAATGCCGACCGTTCGTCCACAATCGCCTTGCCACCCTTGCCAAGGCGTGAAATGATGTCATCCAGGCGGCGGTTCACTTCTCCAGCCTCGCGGTCCAGTTCTGGACCAAGGTCCGCGGCTCTCGGACGGAAAAGTGCCTCTGGAAGCAGTCGGAAGAACGGGAGTTCCCGCTTTCGGCGTCCGTCAGAAGGCCGGAACTGGCCTCCTCGAAAGAAAAGGGAGGGTACCGGTACTGAAGAGTCGGCTACGGCCGCACAAGAGAGCCAAAAAGGAAGTATTATCTTGAACGTCCAGCGTCCATATGCAAATCCTGGTTAACTTGAGGGAGAGAGAATGAGACTAATCATCGGAATCGCATTGCTGTTAATCGGGACTTCAGCCGTTGCCATGGGCATTCCGGTTGACGCCCCTGAAATCGATCCGGCTTCCGCAGGTAGTGCTCTGGCGCTGCTGGCGGGCGCTCTGGTCATCACTCAGGGCCGTCGCAAACGCTAACGGGTTTCTGGAGGAATCCAGTTTCCCCTTCCGGCGTCGCCCGCGAGGTCTTCATTCAGTCCACGTTTCGCCAGCTTCCTGCAAGGACTCGGGCGTCTACCGGTACTCAGCTGGCTGCTCTCGCGCTTCGTGCCTGAAAGACGCGCATTCCGGCCACTATGTAGCCGAGGCTGAACGATATCAACGAATATCGCTATCTGTTTCGAACCTCAGAGCCGAGCCTTTGACTGGTGTGATGGGCATTCACCAGAACTACCCGAAAGTCATGCCCGCGGAGGATGTCGTAGAGAGCGGGATCGAGTACACCCCCGTGGCTTGCATCGCTACGGTATCGATCCGGCAGACGTTTACCCGCAGTAAACTCAGAATTACGCTGCATCTCTGTCCTGTTGCAATGCGGCCAAGCAAGTACTGCACAAGAGCAGCCTCGCTTTCTTTGGGAGAACAACGGTCCTATTGATGAGAGCGGTCATGGTCACTGGATCAGTAATCATCGAGGCGTGCTGCTGACAGAGCCCGACCGAACAGTGATGACAAATACCGATGGCTTCGCCGCGGGTGCCGGCCTGCGAACATTCATAGCAGTACATAATTGCTTCCTGGTGTCCTTCCCTTTTGCTCGGCGGCCGTTTGCAGGGGCCGGACCGTCTTGAAGACTGGTGCAGGCTCACACTGGTGGCCGCAAGTCCCAGCTACCGCCATCCGTTCAGGATCTCTCGATTCGGCAGGTGTCGATGGTGGCTAGCACGCCACTATACCATTTCCGATTGATCCAAAGTGCGACATTGACCAGGGAAATGAGTACCGGCACTTCGACCAGCGGTCCGATGACGGCTGCGAAAGCGGCGCCATGGTGGATTCCAAACGTCGCGATGGCAACGGCTATTGCCAGTTCGAAGTTGTTGGACGAAGCCGTGAATGACAGCGTGGTCGCTTCCGCATAGTTGGCGCCGGCCTTCTTGCTCATCCAGAACGACGCGAAGAACATCACCACGAAGTAAATAGTGAGCGGGATGGCGACTCGAACCACGTCGAACGGCAACTGGACGATCATCTCTCCCTTCAGGCTGAACATCACCACGATCGTGAACAACAAGGAGATCAGCGTAATTGGGCTAATCTTCGGAACGAAAGTCCGTTCGTACCACCGGCGGCCTTTAGCTTTCTGCATCACGAAGCGGGTCAGCATACCTGCGATGAACGGGATGCCCAGGTAGATGAACACGCTCTGGGCGATTTCGGCCATGGAGATGTCCACCTCCACGGCCTTGAGCCCCAGCCAGCGGGGGACGGTAGCGAGAAAAAAATACGCGTAGACCGAGAAGAATAAAACCTGGAAGACGGAGTTCAATGCGACCAAGCCGGCCGCATACTCCGGATCGCCCCGCGCCAAGTCGTTCCACACAATGACCATGGCTATGCAGCGTGCGAGTCCGATCAGGATAAGACCGGTCATGTACTCCGGCTTGTCCCGGAGTAGCAGGACCGCTAACGCGAACATCAGAATGGGTCCAACCAGCCAGTTCTGAACGAGAGAGAGAAGCAGGATTCGGCGGTGCTGGAAGACCCGGCCCATCTCCTCGTATTTCACCTTCGCCAGCGGCGGATACATCATCAGGATCAGCCCGATGGCAATGGGAATGGATGTGGTACCGACGCTGAAGCGATCTAAGAAGGGCACGACGCCGGGAACAAGATACCCGAGCCCCACGCCAGCCACCATGGCGGCAAAGATCCACAACGTGAGGTAACGATCCAGAAACGAAAGCTTGGGATTTGGCGCGCTCTCCATATCTTTTCAGCCTTTCAGCGCATCCGCAAGTGCCCAAGAGCCGTTCGGGCTCCGGCGTCTCGGAGTTCAAGTGGATTCATGGCAAATTCGGGCGCCATGCGATTCGCGCCCGTCCGCAATATACCGTTCTCCCCTCGACCCACGCTCGACGACCGGATCTCTGTTGCTGTCGGTATGTCCCCGCTACTCAGACGCCGAACTCATGGCTGGAGCACAGCATTGGTGTGAAGTTTCCGACGCCATTGTCTCTCCCCGTATCTGTCCCAATGCCTGAACACAGGTCCCACACAGAAACACTCTCGCCTTCCTGGGAAGAGCAACCGTCCTCAGCATCAGTACCGTTGTTGTAACGGGATCCTCAACGATGCACGCGTGATCCGAGCAGAGCCCAGCTGAACAGTGATGACACAGGCCAACAGCCGCGCGATCCTTACCGAGCTTCGAGCATTCATAACAGAGCATAAGTTGCCTCCCAATCTCCCAAACAGAAGCTGCAATCTCCCTGGCAGAAAACCCGTGCCGCATTCGAATTACAGAACGAGCACACCGAAGATACATCCGTCACTCAACTGGAACTCGACAACGTTTGCTCCCGATCATCTCGGCGGCATGCCTCCATGCCGTTGGGCATAACCGTTTGCGGTCGCGTCGGTGGGTTGCCAGTACACTCAACCTGCGTCATTTCACGCTGACGCGCGCGATGATGATGGCGGCTGACGATCCCGCAAACGCCCGCGCGCCGCTCAGCATCTCGTACAGCACGCATCCAAAGCTGAAGATGTCATTACGCTTAATCCATCGCACTGAAATCGCGATGGGACGCTTTTTGCCTGCTGACTCCGGGCACCTCTTTGCCGGTTTGGCGCGGCAAATGCATTCTCGCACTGCGGAGTTTGATTATGAAATTCACACCGTATGTTGTGACATGGGCGGTCTTGGCCGTGGTCGTGTTGGCGCTGGCGCTCTACCGCAACCTTCGGGCGCTGCACGAAGACGATAACCTGCACATCGCAACCGGCGAAGAATCCTTGATCCCAAAGCAATTGGCTTTCTATCGGGTCATGGATAGAATCGACCACTGGGGAGAAGCATTAACGGCGATCACGGTGGCTGGCGGACTGGTCCTTGCCGCGATATACATCTATTCAACTATGCCAGAATAGGAGCTTGGCCCGAGGAGTCAAGACGCGGTGAAAAACAAACTGATCGGCGTTCTCGTTCTGGCCGGAGTGCTAGTCGGCTGCAATTCAGGCAAAACACAGCGGCGTTAAGCACTGATATCGGTCGTGGTTTCGGACCACGTTGATGTGGCCTGCCATCGGCAGAAATCGTTTTCAGACCTGCGCAATCCGGGATGCTATCTCGGCCGACGTGCGAAAATCAGAAGAGCGAAGCGACGGACCCATAGCGGCATCCGGCAGAGCAGCAGACTGAATTGGATTAGATTTGCGGACGCCGAGCTGCCGGGCTTCTGTCGCAAGCGCCGGGTTGTTCCGTGCCTGCCGACAGAAAGATCACATTGGATGTTCTGGGAGGGTACCTGAAGTGCCCGTATCTCGCTCGCCTCCTCTTGGCAGGCCAAGAGGGTATCAAATCCGACTACGAAATTGTCCTCGCTGAATTAGAGCAGGCGGTAAGGCTCACGATAACAGAACGGCTGCGTAGTCAGTACCCTGACCAGAGTCTCGTCACAGGTGTCGCCATAGACCGATCCACTCTTAGCAAAGGTGCCGCTTTTGTTCTCGATGCCGAGCTGCGCGATGACAGCCTTTCCATCCGTTTCGACGGGCTGAAGAGAGTAGACGGGCGGTCCCAATTGGGCGACTTTCATTACGTACCAACGTTGTTTTGTGGAAACCGCCACATCCGTAAACCCCAGCGGCTTTCAATCCGCGCAGAAGGCTCAAGTCTAGGAGCAGCGGCCCAGCGGCGGAGCAGCTAGGATAGATCCTGCAT
The DNA here is from genome assembly GCA_049516355.1 of Bryobacteraceae bacterium. Lineage (GTDB taxonomy): Bacteria > Acidobacteriota > Terriglobia > Bryobacterales > Bryobacteraceae > BOG-234. Next base: position 23,541 of record JBEKTF010000043.1, on the reverse strand, counting down.
TGTCGCGAACGGCAGAGTAAATCTGGCTTGTCTGGTCCGTTATCTGTGAATATCACTAGCGGTTTTGTACGATCCCTCCCAGCTTATACGCCGATATTTCGGTCTGCGAACACGGTCACATACACTCGAAGGAGGAGGAGGAGTCATGAGCGACGGTCGCGAGGAGCGCGAAGAACGCGAGATGCGCATCGAGCAGGAAAAGAGAGAGAATCGCGAGGATCGGATCGACCCCCGCGATGCTGATGAGTGGGAGCCGGAGCGGGTTGACTCCTAGGGGCTTGCACCTGTCCAAGTCGGCGTCGCAGCTGGAATTCGGGGATATGGGCCTGCCCAACGCGCCAGCTCGACACGGTTGGGGTAACGGCCCGCCAAGGCGACTTCGCCATTAGCGAGAACCACCGGCAGCGCTTCTTCACCCGAGCGTTCCAGAAAACCCTTCGAGCCCGGCCAGTTGTACCTGAGCCGAAATGCGCCCGGGCCAGAATCCGCGTGTCGCGAGGAAGCGTCCCGCCAGGCCCCACTGGCAAAGGGCAGCCTCGAGGAAGACGGCAAAGTCTTCGCAGTCGCCGTAGAAATTCCCGTGCAGGAGAAGGTCCTCGTCTATTTTCCGTCCGGCGCTTATAATCTTGGCATGTTTACGCTACGAGTGAAAAGCTCAGCCCCCATTTCGGCAGGTAAATTACATCGCAGATACAAGGATCTGTCCGAAGCGGTTACGCAGGCCGAAGAAAGCCTGTTCGATTACCCGGAGATCACGAGCATAGAGGTCTGCGACGGGGACCGAGTCGTGTCGGAAGTTCGACGCGATTCGAACGGCAAAATCGACAAAGCAATGTTCTGAGGAAGAACCACTTCCGGACCCGGAATCGACAGACGGAGCGGAACGATAAGTACCAATATCGGTAGGCATTTTCCGCTGCCAGCCGAAGGAGAGCCCGTTCATTTAAACGAAATGGGCATTATGCGGCTCGGTGAACTAGCGGCGGGCGCCGTTCGCGATTGGTAAACCCTTGCCGACAAGGGAGGACCTATTTCCCCGGAACGTCGTTTCGGTCCCGGCGGGTATCTCATATCCGGGTGGTTTATTTTGGCGTGCCAGGCGCTTCAACAGTTCCGTATCCCCGATTGGTGCCGCTCTCTCTTGCTCGTGCTACCAGACCGGCGAACACTCCCGAATATTCCGGGAAACGCCTCTTGAACCAGGTAAGGAGCTCTTTGTTCCAACCGTCGACCTGAGCATCTGTTTGCCAAGGGTGAACCTCATGGACAATGATGACGTAGATCTTTCCCGCGACGGCGGTTGGGCTGACGCTGAGTACTTTCCACGTGTTGTTGGCGCTCTTCCACAAGAGTGGAGGCTGGCCTTTCAGCTCCGCTGGAAGGGCAAGGGCGGAGATGTCCTTTGATATCGACTGAGTAATCCCCTCCTGGAAGTCAGGCCCCCTTTGCGCCAAACCCGACGCCGCATTGAGTAAGAGTGCTGCATTGAATGCGTGTCCCTGAGCCACCTGGGCTCGTGCGAGCTGCCAGATCTGAAGGGCATCCTTGTCCGCAAGGGTCGAAACACTCGTCCAAAAGCTTTGCACCTTCCACAGGTTTTGTTCCGGGACCAACCAGAACGTGAATGTAATCTCGTTGTTCCTCGCGGGCACTGAAATCAAAACGTGAGCCTGCTCGGGCGCGTCCGAAGCGGCGACCGATACCCAGCCGTCGGGTTTGGACAAATTGCTGGCGCACACGAGACTGCCGGGCGATTTTCCTTTGAGACTGATGAGATATGTCTTTTGAATTCGGGCATCCTTCAGATCGCCAATTCTGGCATCGTGTTCGTCGGTGAAGAATTGCTGGATGACATTGCGTGCCAAAGCCGATACCTCGTCACGGTTCGTGATTTGGCGTCTTTCCGTTGAGAGTCCATCAAACGCCGCGCTCGGGTCGGGGCTAAATAATGTCTGCAGGAATCTGATTGCACTGTTGTCGACTGCCTGGCGCTTTGCGGCTTCAATCTCAGCGTCCTCAGCGCATGAAGACACAAACGGCGCCTGGGACCACGCAATTGAAGACGTCGCCATGAACGCCAGAATCAATAGTGTGTTTTTTATTGCGTGGTTTCTCTCCACACCAAGACAGTAACCTGGGGATGGGGCGCGGGTCGAGATTGACTTTTGTCGGTATCGCTGACGTTTACAGGCGTCCGATGGTGCAGGTGGTGTTTGCTGTCGACAATTCGTGCCACAATTCATGGCAAGATCCTATCTCAAAACCGCGTTTGGTTGAATTCGGAGGAGGGCACCCGGCCATTCGGATTACCCGCGATTAACGCCGTAGTGTTTACTAACTCCACACTGCAACAACCCCGGAACGATATTACTTATTATCGGAAGCTACTTTCGATCCACTCGGCGTCGCTCTAAGTCGGCACGGACCTCTTCTACTTCCTCCGGGGTCGGATCAACGTGCATCGTGGGTTTGCCGGTTTCGAGCAGGAGCGCGCCCGTGAGCCCCTTCTCCGGGTGAACCAGCAGGATTCGCGCCGAAAATGACCATTTCTTCGAAGCTACTACGGCACGCGCTTCGAGCCGCTCAAGACGGCGAGATACGCTGCGGATCAATCTGGCCCTCGCTCGATCGGAAACCTTTCTACGAATCGATCCAGTTCTTCGCTGGTGAACGGATCGTTGCTGGCTTTCAGGTCGATGAACTCCATCAGCGTGCCGTCTGGGCAAAAAGACCGTGTGCAGGTGGCTTTCTAGCCGCTTCCACTCGCCGCTCACGGCGTCGTCGTAGCGTCCGAATCGTCCATGCGGATGATCAATTCCCAGCATCCGATCCCGTCCTTCAGGCTCATCTTGTGTGAGAATCCAGCGCCTGCTTCAGGCTCGTCTTCCGGAAGCAGACTGTTCCTGCCACGGCGATAAGCCCAAAGCAAAGAAGAAAAAACGAACCCATCTCCGGAGTTGACGAATCCTCCGGGGCTGGGCCGACGTAATCGATTGTGGCGTGTCCGTTGCCGACGACGGTGCCCGTCGAGGAGGTAATCAGATTGGTGATGCTCGGATCCCAGTAAGAGCCACCGCCGCCCCCGAGTCCCTGAAGGATACCGTTGACTTGGACCTCGACGTTACCCCCACCTCCACCGCTATAACCGCCGCCGCCTCCACTGCCGGCCCAATCATTGGACTGGTAGTATCCGCCTCCGCCGCCTCCGTAGCCGCCATCTCCAGCGTCCGAAGTAACGCCCCCAGCATTACCTCCTGCCAGTCCCGGAAAAGCACCACCTCCTCCTCCGCCAGGGCAGCTTGTGCCGGCGGCGCTGGTCCCGGCCCCGAGGTATCCGCCTCCACCGCCCCCGCCGCCAAAATAGGGAGGACAAGCATAGACAACTGTAAATGCGCCGCCGCCGCCGCCGTTCGTTCCGCCATTGATCCCTCCGCCAGAGGTGCCAGTATTGGCGTTCAAGCCGTTGTTGATGGTATATGCTCCTCCGCCCCCTCCAGCTGCCAGCAGCAGAGTTCCCGTCGCGGTCTGTACGAAAGTACCACCTCCGCCACCTCCGACGAAGGCGCCGACCGAGCCGATCCCTCCAATGTAAAAGTCGAGGATTTCATTTGCGGAGAGGGTGAAATCGCCGCCGATTTCAGCTCCGTCTCCGCCTAAGCCGTTGAAGAATCAGAGCCCCCAGATGCTCCAAATGCCGTTATCTGGTAAATGCCCGCGGTTGAAACGGTATAGGGCTGTACCGATCCGGAGCCTCCGGAATAGATAATGGTCGCCGCTGGAAGCGATGCCGCGAACCCGAGTGTGCTGATCAGGAGCCTGAGTTTCAAGGCGGCCTCCTCCGCGTGAAACAGACAGCTATAGCTTGTCAGAAGATATCACGAGAGAGATATGTTTCCGCTCTTATCGCTCAGCGAACCATAGGAGCACGCGGGATTCAAATTTGCGTGGTCCATGCCGCAGTATGTCCGGCATTGGGTACAAGCCACAGTCGAACGCCCCGATTTGCTGCGGCGAGTTGACGAGAGTTATCGGGCGTGCGAAGGCCGGTGGTGGTGGCGGCAAGTATGGGTTTGGTCACGCGGGTTTTCCTTCCGGGCGTTGACTGGAGAACAAGAGCGATTTAATCACGACGGGGACGGCGCCGGAAAGATCGAGCATGGCGCCGATATCGATGTAATCGAATTCGCGGAGTTCGAGGCTGTCGATGGAGACGACGGGATGGGTGAGGCCGAGTTCTTCGTGGAAATGGACGCCGATGAGGCCGCCGACGTCGCCATCGCCAGCGAGGACGAGCGGGTGGCCGTGGGCGGTGATGGCGGACATGCCTTCGGAGACGCCGCGGCAGAAGGCGTCGAGCCGCGCGAAGGTGGCACGGCCGCGCCAGGGAGTGAAGAGGGCGACGGGCGTGGCTCCATCGGCAAGGTCGAGGCGGGTGAGCGCGGCGCGGATACCGGAGGCGACGGAGGCGAAGTCGATGATTTCGCGGTTGAGTCCCATGTCGGGCGCGATGACGGGAAGGTTGCGGAGCGGCAGGATATCGAGAGGCGAAACGAAGATGGTGCTGCCGCTGACCTGCGTAGTGTATTGCGATGCGCCGATAACGGTGGCGCGGATGCGCTGATCGGAGGGCTCGATGCGCGGGCCCCAGGCCTCGAGGCGCGTGCGGACGGCGGCGGCGAGGGCGGGGCCGAGGTCGCCGAAGGTGGCGGCTTCGCGGTTGTAGAAGAATTCAGAGACGCCGCCGGAGACGGTGATGGCGTCGATTTGGATGTTGGGGGGCAGTGGGTCGCCGCGCAGGAGGGAGATGCCACTGGCTTCCGGAGAGCCGCCGCGGATGGCTTGCTGGAGGCGCTCAGCCATGAGGTTTGTGAAAGCTGTGACGTGAACGGGCGGCAGTTGTGCGCAGAGGTGCAGTTCAAAGCCGAGGTCGGCGGCGAAGAGGCGGGCGGCGGCTTCGATGCGTTCGATGCGGCCGGAGGGGTCGGTGGCGATGAGGCGCGCGCCCACGTCAACGGCGGTTTGCGCGATGACTTTGCCTTCGGCGCAGATGGCGATCTTGGAGGTGCCGCCGCCGATATCGATGTTCATGACGGTGGCGCGCTCGCGGCGGGAGCGGGCGACGGCGCCGGAGCCGTGCGCGGCCATGATGGTTTCGAGGCTGTCGCCCGCGCTGACGGCGACCATCTTGCCGGCTTCGAGCGCGAAGAGATCGCCGATGGCGCGCGCATTGCTGCGGCGGGCGGCGACGCCGGTGAGGATGAGAGCGCCGGTGTCGATGTCTTCACGCTTGACGTCGACGGCTGCATATTGCGCTCGGATGAAGTCGCCGAGAGCGGTGGCGTCGATGTCTTCACCGGAAAGATAAGGCGTGAGGAGAATGGCGGATTCGTGCAGCATTTCGCGCTCGGCGACGACGTACCGGCTGTCGAGGCGTTCGAGCACGATGCGCGAGAAGACGAGGTGGGACGTGGAGGAGCCGATATCGACGCCGACGGTGAGGATGGCGATCTGATCCTCGACCGAGAGCGCGCGGCCGGCGCTGGAGAAGAAGATGCGTCCGCCGATTTCGTCGCTCATCGGGAGATTATTCGGCGGCGGAGCCGGTGCGGACACCGGGCCTGTACCATTCGGGATCCATGCGGCTGGAGATGCCTTCGGTGGCGAGGGTCGCTTCGTACTCTTGGCGGATGAAGGGATCTTCGAGGCAATAGGGGATGGCTGTGCCGCCTTCATCGACGTCGATGGCGTTGTAGTCGATGAGCTTCTCGCCGGCGGGGCCGGGCTCGCGGCCGGGCGCGTTGGGACCGAACCAGGCAGTGAGGCGGAAGGGCTCCTTTGATACACCGAAGTGCTGATGGAACCAGCGCAGGCCGCCGGGCGCGGCGGAGACCATGCCGCCGGGTTCGTAGTCGACGCGCTTGACCTCGTCGGCGTGACCGTCTTTCCAGGGGTTGAGGCCGAGCTTTTCGGGCCACGTGTAGGTGTAGCCTTTGCCCTTCAGGCAAATCAGCACGGCCGCGGAAGTGTGGGCATGGGCTTTGGAATAGCGGCCGTTTTCATGCTGGCCGACCCAAAGGTAGAATGTGTTCTCGGTCATGAAGGGCTGGATGCGGCGGTAACCGGGTGAGCGTCGGTTATCGAGCGGCAGGTCGCAGTTCACAATGTCAGGAATGAAATTCGTGCGGCGCATGGCGAGACCGCGAAGAGGGTCGGGCTCGATGTCGTCTTTGGGCTGATAGAAATCGTCGGCGCCGCTGAAGCGGTCTTTGAAGAGATAAGGGCAATTGAAGATGGCGTCGACGTCATTGACGAGGTTCATGATGTTGGGCGCGGTGTTGCCGCCGATGAGCATGGCGGGCGCCGAGCCGGCGTTGACGATCTGATACCAGGCGTTGAAGGGAATAGAGAAGAGCGAGCCGGCCTGCCATTCGAAGGTGTGGCGTTTGGAATCGCTGTCGAGCCAGACGTCTGTGGAGCCGCGGCCTTCGACGACGTAGAAGATTTGCTCATACATATGGTGCGCGGGGTTGAGGGCGCCGCGGCCGGGGACTTCGACGACGAAGCAGCCCCACTTGCTTTCGGTGCCGGTGAGCTGGATAAAGCTGGCGTTGCCGCCCATGCGCTTCCACGGGGCGCGGGAGAGGTTGCGGACGTTTTTGATGCCGATGCCGCGGAAGACGGGGATGCCTTCGTAGTCCATAAAGAGGTCGTAGGGAGTTTTGAGGCGGTTGAATGCGCCGAAGCCGGCGCGCTTGTCGCCTTTGGGTTCGTGCCAGTGGGGCTTGAAGAAATCGTGCATGTCGTTCTTTCCTTTAGTATGGCCCGCGGCTTACGCGCCACCGAAGAAGTAGCCGGGGTAGAGTTCAAGGCGCAGCACGACGGCGAAGAGCAGCCAGAGCGCGCCGGTGGCGACGGCCGATACCCAGAGGGATGTGAACCACGAGCGGCGTCCCTGAAATCGGAGCGAGGCGAACATGTAGAGCGGGACGGCGTAGAGGACGCCGATCAGGACGAGCACCACGGCGAAGACGGCGAGCCAGAGGGCGGCGGCGAAGTGTTTGCCGAGGGGGTGCGAGCCTTCCGGGGCGTGTGCGCCCGGGTTGAGGTGGCGGCGAATGGCGTCGCCGACTGCGGTCTGCGTGCGCGAGATGAGGTCGAGGGCGATAAGCGCGAGCGTGACCCACGCCACCGGGGCCGGGAAGGCGCGGGCCTGGGCGGAGTAGCTGTAGGACGTGGCGAGGAAGGCCGCGGTCAAGAGGGCGAGGCCGAGGGCGGGAAGGTAATCGAGGACGGGCGTACCGAGGATCTTCATTTGCCGAGGCCTGCGGTGACGACCGCGGGCGCGCGCTTCAGGCCGCGGAAGAGGGGCGCGATGAGCAGGGCGGCGATGCCTATGAGCAGCACGAGGCAGACGTTGCGGTGGAGATAGATAGAGAGATTGCCGTCGCTCATCATTGTGGTCTGGTGGAAGTTGCGTTCGGCGGCGGCGCCCAGGACGAGGGCGACGACCATGGTGAGGCGCGGGTAGTCGAAGCGGATCATCAAATAGCCGAGGATGCCGAAGATGGCAGTGACGATGACGTTGCCGATGTTGCGGTCGACGGCCCAGGCGCCGACCAGGGCCACGGCCATCACGGTGGGGACGAGGATTTCGGAATCGATGAGCGTGAGCTTCGAGAGGGGCCGGGCAAGGAAGAGGCCGAGGAACGAAGCCAGCACGCAGGAGCCGGTGAGTGCCCAGATGAGGCCGTAGATTTCCAGCTGATGGTCGATGAGCATGAGCGGGCCGGGCTGCAGGCCGTGGAGCACGAGCAGCCCCATGAAGACGGCCATCTCGACGCCGCCGGGGATACCGAAGGCGAGGGTGGGGATGAGGCAGGAGCAGTCTTTGGCGTTGATGGCAGCTTCGGGGGCGATGACGCCTTCAATGTTCCCTTTGCCGAAGGATTCGGGATCTTTGGAGGCCTGGACGGTCAGGCTGTAGGAGAGGAACGAAGCGACGGTGCCACCGACGCCGGGGATGGCTCCGACGACGGTGCCGATGAGCGAGCCTCGCACGACCGTGCGCCAGTGGCGGAAGGTTTCGAGCAGTCCGCTGGTCATGCTGGTGATGGCGACGGCTTTCGCATCCTTCGTGATGGAGCCGCCTTTGACCGAGAGGTTGATCATCTCGGCAACGGCGAAGAGGCCGATGAGAGCGGGGACGAGATGAACGCCGTCCCAGAGGTAGGCGATGCCGGCGGTGAAGCGCAGTGCGCCGGTGATGTCGTTATAGCCTATGAAGGAGATCATCAGGCCGAAGACGCCGGCGATGAGGCCGCGCAGCATTTTGCCGCGCGAGGCGGTGGCGACAACGATGAGTCCCAGGACGGCGAGGAGGAAGAGTTCGGGGGGCCCGAAGAGGAGAACGAGTTCCTTCGCGATGGGGAGGATGGCGAGGACGGAGATGGTGCCGATGATGCCGCCGATGGCGTTGGCACTGGCGGCTGCGCCGAGCGCGAGTCCGGCCTTGCCTTGTTGCGCGAGCGGGTGGCCATCGAGGCACGTGGCCGCGCTGGGGGCGCTGCCGGGGGCGTTCAGAAGGATGGCGGTGATGGATCCGCCCATGGGGACCGCGCCCATGACGCCGCCAGCGAGGGCGAGGGCGGTGAAGGGGTCGAGTCCGTAGGTGAGTGGGGTGAGAAGGGCGAGTGCGGTTGCGCCGCCGAGGCCGGGGATGGCGCCGAAGAAGAGGCCCATTGCCATGCCGAGGGCGAGGAACATGAGTTCCCTGGCCTGCAGCAAGCCTCCGATGCCACTCAGCCATAAATGCAGCATTTTCGATTTTACGCGCGGCTCGTCAGACCATCAGCGAGCTTTTCCACTTCGCGAAGAACGCGGCGTTTTCGCGAATGCGCGCCACGGCCTGCTCGGGCGAGCTGGGGACCATTTCGACTTCGAACTTCTTCGCGAGGCTGACGGTTTGCGGGTCGGCCATGGCTTTGTTGAGCGCGGCGGACAGGATGGCTTTGATGTTGGCAGGCAATGCAGGGGGCGCACCGACGAGACGTTCAAGAAGGATCTGGCCGAGTTCGGGCTTCCCAAGTGCGGCGGCGTCGGGGACTCCGGAGAATGTGCCCTTCGGCTCGAACGTCGCCAGAACACGGACGGTCTTGCTTTGCAGCATGGGGCGCAGAGAAGTGACGGGGGCGATGACGGCGTCGCCATCGCCCCGGATGGCGCCGACCACGAAATCGCTCGACCCCTTGTACCCGGTGATGAGCTGCGCGCGGATTTCCAGCACGCGTGTGCCGATCACCGTTGCCCCATAGGCGGTGCCTTCGGGGCCGGATGAGGTGAACTTGACGGGGCGGGTCTTTGCGAGAGCCTTCAGCTCATCGAGCGTTTTGATGGGCGAATTCGCGCCGACACCGAGGCAGAAATATTCGGGCTTGCCCATGGAGCAGAGCCAGGTGATTTTGTTGAGGTCGAAGCCTGCGCCGCCCTGGCGCTCTTGGAGGATGAAGCTGCCGGGAATGTCGACGGCTCCGATAGTGTAGCCATCGGGGCGGGCGCGATAAAGCTGGCCGATGCCCTTACCGCCGCCGCCGGCCGGGATGTTATCCGGCACGACGTTCACTTTGCGGGGCAGATACTTTTCCAGCGCGGGGGCGATGACGCGGACGAGGTTATCGAAGCCGCCGCCGGGGGCCTTGGGAATAATGAAGTCGATATTTTTGCCGGGATAGTCGAAGTCGACCGCGAGCAGGGACGACGCGGCGCCAACCGCGAGGAAGAAGCTTCTGCGTGTGACCCGATCACTCATCATCGTCAGACTATCACCCGGTGCCCGACTCATTTCCCGCGGGACCTATTTTTTACAGCACGGGGGGATGGCCTGATCGACGCAGCCGAGGTGCATGTGGGTGAGTTGCAGTCCGACGTCGGTGATGCCCATTTTGCCGGGGCTGATCTTGTGGCACATCGCGCAGCCGAACTCTTCGAAGCGGGCGGCCTTCCGGCGCTGCTCGGGTGAGCGGCCGCTGTCGGGCACCTGCGCGATGAGGTTCATGGCGGACAGCATGGAGAAACAGCCTTCGAAGTCGTTGCCAAGTTGCTTTCCCTTTTCGTTCAGGCCGGGTTTGCCGTCGGGGCCGCCGATGTGGCACGTTCTGCAGCCGTGGTTATCGAAAACGTACTGCGTGATTTCCTGTTTGCTGCGGTGCTCGGCGACCATTTTTGTGATGGTGGCGGAGACTTCCCGAGCGGAGGGCTTAGTGGCCGGGGCTGCGGTGGCGCGGCGGGCTTGCTGGACGAGCACGAATCCGCCGATGAGGGCGGCGCAGGCGAGGATGGCGGACAGGGCTTTCACTGGAAATGCACGAACGCTATTCAGTGTATCGACAAATTCAGGGGTAATTGGGAGGCCTGTGACGCGTGCGCTCCCGAGCAGGCGTCGAGACGCGTCTCAACACGGCACGCACGAGTACGGGTGCACGTCGGTGGGCCGACGCTATATGTATGATGGATGGGAAATTGGGAGTGGTATGAATTCCGGATCCATCAACGCTGGTGCGGGCGGGTCGAGGAGGAGCGTTGCGCTCGTCCTTGCGGCTGCTGCGCTGTTGTGGGGCGGACGGTACACGATGCACTGGATTCAGGGGCCGCGCATTGTGGCGTGGGATGCGCTGGCGCCGGAGAATGCGGAGGAGTGTACGGACCCGCCTTCGGTTGTCGCCGAGCAACCGCCGAACTGGTTGGGAGACGTCCCGCTGCGCCAGGCGTTTCTGCAGGCGGATTCGGGCGGGACTGCGAATGCGGCGGCAGGCGACCCCGCGGCGGACATCGCGGGCAGGAAGCCGGTGCGAATTATCCGCGATTCGAATTCGGCGTACAGCGCCGTGGCGGTAGATACTTCGCACAACGAAGTGGTCTTGACGGACGAGAATCTGTTCAACGTGCTGGTGTACGACCGGCAGACCGACACGCGGCCGACGTCTGTATCCGATCCGAAGAGAATTATCGGCGGACTGAATACGAAGATCGAGTTCCAGTGCGGGCTCTATATCGACCCGGCGAACGGCGACATCTACGCGGTGAACAACGATACCGTGGACAGCCTGGTGATCTTCTCGCGGCAGGCAGTGGGCAACGTGGTGCCGGACCGCGAACTGCACACGCCGCACGGAACGTTTGGCATAGCGGTGGATGAAGAAGCCAAAGAGATGTTTCTGAGCGTGCAGCACGATAACGCGCTCGTCGTTTATAACAAGCTGGCCAAGGGTTCGGAAGCGCCGCTGCGCGTGGTGCAGGGCAGCCACACGGGGCTGGCCGATCCGCATGGCATGGTGCTGGATCCGAAGAACAAGACGCTGTTTGTAGCGAACCACGGGTCATATCACGAAGTGGCGCCGCCGGCGCCAGGCGAGAAGCGGCGCGGCACGGTGTATCCCGGATTCCCGCTGGCGCGCGAGGATGCGGTTCCCGGATCGGGCAAACTGCTGCCTCCCTCGATTTCGGTTTATTCGAGAGATGCGAAAGGCGACGCCGCGCCGCTGCGCGTGATTCAGGGTCCGAGGACGCAGATGGACTGGCCGACGGCGCTGAGCCTCGACCTCGAACGCAACGAGCTTTTCGTCGCCAACGACGGCGGTAATTCGATTCTAGTGTTCGACGCCAATGCGAGCGGCGATGTGGCTCCGCTGCGCGTGCTGAAGGGGCCGAAGAGCCTGGTGAGTAATCCGACGGGCGTTTACTTCGACGCGAAGAATCAGGAGCTTTGGGTGGCCAACTTCGGCAACCACACTTCCGCTGTCTACAAGCCCACGGCGAGCGGGGATATGGCTCCGCTGCGCGTGATCCGCAGCGCGAAGGCCGCGGATGCGACGCCGGGCATGGGCAATCCCCATCCCATTGCATACGACACCAGGCGCCAGCAGCTGCTGGTGCCGAATTGAGTGGCCCATCCGCAAATTGCGGTTTTCGCCAGGCTGGCGGAAGGAGGAGCAAAACCGATTCGGAAGGTGGAAGGCCAGGGCAGCATGCTCGGCCGCACGATGCATGGCATTGTGTACGATGCCATCCACGATGAGTTCACCGTGCCACAGCAGTTTGCGCAGGCGATCCTGACCTACCGCGGATCGGCCAGCGGAGAAGAACATCCGCTGCGGATTATTCAGGGTCCGCACACGAGGCTCGATGCGCCGGAGCACGTGGAAGTGGATGCCGTTCACAATGAGATCTTCATGCCGACGCGTAACGGCGGGGTGCTGGTGTTCCCGCGCGGGCCGGCGGGCGATGTGGCGCCGATCCGCGCGCTGGAGGGCCCCGATACGCTGCTGACCGGCGACAATGTGATCGCGGTCGATCCGGTGCACGATCTGCTGTTCGTCGGCACGAGCTTCGGAAGGGGCCAGGTCCGGCTGCTGGTTTTCAACCGGACGGATTCCGGTAACGTGAAGCCGCGCGCCATCATCGGCGGGCCGAAGAGTCATCTCAATGCGTTCGGCGGACCGATTGCCGTGTATCCACCCAAGGGCGAGCTGCTGATCAGCGTGCGCGGCACGGGGCCTTACGCGGAGCTTTCATCGGAAGAAGCCTACGTGGGCGTCTGGAGCATCAACGACAACGGAGACGTCCCGCCTAAGTGGACGATCGGCGGGCCGCAGGGCGTGCTGCGCATGCCGCGCGGCATTGCGCTCGACGTGAAGAACCGGAACATGATGGTGTCGGATAAGCGGCTGAACGCCGTGCTGACGTTCCATTTTCCGGAGTTGTTCTGATTCAGGGCCGCCGGCGGTAGCCGGGGCGGTAGTGCACGTGGCAGCTCTGGCAGGCTTCGTACAGTTCGTCGTTTAACCCTTCGAGTGCGGGGAGGTCGCGGGCCTTGGTGGCTTTGAAGGCTTTGTTTCGGGGCCGTCTGTCACTGTTTGCGGGCGTGTGATTCCATGGTTTAAGAAAAGGCCTTCATCCGTGACCAAATTGGCGATATGGCGGAAATACCTCTTTAGGCGTCGGCGTCCCAGATGTTCGAACATGCTCACTGAAGCGATCTTGTCGAAGCGGCCCTGTAGAGTCTGAAAATCGGTCTCAGAGACGTGAACCCGATTATGAAGGCCACGGTCCGCCAGTGTAGCCCGAATGAACTCGGCCTGAGAGTGGCTCAATGTATAGCTTTCGGATAGTGCGCCATACCGCTCAGAAGCCCGAATGAGCAGACCACCCCAACCGCAGCCTATGTCGAGGAAGCGAGGTGTGACGGAGGGGCATCTGTTCCGCCCCGTCAACAGGGGTGATCAGGTCTGCGGCTACAAGCTAAGCGAGAAGGTGTTCTGGCAGATGCTGAAGACCTATGTCGCGGGGGCCGGTCTGCCGGACATCGCGCCGCACGATCTTCGCCGGACGACCGCGAAGCTATGTCGCGCCGAGGGCGGGGAACTGGAACAGATTCAACTGCTACTCGGCCATTCGTCGGTTCAGACGACGGAGCGGTATCCCGGCACGAAGCAGGATCTGGCACACGCGCCGAACGACGCGCTTCGAACGCGGTTCACCTTCGACCCCGCTATTGAAAGTGACCCGGTATGGTCGCCCGATGGACGCACTATATTCTTCGCCTCCAACCGCGAGGGGCGCGGGAGCCGGAACCTGTACCGGAAATCGGCCGATGGGACGGGCGTCGAGGAGCTTTTGTACAGGGACAAGCTCACCAAAACGCCCAGTGGAGTTTCTCCCGATGGGAAGTATCTCCTTTACGTCGCCACGCGCGATCTGAATTCCACTCTGCAGGATCTTTGGGTGCTGCCGCTGGAAGGAGAGCGGAAGCCGCTTCCAATAGTTCAGACCGCGTTCGCTGAGCGGTTGGCGCAGTTCTCGCCCGACGGGCGCTGGATAGCTTACGAATCCAACGAATCCGGTAGAAGTGAGATTTTTGCCGCCCCGTTCAGCGGCACAAACGGTGCGTCAGGCGGCAAACGGCAGATCTCCACGTCCGGTGGCCAAGAGCCGCGCTGGCGGCGAGACGGAAAAGAGATCTTCTATGTTGAGCCGAGCGGGCGCTTAATGGCTGCGGAGGTGAGCGTTAAAGGCGCCAATCTCGAAGCCGGTACAGTGAACCCCCTCTTTGGACCGATTCGCACGGGCGCCGGCATCCAGTACGACGTCTCCGCCGACGGTCAACGTTTTCTGGCCATCGTTCCGCCGGAGGAGAGCGCCGGCGAGCCGCTGACGCTGGTGCAAAACTGGACTACATCACTCAAGAAATGACGCTTGGAACCAAACTCGGCTCGTCTGAGATCATCTCAGGCGGACAGCAGAACATGCGCCACGACTGATTGCGGAAAAAGATACCGATATCGTCCTTATCGCCGCCGTTTTCGCACAGACAAGTGCCGCTGAAGTACAACCTATGCGGGAGCAACTTCCTGCGCCTGCAGACCCTTGGGGCCTTTGCCGACCACAAAGCTGACCCGACTGCCTTCCTCAAGGGAGCGGTATCCGCTAGCCTCGATAGCCGAGAAATGGACAAAGATGTCTTCTCCGTTATCGCGCGAAATAAATCCGTAGCCCTTGGAAGCGTTAAACCACTTCACTGTTCCCGTTTCTCTCATTCACTTTCCTCTTTCCCGCAATGGAACTTCGCCACAACGTCTCAGGCCGCTTTCTTCGCGGCGCGTCGTTTGCGTGCAGTCTTTTTCACCGCCGAAGCCGCGCGCTTCACCGCCCATCGCCGCTTCATTGCCTCGGCAAGCCGTTTACGGCCCTCCGGTGTAAGACGGACCTTTCGCGGCGCAGCGTTCTTTGGACTTGTGGCGGCCACGCCTTCCGCCGCTTTCTTCGCGGCCCATCGTTTCCGCAGCGCAGCTGATAGCCTTCTCCGACCTGCTGGAGTGATTCCGCCCTTGCGTGCCGCCGGGGCCGGGGTTCCTTCGAGATCCCGCAACGCTGCGAGCGCGCGCTCGATGGCCTTTTTCTGCCGTTCCAGTTGGCGCATGATGCCGTTCAAGGTGTCTGCCATTCGTTGATTCTCCCTTGTATGTGGACAACCGGCAATCATATCGCGTGGGTTGAACGGCGGGACCCAATCCGGTTTCAGGTGTTGATGATCGAGGCAGGCGCCGGGACGGTTACTGAAGTGAGGAGCGATGAGCCGGGATGCCTGGATTTTCGGCTATCGAAGTGTTCTAATACCTGCGGAAGGAGACTCGAACTATGGTCTCGTTACATATGCCAGATTCGTTTTCGGTGTTGGGAATAGTGGTTGGCGTGGCGGTTTTGCCGATTGCCATACTAGGCACTTTGTTCCTGATCGTCAAAACCGTCCTCGACTACTAAAATGCTGCATCGCCCGCCGGGCCGCTTGGGCCAGATAGAGCCGATGCGTCTGGCGGGCGTGCTCAAGTCGGGAAATGCCTACCGATATTAGCGGATATCGCTCCGCTTCTCCCTCTCAAACAAATCCAAACCGAAAGGAGATGAATCCCGGCCTGATATCCTCGTCTTCAGGCTCATCTGGATTGGAAAACGCCGTAATCTAGCGCGGCCTGGTGCGCCCTACGGCAGGCCGGCCATCGGCAAGTCAGCAATCGTACGGTGCCTCTCCAGCAGTTCCCGTATGGTGCGATGCGCCTGCTGAATTTCGCGGAACTGTCTCGACACAATGCTTTCAAGATCGGAAGGAAGGCCCTTTCTGAGCACCTCGATGTAGTTCTTCATGGCCGCATCTTCGCCTCGCTCGGCCTCCTCAAGAATCGCGTGGTCGCTGTCTGCCGCGAGGGCAGTCTTCAAGCCGATCCACCCGCGGTGGATAGCACCGGCGGTGGATCCAGATGTCGCGGGCTCGCCGCCGAGGCGCGTGACTTCGGCCTGGAGCTCTCCCGCAAATTCGGAGCGTTGCAGGTAAAACTTGAGAAACAGGGTATGAATCTCCGGATCTTTCAATTTCTCGGCTGCACTGTGAAAGCCTTCCTGAGAATCCTTGCAAGTCTCAATAAGATCATTCAGCGTTGAACGAATTTCGCTCATATCGTTTGCCATTGTTCTACACCTCCGAAATTGACGTTATCAGATGAGATCGGCGAAGGACTTACGGAGCTTATAAAACCCTGGCCGTGGCCGAGCAGGAACACCAGGATCGAAGCGGCGGGCAGTCGGGCCGGCACGATCCAGTCGGACGCTGTCGATTCGAGGAGTACGGAAGCGCAGTCGGTCCCTGACAGCTTCTAGGAGCCTGTCCGAGAAATCATTTTATGAGTCATATGTTGTGTGCCTACAAGACTCCTACTACCAGTAATTGTGGTTATGACATGCCGATTTTGAATACTCGGACACGCTCCTAGGCGCAGCCCGATGAGGGCCGCCAGACTTCCTCCGTGGTCAGCACCGCCCGAGCCATCCGCGCCAATTTTATTGGCTAACGCGACGACAGCGACGTTGTGGTGGGTACGCGACGTGAGCTGTGCCTTGAATTCAGTGCTGTTCTCACCGCCACCTGCGCACGCGTTTCGCGTTCCGGACTCTGGTCATCGCCAACGCGATCGCTGCCGCGCGCGTTGATATACCGCTACGACGCGAATCCTGAATCACCGCCAAGGTGTTCGTCCGGATTTTCTCGTCGATAGCCGCAAAGGCGCTGCTTTCATTTCCGCCGTGGTACTCCGTCGCTGCGCAGATAACCCCTCCCGCGTTAACGACGAAGTCGGGCAGCACCAGGATGCCCCGGGACTCCAGAATCGCCTCCGCCTCCGGTGTGCACGGGATGTTGGCTCCCTGGGCGACGATCCGCGCCTTTAGCCGGCCAGCATTTCCCTTGTTCAATACGTCTGGGCGTGCAGCGGGAATCCAAATGTCGCAAGGAACGTCGATAATGGCTTCGGCACCTGCCTTCTCGCCGCACGGGCAATCAGTCACAGACTCACCAGCATTCTTGAAGGAAACTAATGCGCCGACGTCGAGGCCGTCCGGTGAAGACACTGTTCCCTTGCTGTCGCTACAAGCCACTAGCACACAACCCTTCTGGGCAAGGAATCGCGCAGCGTGTTTGCCGACCGCTCCAAAGCCCTGCACCGCTACACGAGCGCCTTTCAAATCGAGATCGATCGCGCTACAGGCGACCTCCACTGCAGCGGCCAGGCCGAATCCGGTGGCGCCAATCTCGTCTAAGGGTATTCCTCCCAGCTCCCTGGGCAAGCCTACGGCCCGGCCAATCTCATCATGCACCCAGCCCATGGCAAGTTCATCTGTGCCCATGTCCGGGCCGGGAACATACTCCGTAAGACCGGCGATGGCCACCGCAAAGGCGCGCACTACCCGTTCCTTATCGCAAGCCGGCATTCTCGGATCACCGAAGATTACCGCCTTGCCGCCACCGTGCGGAAGCCCGGCAGCCGCGTTCTTCAGCGTCATCGCGCGGGCCAGTCGGCATGCTTCATCTGCGCTCACATTGGGAGCCATGCGGACACCGCCGATCGCCTGACCGCATGCGGTGTTGTCCACGGCCACCACGGCCTTCAGACCGGCTTGCGGCAGGGAGATATGCAGAACTTTAACGGGGCCGAGTTCATCGACGAACCTAAAGATGTCTTCCATTACACTGGATACTCCGTTCCTTCGATTTCGCAAAGTGCTCGCAGAGCACTCTCACTTGCTGCCTTCTGCCCTTCAGTTGCGCGGTGATGCTCCTGAGTCCCTCTGTCATATTCCATCCTCACAAATCGGGCAACCCTCGAAATCATATCCCGCGGCGAGATACCGGCCACAGGCTCGGCGTGAACGAGCGGGTACGACTCGCTTCTGACGCCAAGCTGTCCAGTTTCTCAATTGGCGTGGAATAGGGCGACGATCTCACTGGCATCACGAATGAGATTACGCATCGCGGCGTTGCCGCCGTTTCCGCAACTCAGATCGGGCGTTTGTTCTCCGCCGAACGCGACGGTCACGGTAGATCCGAACGACACGCTCTTCATGCAGTGAACTGCTGGCAACGAAGCAAGCGGTTTCGCGGCCTTGAGATCGGCGTGGAAGCGTTCGACCGCGGCGCGAGGAAGTATTCGTCGGATCGGTTTGGTTTGCTCCAGTGGTGCGCCGAACTTTCGGGGCGTTGAAGTCAATTCGGCGACTCCCGACTGATCAACCACAATCCGGAATCCGGGGCGATTGGTCGAACCGGAATCGATAATTGTTGCGGCATCGGGTTCTGCCGCCGGCACTCCCGATACGCGCAAAATCTCCACCGCCATCAAGCCAACGATCGCAAGCAGTCGCAACATCCTCTTCTATTTTCGCCGCACGAAGCTTTCGCCATATCCGAGGGCTGAGGTCGGCGCAACCAAAACAGCTGCCGATATTTACCGCTATCGGGCCGCCCAACCGCGGGCGATCCCAAGGGGCACGTTTAGCTGTGCGCCCGCAGCGCCTGAAACTGACCTGCGCTACGCCAAGCGTTGTCGGGTATCGATCCCACCTTCCTCAGACACGTGACCAGCGATAGAATTGGGGGATGGATTGCATTGAATGCCACCGCGCGGAACGGCTCGTTCTCGAATCGCTAGTGTCTGCGGATAAATCTGAGACGGCTTTAAGGTGCTATCTCATCACGCACGAATGGTCTGCCGGTGTGTCAGACATAGCTGAATATCACGCTTTAAGAGCGGAGCAACAGAGAACGACCGACGAACGGCATAAAGCCTACATGGATTTTGTTAACCACAAGAAATCTCACCAGTAGCTCACGTATGCGACGTGCCCCCGGCGTGCGGTTTCGCCAGTTGTGGGTGTCAAACGCGCACTGGAAAAGGCTTTAGACGAAAGCGATCGGACCGCGAAACCGGCCGTTAACGCCCGTCGACCTGCTTTCAGGAAATCTGCCACAGGCGATCAACGCTTCGTCCTGAAATCTTAAGTAAATGTAAATAGGGGACGAAAGGCCGACCATCCAGGACCTATCCCGCCAACCGTTGATTGAGCTTAACATCACGTGATCCGGATGGCAGGCCTTCGCGCCGATCGTCCAGCGAGAAAGTCTCGCGCGGGCTCGACGCCCGCCCTCCCTGACGTAACAGTCAGGTCGGCGAACTAATGATTTCTCAGGACACTTGTGGCTTGTCGCCGGGAAAACATTGTTGCAGGAGGTGGAATCGTCACAGAGGCGAACAAGTCCGCCTCCTACAACGTCTCCTGGTGGCCGACCAGGTGGCCTTCCATCAGTTCCTTATTATTTTCCATGCAGACGTATTCCATCAGCTCCTGGCCGGGCTGCATGCGCGCCAGGATTCTCGTGTTCCTGAAAGGTTTTTCGTAGATCCTGGGATCTTCGAACGTGACTTCCTGCGAGATGTGCCGGGGATCGATGTACTTGAACCGCTCAGTCAAATGGAGCTGTTCGCTGTGGGGATGCTCCACAGTATCGATGTACGTCTTTTCGTTGAAACCAACGCTGTCGACAACCAGAGTGTCTCCTTCGTACCTGCCGACCGAATTCCCCGCCCACGTGAGTTCGAGATCCCTGGGATGACTCCGCCCATCGGTAGGCACCACCTGGTAGGTACTTCCTATTTCGAAGAACACCGCGAAACGTTCGGGAGTCTGCACGATTTCGATTGGCGCGCTACTTCCCCAACCGCGTGTGTAACCGTACGGCAGGCAACGGGCGGTGTAGTCATAGCGAGCGGTGTCCTTCCACTTCGCCAGGCCCTCGGCGGTGTAGGAAAGCTCGCCGGAACCTTCCTGCCTGCAGCCAATGCCGCCGGAGCCGCATCCGTTCGCATCTTTGGTAACGTCCGCAACGCGAGGGTGATCCCACACACCGTTGAAGTCCGGCTTGCCATCAGGCAGCCGAGGTATGGCTGCCGACTGGCCCGCGGCGGGTATCGGCGCCAGATTTTCCGTCAGTTCAATGTAAGTTCCCCACGGGTCAGTCAAAAACGCCACCTTGATTCTGGTATTCGCAATCGCGCGAATCGGCGCTTCCAGCTGGATGCCCTGGGCCTGCAGACGCTTCGTGAACTCCTCCAGATTCCTGACGTCAAAACCGATGTGATCGAGCTTTCGCCCTTTAGTTGGGGCGAGCGCGTTCTGTTCTTTGGCGAAGTGCAGGCTGGAGCCCGGAATCTCGCTGATCTCCTGCAAGTTGGAGCTGGTCAGCATCGGCACCTTCGTCGCCGTGAATCCGAAGGTCTTTTCATACCAGGCTTCCATGGCGGGAATGTCAACGGCGTGCAGGTGGATGTGGTTCATCTGAAACTGGCGCGGCGTGGCCGGGTCCTGCAGGATTTCCACGCGCACGCCTTCCGGTCCCACCACATAGCACTGCAGAGGGTTGTTAGCCTGCACCGTCGGGAAGCCCCGCGCCTTCCAGTCGGCCATCGATTCTTTGAGATTCTTCACCGTAAAACTCACGTGGTCGACGATCGATCCTTCCTGCGGTCCCGAAGCGTCGCCCTGCCGGAACATGATGTACACGCCCGGCATCTGAATCAGCGAGACCGATCCGTTGTGCACCTCCACGGCTCCGAAGGCATCGATCCAGAAGCGCTTCTGCGCATCCACATCTTTCACCGTGTAGTGGACGTGCCCCATGGTGACGCCTAAAGCGTTCGGGTTCGCAAGCTGCGCTGCCGCCGGGACCGCGGCCAGGATCGCGAGGACAAAGGGTGTCACTTTTTTCATGCCGAATACCATATCAACCTTGCGGCACGAACGGAAGCCTCACTCCTACCGGCGCCGAGGGCTTCAATCAACTATACGGGAATTACGAATTTCGGCTTTGTGGACAGATATGGACTGAAAGACGCGCTGTTCGTCAGTTATCTTTGCGCTCACCGACCATGCCGCTATTTCCCCGCCGGCAGTTTGCGCTGCAGTTCGTCGGCGAAGTTCAGGAGGAAGATCACGTGGTTCTGCGCCTGCTGCGCTTCCGGCGTTTCCGCCGGCATCAGCGCGGCGACGCATTTGCCGTCGTCCTGAGTAACGGCGCACCCGGAAGCTACTTCGCACGGTTGCATCATCGTTTGACGGTCGAGGAGGACCGTGACGATGGCAAACAAGCGCTCCCCCAGAAAGGGCTAAATGCCTCCGTACCAGGTTCCACGGCCTTTCGTCGGAAATTTGCGGAGATCGGAAGTCAAGTAGCAGCCACGCACATTTAGCGGACTACCCTCTTTCGCGGTGCTCACGATTTCGCGGTGTTGATTTTGCCCTCGCCTTTGTCCAAGATTCCGGCCCTTGGCAATCCGTTTTTGTGACGTGCCGGAAGAACGGGCGTTTTGTGCCCTTAGCGGGCTTAACTGGTTCGACCGGCTCCCCGCAGCCAGGGCATTGAAAGCCGGGATTGTCGTGTGCGCCAACCGCATCCCAAAGGAAGTGGTTGACAGCATTGACAAGGTCAATATCAATCAAGCATGTCGGTTTGGCCATCAAAGGCAATGATATACGGAACCGCACGCTTTCCACGGCGGGAAGGGAACGGGATACTTACAAAAATGGTTACAGTGGCCAAAAACGAAGGGCCGGGATTATCGTCCCGACCCTGCTAACCGCTTTATTTTCTATGGTGCGGAGAGGGGGACTTGAACCCCCACGAGATTGCTCCCGCTAGCACCTCAAGCCATTCTATAGTGTTTCGCCGGGTATCGTAGGGGCTTAAATTATTGATTCTGCGTTATGCCGGTATCGCCCAATTTCGCCGGTTTTCCCGAAACCACTACATTTTCCACTACAGTCGGACGGCGTTCTAATAGGTCGCGTGCGTTCGCCAGATCCTCGTCGTCAACGATGTTGTAGCGCCGCTCCATGCTGTCCGTCTTGTGGCCGCTGATCTTCATGCGGATCACTTGTGGTATTCCCGCGCGTCGCATGTTGCGGACCGCCGTTCGGCGCAAGTCGTGGAAGTTCAGGTCCGGCACCTCCGCCACTTTACACGCCTGGTCCCACAACCACCGAAAGTCCTTGATCGCCTGACCCTGACGGCTGAACACCCAGGGGCATTCCGGGTAACTGGCATCTCGCGCCCGCTTTGCCGCCAGAAGTAGCTCGCGCATGTCGCCAGCCACGATTGGCACACTCCGCGCATCGTTGTTTTTAGTCTCTCCACGCTGGAGCGTTATCGCCCGCGCCTCGAAATCAACCTGAGGCCAGGTGATCGCGAGCAGCTCACCTCTACGAATGCCGGTGATGTACGCTGTCGCGAACAGGGCCTTCAACTCCCCTGGCAAAGCATCGCGCAGGGCTGCGTATTGCTGATCGGTCAGGAACCCCTTGCGAACCGTCGTCTCCTGCACCATCGGGAAATACGGAACGATATGGACTTTCGGCGGGGTCCGCTTGCGCGCGTTGTGGAATGCGGTTCGGAGAATCGAAAGCTCGCGGTTGACCGTCGAATCTGACCGGCCCTCGGCTTTCCGCTTCTCCCGGTATTTGTCCATGAGATCGGTTGAGAGTCGAGCCGCCCGGATCGCTCCAAAGAAAGGGCGAATGTTCTTCTCAACGACCTTATTCCAGATGTATCGCGTCGTGTCTTTGATGTCGCTCTTCAAAACATCGTTGAGCAACTCATTGATGAGCACCTTTTCTGGCGCGCCGCCAGAAATCTCGCCGCGCGTTTTCTTCGCGAGGAGTTTGTTGCGAAGCTTTACCGCTTCAGATTTCTTCTCTGACTTACTGGACTGAATGATCGGCTTACCGTCAACGTATACCTGAACCCACCAGACTCTTCCGCGCTGGTAGACTGACCCTGCGCCGTTCGTTTTAGGCATGTGATGAATTGTAGTGGAAAAAACTAGTGCGTGTCAATACTTGTTTTTCTCAATCCACGCGTCCAGGTCCTTCCGGTCCAAGTGGACGCGGCGTCCCGTGCGGACCACCGGCAGTTCTTTCTCGAAAATCAAATGCTGTATGCTTTGTTCGCTACGCCCCAAGTAAATCGCTGCGTCTTTCACGCTCAACAGCGCGGGCTGGACCCGGCAGACGATTTGCGACATGTGCGCCGCGATGTCTGCCTTTACTTGAGCGACCACCTGTTCAGCGATGGACCCCACAAGCATTTGAAGTGTTGTATCTGATGCTGACATCTGCCAGCCTTTCGATTTGTACTACGTCGTGAAAAAAACTGTTAGTGAGTCACAAACCGGATCGCGTTAGAAGCGCGCCCTTCGGTCGTTTGCAAGTGAGTAGCAAGGGATTCGCCCACGGCTGCCGAGTACGCGGGCTTCTGGAGCATTGCGTGGAACGATTCGGCGTCATTCGCGTGAACCGTGGTGTAGTAGTTGTTCTGAACTGCAGGCGCATTCGACACCGGGGCTATGCCTGTGCCATTGGGGATGCCGCTGAACTGCTTCGTCACGCCGCCCGCGCTCGTGTAGTACGTCGGGAGATATGCTCCGTTTAAACGCTTGCCGGTGATGTAAGGCTCAGCAACCGTGGGCACTGCCGACAGTGCGGAGGTTCGAAGGTTCCCCCGCGCGTCGAAGTCCTCCAAGGTGCCGTTCTGGCCTTGGGTCACGTTCAGCGCCGTGGGCGCTAGGAATTGATTGGTAGCCAGTTCCTGGCTGATCTGATTGGCGCGCTGTT
>JBEKTF010000042.1:0-49926 GCA_049516355.1 Bryobacteraceae bacterium | reverse complement strand
CTTATCCATCCAAAATTCTGCAGGAACCGAAAGTGGTGGTCATTCTGTTCGAGGGCAGTATGCATAGTTATCGCCAGATCTTCCTCGACCGCACCACGCACCCGAAAGACCCCCAGCCCACATGGTTCGGCGACTCGATCGGCAAGTGGGAGGGTGATGAACTAGTGGTGGATACGATCGGCTTCAATGGCAAGACGTGGCTGGATCTGGCCGGGCATCCCACGTCGGAGCAACTGCATGTAGTCGAACGCTATTCGCGGCCGCAGTTCGGAGAACTCAAGCTTGATATCACGATCGAGGATCCGGTTATGTACAAGAAGCCGTTACAGGTGACCGAACGCATGCCTCTGATGGTGGGAGCGGACCTGATTGAATACGTCTGCGGCGAGAACGAGCGCGACGTCCGGCATCTGGTGCCTGGGGAAAAATAGCGATGGCGATTATGGCCCGAAGTAACCGTTTGTGTCGATGACCACATCGGTCGTGTTAGTTACATAGACGTCAACCGAGCCTGCGGCGCCTGCCAAAACGATCGCCGCATTCGCCACAACTTGGCCCTTGAATGCATTCAGGGTAGACACCACAGGCTGGGTTCCTCCGGCGGGCCACGTCGAGAGGTAAGAGAGAGCGCCCTGCGGGACGACTGTCATATTCAGGGAGTAAGCTTGAGCACCCGGGACGCCCGGTAGTCCACAGGAACCCTGCGCCAGGGGAAAAGCCCGTGTCGTGCCTGCGCCCATCGTGGGGCCGCCAAGGGTGCCGTTCGGGTTGCGTGTATCCACCAGCCGGCAGGGAGTTACTGGATAGAAGTTGAGTCCTCCGGATCCCGGAGGCGCGAAATAGCCGTTGATGTCGACCACGAGGTTGGTCGTGTTGCTGGCGTAGAAGCTCGCCGCTCCTCCGGTCCCGGCCGGCACGATGGCCGCATTGGCCAGGGTTGTGCCATCGAACGAATTCAGCGTCGATACAAGCGGCTGCGCCTGCCCTGTTGGCCACGCGGTCAGATACCCGAGTGCGCCCTGCGGCACTACCGTCACATTGAACGAATACGCGGCCGCGTTGGCGGGCGCCCCGCACGAACTGGACGGAATCGGAAAGGAACGGCTGCTACTGCCCGCGATCGATGGCCCGCCAAAAGCACCGTTCGCATTCCGAGTATCCAGAACCCGACAGGGCGGCAAAGTGTAGAACTGGAGTGTCCCCGTAGTGGGAGGCACGAAGTAGCCGTTGATATCGACGATCAGGTCCGTGTCGTTGGTGGCATAGGCGTTGATGGCCCCGGAGGAGCCCGCCGGAACGATGGCGGCGTTGGCGATAGTCGACCCATCCGGCGAATTCAGAGTGGACACTAAAGGCTGCGTCTGGCCAGTTGGCCATACCGTCAAATAAGAAAGCGCACCCGCTCTCGGAACGACCGTAAAGTTGAGCGAATAAGTCGAGGCGTTCGCTGGTATATGGCAGCTGCTGGAGGGGATCGGGATGGTGCGGGTCGTGCCGCCGCCGACAAACGGGCCGCCGAGGGACCCGTTTGGGTTCCGCGTGTCCATGACACGGCACGGCGCGACCGTCAGCAGCTGGAGGGGCGAAGGCGACGAAATGACGAAGGGAAAGCTGTTTGATGGGGGACCAGTTGAATTTGCCACGGTAATTTGCCCGGTACCCTGGGTGATCAGGTCGTTGGCGGATATCTGCGCCGTCAGCGTGGTCGAACTCACGTAGGTTGTGACCAGGGGGGACAACCCGTTAAACCGGGCACCGGCAGTGCTGGCGAAGCCAGACCCCGTAATCGTGACTATCACGGCCGGACTTCCAGCCGGAGCGGAAGACGGACTTACTGACGTGATCGCAGGCCCGGCGGCGGCCGAAGCGTTGATCGGAAATGTGACCGTATTCGAAGATATTCCGCCGGGGTTCGCCACCGCGACGCCGGCGTTGCCTGTGCTTGCGATTAAGCCGGCCGATACTGACGCAGTCAACTGCGTGGCACTGACGAATGTGGTCGGAAGCGGCGCGCCGTTCCACTGTACCGTCGCTCCGGACACGAAGCCCGTGCCATTCACGGTCAGCGTGAACGCTGCACCCGCAGCGGTAGCCGAGGTGGGATTCAGGCTGGTAATGACAGGGGCAGCCGACGTGGGAGGGCCGACAAAATAGGCGGTGACATAGAACTCGTTCTGCAGGATATCGGTGCCGAGGAAGCCGTTGCCAAACGAGAAGGTCCACTCGAAGCCCGTGGCTGGGCCATCGGACTGGCAGGGATACTGAATCGCGTTCGCCTGGCAGGACCAGTAGAGATAGGGCTGTATGTTATTGAACGGGCCGACCGCGATATCCGGCGTCGCGACCACGGGCATACCTTCGCTGAAACCCAGCTGGCTATAGAACAATTCCCCCAAAGGGTTGGTGGCGGCGTTGCAGTTGTACCCGTTACAGCTACGGTCGATCGGAGGCAATTCCCAATTCGTCTGGCCCAGATACGCGGTGGCGTTCATGTCAGCGATGAATTGCAATGCCGAGGCCAACGTCATTGCGCCGGCCCGACTCACGCAGACCGCCGGCGCGGTCGCACTCGTGCAAGTTGGGATACCGAAGGTGTTACTGGCCGCCAGATTCGCGTTCGCCGGCCACGTTACGTTGGCCACCGGATCGTAGATAGTCTGCCCGCCCGGATTGACTTGCAGACCCGTGCCTGTGGCGGCCGGCGTTCCCGCGATTTTGCCTGCGATCATCGGCAACACATACAGGAAATTATCCAGTGTGTTCGCGCCCTGGAAGCCGGTGTTGAATGAAAGAGTGGCATTGCCGCATCCCATCGAGGCGTAGCAAGCGTCGGCAGGGGAGCCACCGATCGTCTGCGACCAATAAAGATTGGGTTGGAAATTGCTGAAGGGACCTGCCGTGTTGCCGGGGATGGGAACGGCGGTATTCGGCGCCTTCAGTCCCAAGGCATTGTAGTACAGCGAACCCAGCGCGTTGAGCGTGCAACCAAACCCGAATGAATTATCCTGCGGCCCCACCTTCCCGCAGCCGCTATCGGTGATCGGCGTGGTCGGAATTTGCCAGTTACCGTGCCCCAGATAGTTGGCGGCGTTCATGGCCGCAACCCATGCCGCCGCGCCCTGGTATTGCATCGAGCCGCTCGCGTTGATGCACGGCTGCGGACCGGCACCTTTGCATGTCGCAATGCCGAACCGGTTGGTGGCCGCCAAGTTGGCGTCGGCGAGCCAGGTGATGTTATTTACGGTGTCATAGACAGTGGCGCCGTCCGGGCTGAGGACCAGCGTCGCCACCGCCTGCATTGGCCACAACAACGCGCAGGCGACGAGTGCAGCGGCCCCGATCAGGGTTTGGATCCCGCGATCGCGGAAACCGTCCAGCATCGCGATCAGGTCGTGTAAGCCACGGTTCCGCAACAGGGTGCCGCCTCCGATTTTCACGCTCTTTATTCTAAAGGAGGGCTATTTCCCGCTCGTCCCACTGCTCCAGCTACGGCCGCTGCGCTTCACTGGTCTTGCGGGTCTCGAAGTTCTTCCGCAAATGCGCGTAAAACCCGAGGTCCGTGCCTGTGAGCATCTTCGCGGCAAAGATAATCTGTCCCGTGTGCTGCGCGAAATGCTCGACCACATGAAGCACTACTTCAACGCCCGAGACCCGATACTTCTGAATCTCGTACACACGGGTGAGTTGTTCGGTGGTCAATCCCTGAATGACTGCAACCGCGCTCTCGACGGTTTCGCGTAGTTTCTCCCTCAACTGCGCCGCGGTGAATCCTCCCCGCGCCTCGAATTCCTTGTCGCGATCGCGACGATCCGGATTGTTGCCGAGCGAAGAAACGATCCACTGCCGGACATTTCCCGCCAGATGCAACGTGAGATTGCCGATCGCGTTTTCGTTCTCGTGGCCCCGCGCCCAGATCTGATCCTCGCTGAGTTTTTCGAGGCAGACCTCGATGCGATCGCAGAACTGCCGCAGCTTCGCGGCCGACGATTCCAGGAACAACGATTCCACACTCATGCTTTTCTGCGGATCAGTATAGATACAATTCTGGTTTATGGCAAAACTCGGATTTCTCGGACTTGGTCTCATGGGCGGCGCGATGGCCCGCAACCTTATCAAAGCGGGGCACGATGTCGCGCTCTGGTCGAACACGCACGCGAAGGCCGATCAACTGGCGGCCGAAGCCGGGGGCAAAGTCTGCGCCACGCCGTCCGAAGTGGCTCAACATGCAGAGTGCGTCTTCATTTGCGTGGGCGATTCGGCCATGGCGGAGGCCGTGATCCTGGGCCCCAAAGGACTCAAGGAAGGCGCAAAAAAAGGTCTGGTTATCGTTGACGCCAGCACCGTGAGTCCCTCTTCGAGCCGCCGTGTGCACCAAGAACTGGCGAAATCGGGAATCGACTTTCTGGGCGCCCCCTGCACCGGTTCGACGCCGGGTGCTACCAAGGGAACGCTCACCTTTATGGTGGGTGGAGATGAGCAGGTGTTTGAACGCGTCCGACCCTGGCTCGAGATCATGGGGAAGAAGCTCTACTTTTGTGGTGGTCCCGGTATGGGGTTGCACGCCAAGCTGACGCAGAACCTGGTGCTCGCGAATCTCCTGCAGGCTTTCAATGAAGGGATCGTGCTCAGCACGAAAGCGGGGGTCGATCCGGTTCTGATGCTGGACATCCTTGCCAACAGCGCGGCGAAATCCGGGCTGATCGACTATAAGGCTCCCTTTATTTTCCGGCGCGATTTCGAAACCAATTTTTCCGTAAAGTGGATGCATAAGGATATGGGACTGATGTTGGAATCGGCCCAGGAGCTCTCGGTTCCACTTTTCATGACCGGTTTGAGCCGGCAGATTTTCCAGGCCGCTATCACGGAAGGCTTCGGAGACGAGGATATCTGCTCTACAATCAAGGTTTTGGAAGGAATTACCGGGGTTGAGGTCAAAGGCTAGTGTACTGAATAAAACATATCCAAATTTTATATACAAAAAATGGTTGATTCCGAAAACTATCTATTCTATTATTGGAATCAAGCCGGGGAGGAAGAGTAACTCCCACCAAAGCGAGACTAACCTCTAACTGAAAGACCCCTGAAGCAACCTCCCCGGCGCCCGCAAGGGTTGTTTCGAAAAAGGGACTTTCAGAAAGCCAAAGAAAACGCGTGATATGATCGGGTAGGCTTGCGCACGCTCACTGTCCTCGGTTCGACCGGCTCAATCGGCACCAATACATTGGACGTTGTCCGGCAGAGTCCAAACCGTTTCCGCATTTTTGCCCTTGCGGCCGGCCGCAACATCGATCTTCTTTTCAGCCAGATCCAGGAATTCAAGCCGCAGGTGGTAGTCGTCCAGGAGGCTGGCGATATCGAGCGCCTGCGCGTTATGCTTTTCGATTCCGGAGTTTCAGGTCGCGCGCTGCCCGAGTTGTTGAGCGGGCCTGAGGCCTTGAAGCGGATCGCGATCGCGCCTGAAATCGACACTGTGATGTCGTCAATTGTCGGAGTCGCGGGCCTTCCCGCAACCTACGAAGCCGTGTGCGCCGGAAAAAGAGTCGGGCTGGCGAATAAAGAGGTACTTGTTTCCGCCGGCAAACTGGTGATGGAAGCTGCCCGCCGGCACGCAACCGAAATTATTCCCGTGGATTCTGAACACAACGGCGCCCACCAGTGCCTTCGCGCCGGGCTTCGACACGAGGCAACCAAGCTGATCCTGACCGCCTCGGGTGGTCCGTTCCGCAATGTTTCCAGGGAAGCGCTCGAGTGGGTGACGCCCGCCGATGCGCTGAAGCATCCAACATGGAAGATGGGCAACCGTATCACGATCGATTCGGCCACCCTGATGAACAAGGGTTTTGAAGTCATCGAGGCCTGCTGGCTGTTCGATTTTTCGCCGGACGATATCGAGGTCGTCGTGCACCCGCAATCGACCGTTCACGCCATGGTGGAGTACAACGACGGAAGTGTTATCGCGCAGATTTCCGCGACCGATATGCGCATGCCGATTCAGTACGCGTTGACCTGGCCGGAGCGGGCCCAGGCGCCCGTGCCGAAAATCGACTGGAACGAGGCGCGGAAGTGGGAGTTCCATGCGCCCGACTATGAAAAATTTCCGCTTTTAGGCTTGGCTTACCAGGCCCAGCGCGACGGCGGATCTGCGACATGCGTCCTGAATGCGGCGGATGAGATTGCTGTTGAGGCATTTCTGCAGGGCCAGATCGGTTTTCCCGCCATCGCGCGCGTGGTGGAAGAGACACTCCAACGGATGCCGGCTCGCGCACCGGCGACCATTGATGACATACTCGCTATTGACGGCAAGGCGCGTCGAGCGGCCCTCGACGTGATCGCAAGGCAGCCGGTGGTGTTTGCGCCAGCCGCGCTACCGGTGAAAGTATAGAAGATAAACATGGCACTCTCTTTCCTGGTGAATATCTGGTGGTTGCTGGTGCTCGTCGGCGTAATGATTCTGGTCCACGAACTGGGTCATTTTTGGGCGGCGCGCGCGTTCGACGTAAAGGTTGAGGTGTTCAGTTTTGGCTTTGGCCCCCGGCTGTTCGGGTTCCGCCGGGGCGAAACGGATTATCGCTTCTCTTTATTCCTGTTCGGCGGCTACGTAAAAATGGCGGGCGAACAGCCGGGCGAAAACTTTGACGGTTCGCCGCTCAGTAAGGCCGGTCCCGAGGACGCAGTCGCGCGGTCCGAGGAGGTCAGGAACGATCCCCGGGCCATGTTCAACAAGCCGCGCTGGCAGAGGCTGATCATCCTCGCGGCGGGTCCTTTCATGAATGTGGTCCTCGCGATCGCGGTGCTGACAGGGCTGTTCATGGTCTCTTATGAAAGAGTCCTGAACCAGGGTGGCGCAGTCGTCGGCCATATCGTTCCAGACTCTCCTGCCGCGAAGGCGGGTGTTCAGGTGGGCGACAAGATCGTCCGTCTGGATGGTAAAGACAATCCGGATTGGGAAGAAATCGTAACCAAGGAAATTGAGAGCGCGCAACGGCCGATGACGGTCACGCTGGAACGCGCGGGGCACCGTTTTCCGATCACGCTGACGCCGGTACTGGACGAGAAGGAAGGCGTCGGTTCGGCCGGATGGGAGGGCCAGAACGAAATCCAGGTAGGCTCGCTCAGCCCGGGGTATCCCGCCGAGAGTGCCGGTCTGAAGAAGGGCGACCTGCTCGTCAGGATCAACGATATTCCGATCCACTGGCGCTACACGTTGCCCGAAGCGATTCGTAAGAGCGGCGGCAAGCCGGTTACGATCGAATACGTTCGCGACGGTGTTCACCATACGACCACGATTACCCCGGTCTTCAAGAATCCGGATGGCACCTCCCGCTGGATGATCGGCGTGCAGACCGATATGAAGCTGGACATCCAGAAGACCCGGCTTTCGTTCCCGGATGCACTTCACGAGTCTTTGGTCCAGAACGGAAAGAACGCGAGCCTGATCGTCGAATTCCTGCGGGGGATTCTGGAACGCCGGATGTCGGCGAAAAACATTTCAGGGCCGATCGGCATAGCGCACTATGCAACGGAGGCGGCGCAGGAAGGTCCGGGCGCTTTTCTGATGCTCATGAGCGTGGTGAGCCTGAATCTGGCTATCGTCAACCTGCTGCCGATCCCGATCCTCGACGGGGGCGCGATTCTTACTCTGCTGATTGAAACTGTAATGGGCCGCGACCTGAGTCTCAACGTGAAAGAGGCGATGTTGAAGGTTGGCTTCGTTTTTCTCATGATGCTCATGGTGTTCGTTATTTATAACGACATCGCGAAGCGTTTCACGCCGGGGCTGCTCATTATGAATAGCGAACGACATCCGGCCGGTCAGTCGGTGATTCAAAAACGCTGAACCCGCGAGGGTTTCACGCACATCTGGTAATCTGACACAAGCCCATGGAGTCTTCGTGTGTCCGACAGACCGACATCCCCGGAACGTCGCGTCTGTTCGCGGATCTGATCTACCAGTTTGATCGGGTTAGCGATCTTTATCCGTACCGCCCGAATGACACCGAAGCGCTGATCGCTGCGTCGCAATTTCACTTTCCCGCCGATCGGCGCGCCGCTCTGGTGCGGGCGCTCACTCCGTTGAATCCAGGCAATCCGTCGCTCGAAATTCTGGCCCGGCCGGGAACCGTCGCGATTGTAACGGGTCAGCAGGTCGGCCTGTTTTCCGGACCTGCCTATACCGTCTATAAAGCTCTCACAGCAATCAAAGCGGCCCGGCAATTGACCGATCGCGGAATATCCGCGGTCCCGGTGTTCTGGCTCGCGACGGAAGATCACGACTTTGCGGAGGTCGATCACGCTTGGGTATTCGGGGCGGATCATCAACCGGTGAAGATCCGGATAGAGGGCCCGGCCGCAAACGGAACACAGCCCGTCGGTGGAATTGCGTTGCAGGATATCCCTATCGCGGAGCTGCGGACGGCGCTTGCCGGTCTGCCTTTTGCGGATGACGCGGTAGCGATGGTGGAACGCGCTTATGCTCCTGGCGAGAGTATGGGATCCGCCTTCGCGAGCTTGATTAAAGAGCTGTTCGGCGCATACGGCCTGCTGGTGATCGATCCGATGGAGCCTTCGTTGCGCGAGATCGCTGCGCCGCTCATGAGACAAGCCGTGGAGCGTATGCCGGAACTCGTCAACGCGCTCATGGTTCGCTCCCTCCAACTCGTCGAGCGGGGCTACCATGCACAAGTGCTGGTCGACAAGGGCATGTCCCTCGCGTTCCTGTTGCAGGATGGAAAGCGCATCGCTCTGCGGCAGTCGAATGGCGAATTTACCGGCCAGCATCATAAGTTTTCCGCACAGGACCTCGCTGGGCGCGCCGAGGAGCTTTCGCCCAATGCGCTGCTGCGTCCCGTAGTGCAGGATTATCTGCTGCCCACTGCAGCGTATATCGGAGGCCCGGCGGAATTAGCTTATTTCGCGCAATCGCAAGTGCTATACAGGGCATTGCTGAATCGGCAACCTGCAGCCTTCCCGCGCGCCTGCTTCACGCTTCTCGATGAGCGGAGTCACAAACGAATGACGCGTTATCGTCTGAATCCGGCCGATCTGTTCGGAGGGGAGCAGGTGCTGCATGACGCTATCGCCGCGCGCCTCGTCCCCGAACCGCTGCGCCACCGTCTTTATGAGACGAAAGTCACGGTTTCGGCTGCTCTCGATGCTCTCAGCGGCGATCTGGATCACTTCGACATCACGCTGGCCGCCGCGCTTGAGACGAGCCGGCGCAAGATCGAGTATCAGATCGGAAAGATTGCGCGCAAGACCGCGAGACAGATCATGGCTCGGGATGACCAGGCGATCCGCGATGCGCGGTCGCTGAACGGGCTGGCGTTCCCCGAGAAGCATCTCCAGGAGCGGCTGTACTCCATCATTCCCTTCATTGCGAAGTTCGGACCCGGCCTGGTGGACGAGATCTACTCGGCTGTGCGGATCGAGTGTCCCGATCATCAATTCCTCGTTGTCTAACGGAACCGCTCTGAGCGATGAGGGCGCGACAATGAAACTGGAGCCGCTGGCGCGATGCATTCCATGGCCCAGCTGGCAGCAGTGTGGCACTGAGCGGTTCCGGAGAGCAAACAGAACCGGCGGCAAAGACCGCCGGCGTTCCCCGCACCCGTGGGCGATTTAATCGTGCGGGGTGGGTCTCTGGCGGGGTACAATCCCATTTGGAGCGTAACTGCGAAGCAGGTGACGGCCTTTCATTTTTGATCCAACACTCAAGAATGAGGGAGTCGGCTCAAGCAGCGTCTGTGCGCTAGTCCCTGCCGGGAGACCGGTGGATGACTCCTAATGGCGCTCGGTTGATTCCCACCCTTTAAATAAGGGGGTCAAAAGCGGGTCGAAACGGCCGAGCGGTTCGCTCCAAAGAATACCCGCTCCAAAAGATCCCAGCTTCGTTCTAAGCGGATTTTTCTTCGGTCGCCGCGATGATACGGACGCTGCTGGCGGCAATTTTGCCGTTCCGGTCCATGCCAAGCTCGTAGGTCACCTTGGTTCCGGGCACGAGTTGCGTCGCTTCACCCTGGTGTAGCCGCGAGATATGGAAGAAAATGTCTTTGCCGCCGCCATCCGGGCGCAGGAAGCCGAATCCCTTTTCCTCGAAGTAGGTCATCACGGAGCCGGTCTGGGCTTCAGCCGGTACTTCTTCCGAAGGCTCGCCGGATGACGCCTGAGCACTCTGGGGACGACCGCTCTTGTCGCCAACGCCCTGCTTCAGGAGCGCCATATCTTCATCGGTAAGTTCGCCGGAGGAGCGGCTCCCTTCCGAGGGCATCTTCAGATTCGGATTTTTCCTGAGCGATTCTTCAAAGAGGCGTTTTTGTCGGGCGTTCAAACGTCAAATCCTTCGTAATCAAGCCTGTGCGGGTACGGCGACAGCAGCTTTCGGTTTGCGTGCACGTGATGCGCGTTTCTCGGCGGGTGGTTGACGATCGCTCTTCTTCAGAGAAGTGACCACCATGGTGGTTACAAACTTCTTTTCGCCGTGGTCGTCGAACTTGATTACAATACGCTCGTCGGAGCTGGAAAGCACGGTTCCCAAACCGAATTTCTGGTGCTCAACCTGAGCTCCCTGGTTAAAATTAGCCATGTTAATGTTGGATCACTCCTCGTGTCGTTTGGTGCGTGATGATGGAAAGTGGAAGGAATCCGCGCAAACTATAGACCATAATAACATACCAGAGACTTGATCCCGGTCGAGGGTATATCCCGCACGTAAAGCAGAATTATGCTTCTGGAGAAAATCCGCGGCTGGTTGGCTTCCGAAGGCGTCCCATTCCGCGAGGTTCATCACGAGCCAACGCGAACATCTGAAGATTCGGCGCGTGCTCGTGGGGAAGATTTAAGGGTAGGCGGGAAAGCACTGGTAATCAAGGTCGACGCGGTGTTCCGCCTTTTCGTCCTGAGCGCCGAACGAAAGCTCGATTCGACCGCGATCAAGCAGCGCTTCGCAGCAAAGAAAACGCGCTTCGCAACGCCGGAGGAACTCGCGGAACTGACAGGTTTGGCGCCAGGATCGGTGCCTCCGTTCGGGCAGCCGATTTTGCCGTTTCCCTTATTCGTGGATCCTTCTGTATTTGAGAACGAGCGCATCGCATTCAATGCCGGCTCGTTGACCGACTCGATTGTGATCGCGGTAGACGACTACCGGCGGCTTGCGGGCGCCGAGGTATTCCGGTTTTCCGTCTGACGCCGCTTTGTGAGAAGGCGGATCGCGGCCCCGATCATTGCCGAAACAGGTCCGCACCCGGCGATCGTTGTCTGATACCAGCCTGGCTGCGCGATCCCCTCCTGACGCATCGAAGCAAAACTCGCCACGACCATCATCATGCCTACCGCGGCGACGTGCGGAAATTCATGCGCCCCGGCGAGCAAGGCCGTGATATACCCGCCGAGTACAGCGGCTGCGACCGTCCAGGAAACGCTGAGCAGCAGGTAGTTCATCACCGCGGGGCCCGAGTCCGGACTTCCGCCGAACGCGGCGAGCATTCGAACAGCTGCCAGGAAAAAGCCAAATCCAAGGAGAACCGCAAACAGGGAGCGGGCGATTCTCACTTCTGGACCTCGTTCTGAATCGCCTCCAGTTCGCGGCCCGCGTCGGCCCACTTGCCCTGACTCGTCAGATCGCGATAACGCTGCAAGTGCTGCCGGATATTTTCGATGCGCGGGTCCGAACTCTTTGGGGGCGCCGCCGCCGTAGTCAACGTAGTTGGCTGCGGAGTTTGTCCCGGCTGCGGGGCCGGCTGCGCGCCTGGCGAGGGAACACCACCGCCACCACTCAGCTGCGCCAGCGCCTCCTCATAAGTATCTGCATAGATCAGCCGATTACCCACCGCGAGCACTACTTTCTTCAACTGCGGCATGCGCGCCTGGGTCGCCTGAAGGTAAATCGGGGAAACATACAGGAAGGTATCGCCCACCGGCAACACCAGCGTCTGTCCCTGCAGCACCTGTGAGCCCTGCTGATTCCAGAGGGTCAGGTCCTTCGAAATGTTCTGGTCCTGATTAATGCGGGCGTTGATCTGCATCGGCCCCAGAGTCAACTCCTGCTTCGATAGCTGCAACACCACCATTTCGCCCAGCTTGTCGCCATCGCACCGCGCGAGCATGACGCCGATCAGGTTCTCCTTCGAGAGCGGCGTGAAGGTCGTCATGAGCAGAAACTCCGGTTTGCTCTCACCGGGCAGCGTCGCGAATACGTAGGTGGGAGTCACCGGCTGCGGCGTGGCGTTCTGGCCCCCGGAGTATCTCGCCAGCTCCCACACGTCTTCGTTGTTATAAAACGATTGCGGATTCCGCATGTGATACACGCGATACATGTCGGATTGCACGCGGAACAACTCTTCGGCGTATCGGGTATGGGCACGGAGGCCCTCCGGCATGCTGGATGCGTCTTCATACAGGGTGGGGAACAGAGTCCGGTAGGCCTCGATCACCGGGTCCGCGGAATCGAAAACGTAGATATGCGTATCGCCGTCGTAGGCATCCACCGTGGCTTTGACGGAGTTGCGCATATAGTTGATCCCGCCGTAAGCGTCGATCTCGCGCGAGAACGGATGCGAATCGGAAACCGTGTAACCATCCAGCATCCAGACCAGCCTGCCTTCGGGCGTCACGACAATATAGGGATCGGTATCCCAGGTCAGATAGGGGGCGAGCGATTGCAGACGTTCACGCACGCGCCGATGGATCATCATCCGGCTGTGATCCGTCAGATAGCTCGTCAGAATGATGTTGGAATCGCCGAAGCGGAGCGCCGCGGCAGCCCTCATCGTAAGCGAGGAAATGGGGAATCCGCCTTTGCCCGCATAACGCGTCTTGGCGTTATCGGAACCCTTCGGATAATCGAACTCTTCCTGCGCGGTATCCACGAAAACGGGATCCTGCTGGAACTCGCCGTAGTAAAGTTCGGGCCGCGCAATCTTCAGCGACGGCGCGTTGATCTCCGGCGGCATGTTCTGGATGAGATAAACAGGCAATCCGCTCGGAGTGATCTTGCCGACCTCCGCCATCACGAGACCATAACCGTGCGTATAGATGAAGTGCGGATTGATCCAGCTGGATTGCGTGCCGGGCAACTGAGTAATATCGAGCTCGCGCGAGGAAAGCAGAACCTGGCGGTATTGTCCGTCGATCGTGTAGCGATCGACGTCGGGCGGTTCGTGAAATGTGTAATACGGCCGCAAGGCCTGCATCTGCATCACGGTGTCGTGAAATGGTTTCCAGTCCCACAGCCGGACGTTATGTTCGAGCAGAGCCTGATGCTTCGATGCATCGATCGTCGCGTTGGGATCGGTGTGCATCTCGATCTCGCGCATTCGGTTCGCGAGGCCGTAAGCGGCGCGAGTCGCTTCGATGTGTGCCTGAATGTACGGACGTTCGAGCGAGATTTCGTTGGGCTTTACGTACAGCGCGCCTGCAACGGAGGGCACGACCCACAGCAGTAAAAGACTGCCCCCGACTACCACCGCCGTAGCGATC
Organism: Bryobacteraceae bacterium; assembly: GCA_049516355.1. Classification (GTDB taxonomy): domain Bacteria; phylum Acidobacteriota; class Terriglobia; order Bryobacterales; family Bryobacteraceae; genus BOG-234. The sequence continues at coordinate 36,453 of JBEKTF010000042.1, read as the reverse complement.
CAGAGGCGCGCAATCACGAGACCGGCGCCAATAATCAGCGCGGCGATAACGAGCCAATAGAGCGGTAGCGCGAAGTGGTCGTCCGTGTAGTCGATACCAACCATGAACCGATGCTGGTTCCAGACCATCTCGAACCGGCCGAGATAGTAGCGCGCTGCCAGCGCAACGAGGAAAAACGCCACCGCGCCGCGCAGAAACTTCGACTCCAGACCGCCGCTCAAGCGCAGGAGCGAAAGATCGAGCGGTCCGCGGACAATCTCAGGCAGCGTGAACCGAAGTTGCCAGCCGCGCGCGGAAAGCCAGTAGACAAGTATCGCGAGTATGACGACCGCGAAGACGAAGCCGCGCAGATCGGACCAGAACGGCAGATCGAACAGGTAGAACGTGACGGGCTTGCCGAAAATCGGGTCCTGAAATCCGCTGGTGTTCCTGAGTGCGCGGCTGCCCGCGAAGCGCAACACGGTCCAGTTGTCAATCGCGGCATCCGAGACGAAGAAAGATAACGCGAGTAGCGCTACGCTCGCGATCCGCGAATAGATCGGGTAGTCGCTGACACGTCCGCCGGAAAACTTCACGCCCCGTGCGTGCGCAATCAGGAGAACGATCCAGGTAATCAGCGTTGCGGCCGCAATCGGAAGCGTCGAGTACGCGTACAAGTCAATCCACGTTCTGACCTGGCCCAGTTCCTTCCACCACGAGTAATCGATCAGGATGGACGCGCCCCAGTTAACGACGATCAGCCCCACTATGAACAGAACAACGAGGCTGATGAGGCCGATTCCAAGACCCGAACTTCTTCTGCCCGTGATTACTCTCGGTTCCATACGATTTCGCCCCCGACTATCGTCGCGAGCGGACCGCCGCGGAATCGCCTCCCGTTAAATGGCGAATTGCGGCTTTTCGAGAACGACTGTTGAACATCATACGCCCATTCCGTGTGCAGGTCGAATACCGTCACGTCGGCCGGTGCGCCTACGGCGAGGGTTCCACGGTCGAGTTTGAGGATGTTCGCGGGTCCCGTCGTAAACAGTTCAACGAGGCGGATCAGTGAGATCCGGTCTTTGTGGATGAGTTCGGCAAGCGCCAGGCCCAGTGCCGTTTCAAGCCCCGTGATGCCGAACGGGCAGCGCTCGAACTCCTGCATTTTTTCGCTGCCGGGATGTGGCGCGTGGTCCGTCGCAATGGCGTCGACCACTCCGTTAACGATCCCTTCGACGACCGCGTCCACGTCGTGCTGGCAGCGCAAGGGTGGCTTCATTTTATAGTTGCTGTCGTAGGTTTCCAGTTCGCGATCGGTGATGGCGAAATGATGCGGTGTGACTTCGCAGCTGACCCGCAGCCCCCGGGTCTTCGCGAACGCGACCATGGCGACAGACCGAAGGGTCGAGAGATGTGCTACGTGAAAACGCGCACCCGTCAGTTCCGCGAGCAGCAAATCGCGCGCGACCATGACATCTTCGGAGGCCGATGGAATGCCCCGCAATCCCAGCCGCACGGATTCCGGGCCTTCGTGCATATCGCCTCCCGCGCTCAGATCCAGATCCTCGCAATGGTCGATGACGGGAATGTCGAAAGCGCGCGCGAGTTCCATTGCCCGGCGCATGACGCGGGCATTCATCACCGGGCGCCCATCGTCTGAAATCGCCACAATACCGGCTTCGCACATGGAGCCGATCGCCGCGAGTTCCGCGCCCAGACTGCCCTTCGTGATCGCCCCGATCGGAAGCACATTGACGCATGCCATTTCGCGGGCGCGTTGCACGATGTAGCTGGTGACCGTCGCACTGTCGTTGACGGGCGCCGTATTCGGCATGCAGCAGATGGTGGTGAATCCCCCGGCGGCGGCCGCGCGCGCGCCCGTTTCGATGGTCTCGGCATGCTCGATGCCGGGCTCGCGCAGATGGACATGCATGTCGATGAAGCCAGGCGCGACGATCTTTCCCGTGGCATCGAAACGGACGGCATCTTCATCTACGAGACCGGTTCCCACAGCTTCGATCCGGCCGTCGCGGATAAGAACGTCCGCCTGGCCATCGCCACGCGACGCGGGGTCGATGACCCGCCCACCCGTGATCAGGAGGGAGCCTGTCACAACCGTTCTCCCAATATGCGTTCCAGCACCGCCATGCGGACTGCGATTCCGTTCTCCACCTGATTCAGGATCACCGAGCGTTGGCTGTCGGCGACCTCCGAGCTGAGTTCCCGCCCGCGATTAATGGGACCTGGATGCATCACGATGACGTCCGGTTTGGCCAGCGCGAGATGCTCCAGACGCAAACCATAAAAACGGAAATACTCACCCGCGGACATCGGCGCTTCGTGCTGCCGTTCCAGTTGTACGCGCAACATCATGATGACATCCGCATCGCGAATCGCTTCGGTCATTTCGTAAGCCAGCCGCACTCCCGGGGCCAATTGCTCGAGTTCGCGCGGCAAAAGCGAGGGCGGCCCGCAAAGTACGATATCGGCGGCGAATTTCGAAAGCAGATGCACGTTCGAGCGCGCCACCCGGCTATGCGCGATATCGCCGATAATCGCTACCCGCAGGCCTTCGAGGGTGGGGCGTTGATCGAGAATGGTGCGGGCATCGAGCAGCGCCTGCGTGGGGTGTTCGTGAGTCCCATCGCCTGCGTTGACGATGGGGATCTGCATATGCCGGGCGAGGAAGTGCGGTGCGCCCGACGCCGCGTGACGCATCACGATTGCGTTCGGCCGCATTGCGACGAGCGTATTCAGCGTGTCCACGAGCGATTCGCCTTTCGACACGCTCGAGCCTTGCGCCGCGATTGATACGGTGTCCGCCCCCAGGCGTTTGGCCGCAATTTCGAAGCTGACCCGCGTTCTGGTCGACGCCTCGAAGAACAGGTTGACGATCATTTTGCCGCGCAGCGCATCGAGACGCCGGAACGTTTCGCCCTCCGCCGGTTGAAAGAAATGGGCTCTTGTGAGGATGGCTTCGATCTCGGTTCGGTCCAGGCTCTCGATATCGAGCAAGCCGGAAATTTTAGCGGCCATTTACGCGGCTTCCGCAGTCAGTTCCACCAGCAGCACCTTCTCCATGTCGTCGATTTCCCGGAATTTCACTTCTATGATCTCGTCGTCGGTGGTCTGGATCGTACGGCCGATGTAACGCGCTTCGATGGGCAATTCACGATGCCCGCGGTCGATCAGTACGAGCAACTGCACCCGCGCCGGACGCCCCTGATCGAAGAGTGCATCGAGCGCCGCCCGGATCGTGCGGCCTGTATAAAGGACGTCGTCCATCAGGATGATATCTTTGCCCCGCACCGAAAACGGGATGTCCGTGCCGTTGAGCACCGGCTTCACATCAATCGTGCTGAGGTCGTCCCGGTAGAGATTGATATCGAGGATTCCAACCGGGATCTGGCGTTTTTCCAGCGCTCCAATCTTGGCCGCGAGGCGTTGCGCGAGGGGAACGCCGCGGCGGCGGATGCCGATGAACGCCAGGCGATCGAGGTCTTTCGTCTGTTCCAGAATCTCATGCGCCAGACGCACCAGCGTGCGATCGATCTCCGAGGCGCTCATGAGCTGCGATTTGACCTGCGTCAGAGCCATCGAACGGATTGTAGCGCACGGGTGTGACGAACCACTGTTGGCGGCGCGTCTAAACCAGCTCGATCGAGACGCGGCGTCCGACCATTGCCGCAGCCCGCTGCAAGCTGGAAAGCGTGATGTCGTTGGTCGGGTCGAGCAGGCGGTCTACCTGCGTACGGCTTGTCTTGAGTAGCGTAGCCATCTTGTTCTTGGAGATTTTCTGTTTCTTCATTGCCTCGGCGAGTTGCCACGCGACGACCTCCTTAACCGCCTGCGCTTGCGCTTCTTCAAAGATCCCCTCTTCCTTGACGAAATCATCAATGCTCGAACCTATATGTTTGTTCTTCTTGCTCATCGCTCCAACTCCTTCCGTCGCTTTCGCGCCAAGGCCAAATCGCCATCTGGCGTCGTGCGCGTCTTTTTGATAAAACCGTGCAGCGCGATCAGGTGCCCGCTGTGAAGGCAGAGCAGCACGCGCGCCGTCCGTTTCGTTGGAAGGTCCGTCCGAACCTCCCACAACCCGTCGACCGGCCACCGCCACTGCGCCCTCAACAGATCCTTCCCTATGGCATGACGCTCCGTTTGCCGTAAATCCTTCAGCCAATCCCGCACAGGTTCGCTTCCCGGCTCGGCGCTCTAAAAGGCAAGAGGGATCTTTCGCGGCTTTGGGGCCTCCGTCACCTGTACCTTATATTGTACGGCTGTGAAAAGGTGCATCCCGCGCCGGTAACCTGGGACGCGCGCCTAAGGCCTGCAAACAACGGCTTGAGTGTTTCAGGTTTGATGGTTCACAATCGGCGCATGAAGTGCAGCTACGCCCGCGTATCGCCCGCCACCACCGTTTTTTCCAGCCAGCCGAGGGCGCCATCCGCAGCGAGTGCGAGCAGGGCGGCGGGCACAGCTCCTGCCAGGATCTGCAACTTATCCACCGACGCGATCCCGCGGAAGATGAATACGCCCAACCCTCCTGCGCCGATGGCGGCGGCGATGGTTGCGGTGCCGATGGTGGTCACGGTTGCGATCCGCAGTCCAGCGATGATCGTAGGCGCGGCGAGCGGCAGTTCCACCATGCGCAGAATCTGGCCGCGAGTCATCCCCATTGCGACTGCCGAATCGCGCACCACCGCATCCACTCCCAGAATCCCAGTGACGGTATTGCGCAAAATCGGGAGAAGCGCATAGAGCACCAGCGCGATGATCGCCGTGTGCTGTCCGATGCCGCCGATAAACGGAATCGGAATCAGAAATCCGAAAAGCGCGAGGCTCGGGATGGTCTGCCCGGCATTCGCAAATCCCAGCGCCCATCGGCGGCCACGCGGATGAGATGCGAGCAGCAGCCCTGCCGGTATCGCGATGGCGGAAGCGATCAGGATTGCACCCAGCACCAGCACCAGATGTTCGCCCAGGAGTTGAAGACCTTCGTCGAGCAGATCCTGCAAAACGTCACTGAGCACGCGTGGCCTCGTGCAGAACGTCGAGAAAGGCACGCGCTTCGGGGTGCGTGCTCGCGCCGAATTCCGCGGGGCTCCCGAGAAATGCGAGGCTCCCTTCATGCAGCAGGGCAATGCGGGTGGCGAGTTTCATTGCCTCCTGTACATCATGCGTCACGAATACGGAAGTCTTTCCGAAATCTGCACGCAACCGCAGAAATTCGCGCTGCAGATCCAGACGTGTGACGGGATCGAGCGCTCCGAAAGGCTCATCGAAAAGAAGAATCTTTGGATCGGCGGCGAGCGCGCGTGCAACGCCCACGCGCTGCCGCTGTCCACCGGAAAGCTCGCGCGGAAAACGATGCGCGAACTCGCCCGCGGGCAAGCTGACGCGATCAAGCAGTTCCGTAATGCGGGCAGTAACCTTGTCTTCGGGCCAGCCTTCGAGCCGCGGCACAAGACCGATGTTGCGCGCGACAGTGAAGTGCGGGAACAATCCACCTTCCTGAATCACGTAACCGTTGCCGCGCCGCAGCCGGACCGGGTCCCACTCGACCGTGGTCTTGCCGTCAACGCGCACCTCGCCCGATGAAGGCAGGATCATCCCGTTAATCAAACGCAGCGCGGTGGTTTTCCCGGATCCACTGCGGCCCAGCAGGACCAGGGTTTCGCCAGGTTCGACGGCAAGCGTCAGATCGTTGAGAATGATTCGATCGCCGATGCGGAACTGGACGTGACGAAACTCAACCGCGCTCATTTCGGTCAACGGATCTGGAAGAGCATCTCGGCGAATCCCCACTCGCAATCGACCCACTGACGCATTGAACGCCAGCCTGCGCGTTCCCCCATCCGCACAACCTCTTCAGTCCGGAACTTATGCGAGGATTCGGTCCAGATGGTTTCGCCGGCGGAAAAAGGAACTGTCATGTCAATCGCGCCGATCGGGACCTCTTGTGCAACGCGCGATCGGAGATGCATTTCGATTCTCGCCAGGCGCTCGTTGTACCGCGCTTCATGGGCGAAATGAGCGATATCGAAATGACCGTCCAGTTCGCGATTGATGCGCGCGAGAATATTGAGGTTAAACGCGGCGGTTACGCCGATGGAATCGTTGTAAGCGCTGAGCAGTTTGCCGCGGGGCTTGACCAGGTCCGCGCCCAGCAGAAGACAATCGCCGGGTTGCATATGCTTGCGGATACGCCGCAGGAACAATACGGCTTCCGTGCGGTTGAAATTCCCGATGGTGCTGCCGAGGAACAGCAGCAGAGCGCGCTGGCCGTGCTTTCGTCCTGCCATCGCCACATCGATTCCGTCGAAGTAAGTCGCGTCGATGGGCTCGATTCGCACGCGGTCCATCCCGGCCAGAGTTGTCGCGCAACTGTCGAGAGCCGCACTCGAAATATCGATGGGCCTGTATTCGACCGGGCCGCGTTGCGTAGCCGCCGCAAGAACGAAGCGGGTCTTCATGCCAGTGCCGCTGCCCAGTTCAACGATGAGATCCGGTTGGCCTGAGGCGCGCACAATCTCGCTTGACGCGCGCGCGAGAAGCCGGCCTTCGGCGCGTGTCAGACCGTACTCTGGCAGCAAAGTGATCGTTTCGAAGAGCGCGGAGCCGACCTCATCGTAAAACCATGACGGGGGCAGCGTCTTCTGTCTCTTGCGAGTAAGTCCCTCGGCGACTGCTTGCGCAAACCGGGGATCGACGCGCGGAGCGGACAGGGCCGAAGCCGCGAAGGCAAACATGGGATTTAGTTCTCCACCAAACGGAAGCCCGCATACATGTGCGGATAGTCGGGGCGGAACCAGTTGCGGAAACTCGGCCGCGTAAGCAGACGAGCCGTGCGTGGAGATGCCCCTTTCATCACATAGTGCTGACCATCGAAGAAATCGCTTGAGTAGCCGGGATACGACGGATGCGCTTCGAATCCCGCGAACGGCGTGAAGAGGTCGCGCGTCCACTCCCAACCGTTGCCGGTCATCTGCGCGGGCGCCTCCCTTGTTGTCTCATCCGCGTCCACAGCAATAGGATCCCAACGGTGGTAATCGAAATTGTCGCGGATGGCGTCGGGTGATGTTCGCTGCGCGGCAAGCTGGAACTGGGCCTCCGTAGGGAGCGCGAAAGCCGGGCCCCGCCAGTTCGCGTAGGCAGATGCTTGTTGCCAGGTGACCCAGACGGGCCAATCCAATGGGAGCGGGAACTCGGCGAACATGCCCCGGTATAACCACATATCGTTCTCAGGCCGCCAGAAGTGGGGCGCCGGACCACCCACGCGCACAAACTCGAGATACTCGCCATTGGAGATTTTGAATTTCGGAATGCGGAAGTCCCGAACGAAAACCTCATGGGCGAGATGCTCGTTGTCCCATCCGAAACGGTCCTTTGTCTTGCCCATAGTTACGGAAGCGGCATCGATCGCGATCATTGGATTCGCCGGCGCAGGACGGCGGTGCAACGGAATGTCAACTCCTGCCGCAGCCAGTTTCTGACGATAAGGTAGGCCGTGTAGCAGATAAGCGAGCGTCTCCGCATGCATGTGCCGGTGTTCGATCGCCATCTGCACCAGCCAGGAATCAAGGTCTTCGAGATGCGAGTCAATCCACGCCCGCGTCTTCCACCGGTACTGCTCGACTTCGTTTTGGGACGGCCAGTCGCCGGCTGAATCCTCGCGCGCTTCGCCGGGCGCAGGATCGATACCGCGTTCGAACAGACTGTCGAATTCCGCATGAAACGCCGGGGCGCTCATGCCGCGGCGAGCGAGAAGATTCCAGTCGAATGCGTCGAGGTGTCCCAGATAAAAGATGAGCCGGTGCCGCTCGGCTATAGGCCTTTCATATAGACTCTCGGGAGCGATCAGGCGGAAGAGCCGATCGGAATGCCCCCGCGCCTGCAAAAGCTCGTTGCCAAGACCGTGAACCTGCTCATTCAAAGTGGGCATCGCCTGACTGATGCTAGCAACCCTTTGGCCTTTGTGGGGACGAAAACGGTTACAAAACCTGGAGATTTTCAACGACGGGAATTTACGACGGAAGTAGTGGCCGGAGCCCGCGCTGACGGAGCGGTTGTCAGCAACCTCCGGGAAGGCATATCATTGCGGGACAACATGAAAATCCGCATCGTGGCCAGCCGCCACACCGCGTTTTACAGCCCACTCATTTCCACGATGGCCGCGGGATTCCTCGAAAAGCACGGACTCGAATACACATACGGCGTCCTCGCCCCGGGAGAAACCGCCGCCGGGATGATCCGCGAGGGTAAGACGGACATCATGCAATCGGCCCCCTCCACCAACTGGGCAAGAATGGACAAAGGCGAGACCGGCTTCCCGCTTCATTTCGCGTTGATCAACCGACGAGATGGATTTTTCCTGTCAGGCAGGGGGAAAGCAGGTTCGTTCAAGTGGAAGGATCTCGAAGGCAAGACTCTGATTGCCGACCATGGGTCGCAGCCGCTCGCCATGTTTCGCTACGCGGTCCACTATAACGGGGTCGATTGGGGCAAGATCGACGTCGTCGACGCAGGCACGCCGGAGCAGATGATCGCGGCGTTCCGGGCAGGGAAGGGCGACTTTGTCCATATGCAGGCCCCGGCGCCCCAACTGCTCGAGGAAGAAGGCATTGGATGGACGGCTGTCTCGGTAGGCGAGTCCATGCCGCCGAACGCATTCAGTTCGCTTTGCGCTTCGCGTGAATTCATCGGCAGCCCTGCGTTCCGCGCTTTCGTAAACGCCTTTGCGGAAGCTAAAGCGTGGGTCGGGGCAACACCGGCCGAAGAAATTGCGGCCCGTGAATCGGCACACTTCCCCGGTATTAGCCGAGCAGCGCTCACATCGGCGATCGCGCGATACAAGACCATGGGAGCGTGGGAAGGCGGAATCGAAATCCCGCGGGATTTATACGAGCAATCCTTGAATGTCTTCGAGTACTCCGGCCGGATCAAGCAGCGCCAACCCTATGACGCCGTCTGCGTTTCGGCCGGTATCTAAACCGGAAACATTCCGCTGTATATTGAGAGCCATGCGAACCCTCAATCTGCTCGCCGCTACATTGCTCCTCTCGCTATCGCTTCCCTGGGGCGTCACGGGCGCCGATAACGATTCGGCAAAGGGAGAATACTTCGTCTACATCGGGACCTACACCCGCAACACGAGCAAAGGGATCTACGGGTTCCGCTTCAATCCTTCCACGGGGAAGATGACGCCGATGGGCCTGGTGGCGCCGATTCCCTCGCCGTCGTTCCTCGCCGTGCATCCCAACCAGCGATTCCTTTACGCTACGAACGAGCGCGAGTACGAAGAGAAGATGGGCAATAAAGTAAGCGCCTTCGCGATCGATCCGAAAAGCGGCTACCTTACCTTATTGAACCGGGTGGCTTCGCAGGGCGACGGGCCTGTTCATGACACTGTCGACAAGACGGGCAAGGCGCTTGTGGTTGCGAATTATCGCGGCGGAAGCCTGGCGGTGCTGCCGATCCAGGCCGATGGGAGTTTGGGTGAGGCGACGGCCTCCGACGCGCATCATCCTCAGGGCGGTGGTAATCCGGACAGGCAAAGGCCGATCGTGCACGGAGTGGCCATATCGCCCGACGGCCGATTCGTGGCCGCAGCGGAGAACGGCATGGACGAAGTGCGGATGTATCACTTCGATGCGGGGAAGGGAACGCTAATTCCCACCGATCCGCCATTTATCAAGCTGGCGACGGATCTGGCGCCGCGCCATCCTGCGTTTCATCCCAACGGCAAGACGCTTTACATCCTGAATGAACATGGATCGAGCGTGACGGCGCTCGCGTACTCGGCGGCGGATGGCGCGGTGCGCGAGATCCAGACGATCTCGACGCTGCCAGCGGATTTTTCGGGAAGGAATTCGACGGGGCAGTTGCAGGTGGACAGGGCGGGGAAGTTTCTCTATGCCTCGAATCGCGGGCACGATAGTATTGTGGTATTCGCGATTGATGCCGCGAAGGGTACGCTCTCGCCGATCGAATATGTACCGGTTGGCGGCATGACGCCTCGCGATTTTTCGCTCGATCCCACGGGCGCGTGGCTGTTCGTGGGCAACCAGTCCTCCAACACGCTGACCTTATTTCACGTGGATGCAAAAAGCGGACGGCTAACTTCGGCGGGAATGCCGCTGGATGTTCCGGAGCCGGCGTGCATCGCGTTTGCGCGAATTAATTAGCGTAATGAATCAGCCGACTGACAAATAGTCCGGCTGGAGCGAACCCGTGCTGTCGCCCATTTTGTCGATATGCACGCCCACCTTATCGAGGATCGTGACGAGCAGGTTCGCCATCGGTGTGTTTTCCGGATAGGCGAGGTGGTTTCCGGTCTTGAATTGACCGCCGAGCTTGCCCGCAAGCAGACAGGGCAGGTCCGTGTGACGGTGCAGATTGCCGTTGCCCATGCCCCCGCCGTACACGATGAGGCTGTGATCGAGCAGCGTGCCGTCGCCGTCCGGCGTTGACTGCAGCTTCTGCAGGAAATAGGACAGCAACTGGACGTGATAGGTGTCGATTTTGGCTTTTTTCGCGATCAGCTCGGGATCGTTCCGGTGATGCGAAACGGCATGATGCTGGTCGGCGACGCCGATGAACGGATAGGTGCGCGGGCTGAGTTCGCGGGAAATGATCATGCTGAAGACGCGCGTGATGTCGGCCTGGAAGGCGAGTGCCTGCAGATCGTACATGAGTTTGGTGTGCTGGTCGAACGAAGCGGGAATATCGATGGGCCGGTCCGGTAGCTCGATGGATTCGGTCTCCTGCGAGTGGGCCGCGCCCTGAATACGCTGTTCGATCTCGCGGACGGAATCCATATATTCGCTGAGCTTGCCGCGGTCGCCCGATCCGAGCGTGCCGGCGAGGCGGTTGGCCTCCTGCGTCACGGAATCGAGAATGCTGCCGGTGCTCTTCGCCAGCGCGAGGCGTTGAGCCGCGCTGCCGCCATCGCCGAAGAGGCGCTCAAAAATGACGCGCGGGTGAGACTCCGTGGGATTCGGCGTGGTGGGGCTGCGCCAGGAAACGGTGTTCACATAGAAGCAGTCGCCCGAATCGCAGGCTCCCGCCGTCGGAGGATCGACGGACATTTCGAGCGAAGGCACTTTGGTCGTCTTGCCGATTTCCCTGACGGCGAGCTGATCGGCGGTGGTGGCCAGGCGAACTTCGATACCGGGCTGTGTGCGGTCGTAAGCGTGCACGCCGGTGAGCCACGCCGCTGAGGCGCGGGGATGATCGCCGGTGCCGTCTCCGAAGGTATCGGCCTGCAGGTGGGCGAGACCGGTCAGGACATTGATCTGATCCCGCACAGGAGCGAGCGGCTGCAGGATCGGTGAAAGCTGGAATTTCGGGCCGATGGCGGTGGGGTTCCACTGGTCCTGGATGACGCCGTTCGAGATGTAGACGAAGCCGAGCCGGGGCGGCGCTTTCGCGGACCTCGCGGCGGAGAGCGCCGGGACCATCGCGTCTAGGAACGGGAGCGCGAGAGTCGTGCCTAATCCCCGCAGGAAGGTGCGCCGGGGCAAAGCCATTTTCGTAATGAACATTATTGCGATCTCCTGTTGGCGGCAGTGGTGGTGGCGGCGTTGGACTCGCCACTCTGCGATTCCCGCATCTGGAACGGGGAACTTCTCACCGCGCCCAAAACGATGGATGAAAACGTGTAGTTATTGCGGGCTGCTTCAGCCACAATCGCGCGCACCGACGGCGCGTCGTAATACTGCAGGTTCCGGCCGATTGCGTACATCAGCACTTTTTCCGTTACGGTGGTGACAAATTGATCGGGATGGGCGAGGAGGGCTTTTTTGAGCCCGGCCATTCCATTGAATTTGCTTCCATCGGGGAAGACGCCCGACGCGTCGATCGGATTTCCGGAATCCCGGTCGCGCCATTTCCCGATGGCGTCGAAATTCTCCATGGCGAAACCGATGGGATCCATGCGGGCGTGGCAGCCCGCGCACGCCGGATTGGCACGATGCTGAATCATCGCTTCGCGCATCGAAAGAACTTTGCCGGCTTCGCTGCCTTCTGTCTTCAGAGCGGGAACGTTGGGCGGCGGAGGCGGCGGCGCCGAATTCAGAAGATTTTCGAGGACCCATTTGCCGCGCACCACAGGGGAAGTCCGGGTGGCGTAGGAGGTGATCGTCAGGATGCTGCCTTGGCCCAGCAATCCACCGCGAACGCTGTCTGCCGGAAACGTCACGCGGCGGAAGTAGCTTCCCTCCACGTTCGGAATGCCGTAGTGGCGGGCGAGCCGCTCATTGATGAAAGTGTAATTCGCGTTCAGCAGATCGAGCACGCTGCGATTTTCGCGCAGAACGCTGTCGAGAAAAAGTTCGGTTTCGCGTTGAAACCCGGCGCGGAGCGTTTCGTCGAAATCGGGGAACAGGAGCTCGTCCGGCTCCTTGGCTCCGAGGTCGCGCAGGAACAGCCATTGGGCGGCGAAGTTGGTCACGAAGGATTCCGAGCGGGGATCGGCGATCATGCGCTTGACCTGTTGCTCCAGAACCGCCGGGTCTTTCAGCTTGCCGCGGGCGGCGATGTCGAGAAGCTCATCGTCGGGAATGCTGCTCCAGATGAAGAACGACATGCGCGACGCCAGTTCCAGATCGCTGATGCGATAGGGCGTTCCAGGAGCGATACCCGCAGGATCGCGCTCGATGCGGAACAGGAATTGCGGGCTCACCAGCATGCGTTCGAGAGCTTTTTGAATGCCGCGCTCAAAGCCTCCGTCGGCCTTGCCGGCTTCGTAGAAAGGCATGAGGTCCTGCAGGTCGGAATCGGTTACGGGACGGCGGAAAGCGCGGCGCTCCAGCGTGGAAAGAACTTGTTTGGCGCACGGCAGGTCGTCAGTAGTGCACGTAAAAATGCGGTGGCGGCTCGGTGTGTCTCCCGAACCTTTCACGTTGTACGGGCCGCTGATGGTCACGTTCGCGATTGCCGGAAAGTTGCCTCGGCTGCGCGTGCGAGGCCGCAAGGTAGATTCATCAAGCGCTTCCGTGCGCTGAATAAAGGTGATCCCTACCAGCCTGGGTCCCGCTTTGAGCGGAATGCGAACTTCGCCGCTCCTGGTCTCCGGAGCGTTGTTGCCGGTATCGCGGCCGGCGACCGTAACCACGGAACTTCTGCCCCTGAACGTGAACAGCTTCATCCGTTCGCCATCCACGGAGACCTCAACCTGGTGGAGCTCGGGGGTGGGGGCGGAAACCTCGATTTTGATGATGTATTCGCCGTCCGCCGGGAAGTCGCTGCGGATTGCCAGGCCGCCGCGAGTGCCGAACGGCAGATCATCCACGCGCTCGTCCTGAGGCAACTCCGCGGGGATTCGATACTGGTTGACCATCACGGGGGCCGTCGGATCGCCCACCGCGAGACGGCTGATTTTCCTGGCCGCGTCGAGATAGCGCTCCATGATGGTTGGGGAGACGAAGAGGAGATCGGCGATGTTGTCGAATCCGCTGCTCGAATTGTCGGCCGGAAGAAGCAGGGAATAGTCGATCTCTTTCGGAAGGGCATCGAGCGCGAGCAGGTCGCGGATGGCGTTCTGATATTCAGTGCGCGTCAGGCGGTGCAGGGCAGGCAGTTTGCCGGGGTTCGGTTTCGCGGCCGCGGCGCGGTCCAGCTCAGTTTCGAGAAAAGATGCGGTTGAATCGTAAGTTGCTTCATCCGGCCGAGGCACGCCGGCGGGCGGCATGGCGTTAGTTCGCAGCTTTCGAACCACCTTTTCCCACTGCTCGGCCTGGTCGGGGATGTGCGTAAGGTTGGCAGGGTCGAGCACGAATCCGGCGGTCTTCAGCTTCGCGTTGTGACAGGTGACGCAGTATTTGGAGAACGTGGCGCTGGCGACTGCCGGAGTAGCCGGTGAATGCGGCTGTTTGGGTTGTTGGGGATCGCCCGGAAGAGCGGTGAGAAGCGCCGCGGCGGCCGCGACTATCGCCACTGGTAAGTTCCGGATAAATGAAGCCAGCCGCATACGAAAAACAGCCTTAATTATACTCCCGCTGTTGCTCGGATCTGCTTTATTTGTAATATTGTATGCGAGGGTTGCGATGAAACCTGTTAACGGCTGGTTTCGGATTGTGTTGGCGATAGCGGGTGTCTCTTCGGCATTCGGAGCGACTGCGGATTTACGGCTGATCGAAGCCGTCAAGCAGGCGGACGCGAAGACGGTCCGTTCGTTACTGGCCCAGCACGTCGACGTCAACGCCACCGAGGCGGATGGTTCGACAGCCCTGCATTGGGCGGCCCAGCGGGATAATCTCGAACTGGTAGACCTGCTGATTGCTTCGGCCGCAAATCCGAAGGCTGCCACGCGTTACAACATTACTCCGCTTTCGCTGGCGTGCACCAATGGGAACGCAACGATCGTGGAACACCTGCTGAACGCGGGCGCGGATCCGAATAGTACTTCGGAAGAAGGCGAGACGGCGCTCATGACGGCCTCTCTCACCGGGAAAGTCGACGCGATCAAGCTCCTGCTGGCACGCGGTGCGGATGTGAACGCGAAGGAACCGTATCGTGGCCAGACGGCGCTGATGTGGGCTGCATCGGAAGGCAATGCCGCAGCTGTCGAGATGCTGATCGAGTTCGGTGCGGACGTCAAGGCGCGTTCGAAGAGCGGTTTCACGCCGCTCCTGTTCGCGGTTCGGAATGCTCACACCGATGCGGTGACGGTATTGCTGCAGCACGGCGCCAATGTCAACGATGTCGCGCCGGATGGAACCAGCGTGCTCAACATGGCTGTCGTCAATGCGTATTTCGATCTTGCGTCCTTCCTGCTGGATCACGGCGCGGATCCCAATGCGCCGGATCCGCGCGGGTCGGCGCTGCACACGCTGGCATGGTTGCGGAGGCCGGGTTCGGATGGCGCGGCAGGTGTAGGCGGCGTGCCTCATGCCCCGCCTATTCCTACCGGCAACATGACGGCTCTTGAACTGGCCAAGCGGCTGCTTGAGCACGGCGCGAATCCAAACATCCGCATTTCCTGGAAGGAAAAAGAGTTTGATAAGGAAGGCGGCACCACGAGGAATCCGCCCAATATCCAACTCGGCCGGCATCTGCTGAGCTATGTGGGCGCGACTCCGTTCTATGTCGCCGCGCGAGGCGGGGATGCGCCGTATATGCGGCTGCTCGTCGAATACAAGGCCGATCCGAAATTGCCTACCGCGCACGGCATCACGCCATTGATGGCCGCGGCAGGCCTGGGCACCTGGGAGGGTGAAACTCCCGGACCATTCACCGGATGCCCGGAATCAGAGCGGCTGGAAGCTGTGAAGCTGGCGCTTGAGTTGGCCAACGATATCAACGCGCACGCGGATTTCGGTAATTACAAGATGGAAGGCGATCCGCAATACACGCTTCTTTATTACCCGCTGAACATCGATGAGTTGCTGAACCTCGGAGTGGGCGACCCGCGTTGGAGCGGCAGCACGGCGCTGCACGGAGCTGTGGTTTCCGGACAGCCGTCTCTGGTGCAATATCTGGTGGACCACGGCGCTCAGGTTGACGCAAAGAACAAGCTGGGATGGACTCCGCTGATGTTGGCGGAGGGCGCTTTCTACGCCAACGCGAAGAAGGAATTTCCACCCGCCGCGGCGATTCTCAAGAAAGCGATGATCGAGCGCGGTTTGTTGACCACAAATCAGGTCGCGGCAAAATAAGTCCTATCCTCTTCGATTGTTTCCGCGCCGTGACTGTAAAGGGGCGGTACTCTACAGTAACTCTGCAAGGTAAACCTTCATCGGCTCCCCTTGCTCCGAAACCACGTACCGGATAGCTTCCTGGACGTCCTCGTCTTTCCATAACCATCGCGTGCTTCCGTGGCGCGCCCATCGCTTTCGGTCCGGTTCGTCGCTCCCCCGTCGGTTCAAACTGCGGCTGGCATATGACTTGAAGGTGTTCATGACCAACTCGGGGCGAACGTTCGCTTCAACGACTACATGAACGTGGTTCGTCCGTACGTGCGCGGCATGGAGCTTCCGGCCGCGATGCATACAAACCTCGCGCAACTCACCGAGTACCGTTGCCCTTCGATCTCTGTCGAGATAATAGGGCTCCTGGTCCATCTGGTCGCGTTTTACATCGACACGCGCAGGACTGCCTTCCGCTAATCGGCCTCCAGGCGCATTGTGATGCCGATCCACAGAACCGGATTCGTCGCCGTGCAGATGCGCCCCATAGCAAGTGAAAGTAATGAAGTACCTCATAGCGGGGTGCGCCGTTTCCGCTCCTTTACAGTCGCGGCTCTGCCTAACGTATCACTCCAGCGGGCGTTTGGATACGATGTTGTGATGCGCTCTGTTTCAATAATTCTGTACTCAATCGTGCCGCTTGTGTTGTGCACCGTCTCCGCACAAGCTGCAAAAACGCTGGACATTTATGCCATCGATACGGAAGGCGGGCAGTCCACGCTGATCGTTTCTCCGTCGGGGCAATCGTTGCTGATCGATACCGGCTTCGCAGGCAATAGCGACCGCGACCCCAATCGCATCCTTGCGGCGACGAAGGCCGCGGGCCTGAAGAAAATCGATTTCCTGCTGATCACGCACTTCCATGGCGACCACTTTGGCGGCGTTGAGTCGCTGGCGAAGCAGATCCCGATCGGAACGTTTCTCGATCACGGCCCGAGTGTGCAAACGCAGGACGGCAAACCGGCCTACCCGGATGTCTACTCCGCTGCGTTCGCCAAGGCTGAGCATAAGGTAGTTGCGCCTGGCGACAAGATCGCAGTGAAGGGCCTAGATATCACGGTTGTGGAAGCGGGCGGGAAACCCATCGACCGCAAGGGCGAGCCGAATCAGTACTGCGCGGGACTAGAGCCGCGTCCCGAGAACGACAAGGGCGAGGCCGGCGAGGACCCGCAATCCGTCGGCGTGGAGGTCCAGCTGGGAAAATTCCGCTTTCTCGATCTGGCGGACCTTACTCTGAACAAGCAACTGGCATTATTTTGCCCGGATAACCGCATCGGCAAGGTCGACCTCTACCTGACCTCGCGCCATGGCAACGATTCGCCCAAGGCCTTCTATGGAACGACGCCGCGCGTCGCCATCATGAACAACGGACCGAAAAAGGGCGGCAATACCGAAGGGTGGAAATCGGTGTCGGCGTCGCCTGGGATTGAAGATGTCTGGCAGGTTCACTACGCGGTGGCGAACGGCAAAGAGGCCAACTCGGACGACAGGGAGATTGCGAACATCGCGGAGGGCGCGGACGACCAGGGGCTGTACATCAAGGCCTCGGCTTTGTCCAACGGCTCTTTTACCGTGACGAATGCCCGTAATGGTTTCAGTAAGACTTATAAGGCGAGGTAACTATGAGAAACGCACTGAGTGTGGCGGCCGCGCTGGTGATTTTCAGTCAGGCGCTCGCATTCGCGGCACCCTGCGAAAGCCTGGCTTCTCTATCTTTGCCCGATGCGACGATCACGTCGGCCGAATCGGTGGACGCCGGGGCATTTGCGCCGCCCGGGGGCGCGCAGGGCAGACAGGCCGCGGTGTTTAAGAGTCTGGCCGCGTTTTGCCGTGTTGCGCTGACCGCGAAGCCGACTAGCGACTCCGATATCAGGATCGAGGTCTGGATGCCGGCCACGGGTTGGAATAACAACCTTCGCGGCGTCGGGAACGTCGGCCTGGGAGGGTCGGTCGACATCAATGCCCTCGCAGCCACACTGCGAATGGGTTATGCCGCGGTCGGCAGCGATACGGGACACCAGGGCGACTCGAGCTATGCGCTGAATCATCCCGAAAAGGTGATCGATTTCGGCTACCGCGCGGCGCACGAAATGACGGTGAAGGCCAAGGCGATTATCGCGGCGTTTTACGGCAATGGCCCTAAATTCTCTTTCATGGAGGAGTGCGGCGGCGGAACCATTCCCGCTCTCGGTGAAGCGCAGCGCTACCCGGCCGATTACGACGGCATCGCGATCAGCGGATTCGGAGCGTACAAGACTCACCACATCTTTTCGCAACTGTGGATCTGGCAGGCCGCGCACGAGACCGAGGCCAGCTACATCCCCAAGGAGAAGCTGGCTGTGCTCCACAACGCAGTGCTGAAGCAATGCGACGCGCTCGACGGGGTGACTGATGGGCTGATCGAAGACCCGACGCGCTGTAAGTTCGATCCGGGGGTGGTGGAATGCAAGGGCGCAGATGGTCCCGAGTGTCTTACCGCTCCGCAGGTTGCGGCAGCGCGCAAGATCTATGCCGGGCCAAAAAATCCCCGCACCGGGAAACAGATCTATTCCGGCTTGTACCCGGGGAGCGAACTGGGCTGGCTGCAACTGGGTGGTCCGCAACCTCTGCCGTTCGCGGCGGACTACTACAAATTCTTCGTGTACCGGGACCCGAACTGGGATGCGAAGACGAGGCCCGTCAACTTCGATGCCGATGTGGCGTTGGCCGACAAGCCAGAGAATCTGGTGGTCAATGCGGTGAATCCCGATCTCAGGAAGTTTTTCGCGCGCGGCGGAAAGCTGGTCATTTACGAGGGCTGGGCGGATTACACGATTCCTCCGGGCGGCGCTATCGACTATTACAAGAGTGTTGAGGCCAAGGCGGGCGCGAAGAGTTCAAAGGATTCCATGCGCCTGTTCATGGTGCCCGGTGGGGCGCATTGCGGCCAGGAGCGAACCGATGAATTCAATCGCCTGACGGCGATCGAGCAATGGGTCGAAAACGGCAAGGCTCCGGACCAGATCATCGCGACTCGGGTTGCTGAGGGCAAGCCGACGCGGACGCGTCCGCTGTGCCCGTATCCGCAGGTGGCCGCTTATAAGGGAAGCGGCAGCACGGACGACGCGGCGAACTTCGCCTGCAAAATGCCGTAGAGAGTCGAGCCGCCCACGCCGATGGCGCCGATGAGCTGATTATCCACCACGATCGGCAAACCGCCGGAGACCGGAAAGATCGGCAGCGTGCTCCAGCGCAACTGCAGCGCGACGTTATTGGCTACCATGTTGGCGCGCAGGTGGGTGGAGTCTTTCGTATAGAGCGCGCTCTTCGCCTTCAACAGACCGGTCTCGATGTTGATGGGATTCTGGCCGTCCATGCGGTGCGCGTGGACAATGTCGCCGTTGGGGTCGATGATGAATACGCTCACCGCGATCTTGTTCTGCGTGGCGAAGTCGATGCAGGCCTGGGTGATCTTTGCCGCGGTATCGGCCGAGATCTGGGCTTTGTTCAGGGTCTTGGCCGCCGCGTCGTTTGATATTACGAATTTGTCGATGCTCTGCGCGGAAGCGCCGCTTGCTACGAGCCCGGTTGCGGCGGCAAAGACAATCAATGGTTTCAGCATGGGAATTATTGTATTCGCAAAAAGGGTTCAAATCGGGCTTATTTGATATGATGAAGCTTCCCCCGCTGGCGTAGCTCAGCTGGTAGAGCATCTGATTTGTAAACCGATGCGATAGGCCTTCAAACGTCCGCCAATCTGCAGTTTCTTGTAAAATTGCAGTGATCTTTGCAGTAGTTTCGGTTTCTGGCCCCGATAGCTCAGTTGGTAGAGCGCCAGTTTTGTAAACTGGATGTCGCTGGTTCAATCCCGGCTCGGGGCTCCACTCCCTCTCAAGGTTCACTGTTTTCGACCTTCCTGAACCGTCGTCTCTGTTCGCCCGGCTTTCATCAGCCGTCCCAGCTTCTCGCCGGCGGCCTTTACATCCTGCTCGCTCACGATCGCGTATCGCGAGTAAATCGAGTCCGTCTTGTGCCCGGTGATCGCCATCGCCTGGGATCGCGGCACTCCGGCGCGCTCCATGTTGCGAACCGCCGATCGCCTGAGATCGTGGAATAGCAGATCCGGAACGTTCGCCGCCCGGCAGGCCGTCGCCCACGATTTCCGGAACTCGCCAATACGTGCGCCGTCCTGATGGAGAATCCATCGGCACTTCGGCGTATTCGGCCACGCGGCCATCTGCATTTCGAGCCATGGCACCATATCGCCGTAGATAGGCAGAACCCGCCCTTGCTTCTTGGCACCGGCCGCGGCGTCCGCACGAATTATCTTTCCCGCCCAGTCCACCTGGTCACGGCGGAGGTTCTTCAAGGCCGTCTTCCTCATCCCGAGGTGGTATCCGAAGATCAGCATCCCCTGCACGTGGTCTGGAAGCCAGGAGCGGAGGTCCGCGTATTGCTTATCGGTAATGAAGCCGGAACGAGTGTTGTCCTCGACCAGCATCTCGAAGTGTGGAACGCGGCCCACCAGCGGCGGATCGTGTTGCTCAGCCAGGCGAAACGCCCGCCTAAGCGTCGCGAGGTAGCGATTGATGGTGGCGTTTGTGGCCTTGTCCCGCTTCATCGCTGATTTCATTCGCGCGATGTGATCGGAACCGAACTCGGACGCGCGCACGCCGGCGAAACGCGTCTTCAGCGCCGCGATCTTGCTTTTCAGATCGGCCATCGACCGGGCTTCCTTCTCGATGTAATAAGCATCGAGGCGGTCCAACAGGTCCGGGACGGTAAGAGATCGCGCCCGGCCTACGGCGCGATTAGCTTCGATCTCACCCATGCGCTTCTGAAGCAGCTTTGCCGCATCCTTCCGCTCGGCGGATTTGCTGGACTCGTTTTCCTGCTTGCCGTTGAGCATGTAAGAAATCCACCAGATTTTCCCGCGCAGGTAGATGGACCCGGAGCCGTAAGCCATGACTACTTATTCTCCTCGATCACGCGGTCCAGATCCTTGACGTCGAACATCAGCTTCCGGTCGAAGATCTTTACGGATCTGATTTTCCTGGCCGCATGCATCCGCTTCACGGCGTCTGGCTCGACCCCGAGGTATTCCGCGGCCTTTTCGGTGTCGAGGAGCCGGTTGCGCAACGGCTTGCCGGATTCCTCAAGCGCCGCGATGACGGCATCGTGTACGAGCTTCGAGAGTGGGTCGAGAGCGCTCATCGCGTTCGCTGGGCCTCCGCCATCACGACCGTTCGCCCGATCGCTTTGAAGTGGCGCGCCCAGACGTTTTTCATGTCTCTTTCGCTGCGGACGCCAGAAAACCGAAGGCGGCTTTCTCCGAAGGCCTCAACCATCGCGCGGACGACTTCCGAGCGGTTTACACGGCAGCCGGTGTCCTGCCGGATCTTCGCTGCGGTTCCGTCGAGGATTTCCAGCGCGGCGCCTGACAGTATGAGATTCACGCGCTCAGTTGCGCGACCAGGGGAAGTCTGGCCTGCTTGCGCTGGCTCCGGGCTCGCCGCGGCCGGTTGCGTCACATTCGTGCTCATCGCAGGGCTCCTGACTCCTGCTTCTGGTAAATCCGCAGGAATTCTTCCCAAGTGCCGCCGGCGTCGTCCACTTGCGGCGGAATAACTTTTTCACGCTCGCGCCAGCCCATCCTGCATTTCGCCCAGAAACACAGCGCCCACGCTTCACCCGCCTCCATGGCCTTAACGATTCCCTGCACACACAAGCCGTTCAGCTTCGTTGTGCCGACCGAGAGCTCATGCGCAAAGTGTTTTCTTAACGTCGGCTCAGAGATTCCGCGGGTCCCGATACAGCCAGCGATGGCGGCCTGCGGGATTCCAGCCGCGCTCATCGCGAGCACAGTTGCCCGGTCCGCCGGCGTCGGTGTGTAAGCTGGCTGGCCTGGGCGGCCCTTTTTATGGGCGGGAAGTATTTCCGCAGATTTCCTGCTCATGCCGGTGTGTATCCCTGCTTTGGCGTCGGTGGCCGCGCGCTTCACTGGCTTCCTCGCACTCATGCCAGTGTGTACTCCTGATTCAGCCGCTTCAAAACTGCGCGCGCCCAAACTGCCGGGAACGCATCAGCCCCGCCATGCTGATCCGGGCTCGCGAGAATAATCCGGGCGGTCTCGATATTCCTGCGGTCAAAGTCCGTCGTCTTCGCCTTCACCGTTCGCTCAGGCTTGAACATGGTCGTTTGCTTCGTTATTGCCATGGACGGTCCTCGGTTGCTGTTTCAAACCGCTGCTGCGCGCTGATGAATGTCATCGTGCATTTTCCGGTGGCGCCGTCCCTCTGCTTTGCAACAAGTAGCTCGGCGATACCGCGAAGTTCCGCCTTCCCCCGGTTCCGCGCATACATCTCCGGCCGGTGAATGAACATCACCACATCGGCGTTTTCTTCAAGCTTTCCGGTTTCCTTCAGGTCCGAAAGGCCGGGGGCGCGGTTTTCCTCTTCGCATTTGCGGGAAAGCTGGCAGAGCACTACGAATGGGACGCCCATCTCGCGGGCTGCGGTCTGGAAGTCATCGGCGATCCGACTGTAACGAACCCGCTCATCTTCGCGTGCGCTGAGGCCGCGGACCAGGTGGAAATGGTCGATGATCACCAGGCCGAGCGGTCTCTTTCCGCGAAGCTCGCGAACCGCCGACACGATAGCAGGAGCCGTCCGGTTGCCTTTGTCGTTGATCACGATTGGAAGTTGAATCCGGGACTCCCGGGCATTGCGAATCGCCTCGCGTTCAATCGCGGTCAGGAACCCGGACCGCATCCGAAAACTGTCCACGTTACCAATCTGCGCAAGCAGTCTCCGCTCGATTGCTGCAGCCGACATTTCAAGTGAGATGTAAGCGACTCCGTGTCCGTCCTCCGCGGCGTGTCGAGCCATCTGAACTGCGGCGCCGCTCTTCCCCATTCCAGGGCGAGCGGCGAGGAGGAATAAGTCTCCAGGCTGGATCGAGCACAGGCAGTCATTCACAGCCGCCCATGGTGTTTTAATACCTCCTGCGGAAGCGTTGCGTGCTGGCGAGATGAAGTTTTCGAACGTTCCCCCGTGCGCCTGCACAGTCGATTCGAAGTCCATCCACGAAGCGGTCTCGCGTCGTGTCTCAATCCCATCGAGAGCTGAACGCGTCGACGCGATGATGTCCTCGGGCCGCTCGTCGGCAACCAGCGCGCGATTCATTGTGCTTTGCGCCACAACTGCAATCCGGCGGAGTGCCGCCTTCTCGACCAGGATGTCGACGTAGCGATCAACATTCGAGAGCATCGGCAGGCCGTCGGTTAGCGAGACCAGATAACTCAAGCCATCGACCGATTCCAGCTCGCCGTAACGGTTCAGCTCATTGGCGACGGTAACGTAGTCGATGTGCTCCCGCCGGTCGTGCAGGTCGGCCATACGCTGCCAGATGCGCCGGTGTTTTTCGAGCACGAAGATCTCGCTGGTGATCGGAGATCCGGCCCGCGCGACCGCTTCTGCTCCCTGCAACAGAAAAGACCCAAGAACGAGCCTCTCGGCGTCGACATTCGCCGGCATCCCGTGCGCCAGTGCCACACTCGCGGAGCTCATGCGGCCTCCTCAGGTATCCGCGCCGGTCGGATTTCCGGCAAGTCGGAAAAGAAGTGTTCGGGCGTCGCTGGTTTCGCGCCAGGCTCGATAAGTTCGTCTTCCCACCGGCGGCCATTGAGCCACGTTGCTGCATAGGGACGCTTTTGGGGTTCGCGCTCCAGCATCTCGCGCTTCTGTGCGCGGACTGCGGCCAGTACTCGCTCAAAGAGGGGCGCTGTGACGTGCTTCGCAAATGCGGCTTTCGATTCCTGTTTCGCCTTGTGGGTCCAATACTCACCCCAAAATTGCGCGAACTGGGATTCTCGTTCTGGTGAGAGCTTGTTACTCGAAGCCTGGTGCACCTTCGCCGGTTTTGCCGGTAACAACCCATTGACCGGGAGACTTTCGAACGGTGGATCGTCGATCGAGGAAAGTGAACCGACATGCGCATCGTCAGATGCGCGTTTGTTTTTACAACTCACCTCAATACACCTCTCCTCAAGCACAATTGGCGCGGAAATTTCGCGGCTGCGTTGCAGAAGTTTTTCGGCAATATTTCCGCGAACGTTGCCACTGTTAGATTTAGCTCGCTTCTTGCTGATGTATGCATCCCGCCACGCATCGAAGTCGACAGTATTGGGTGCTGGCGACTGCGTATCCTCAAATCTCTTGTGGCGTGAGAGGTATTTTTCGGAGGTTGCCCATTGACCCCAGGGCTGGCCGGCTGATTCGTAGACGAAAAGGAGAAACGCTTCCTGATACTCGGCGATGAGAGACCAGAACCGCTCTTCGGTCAGCGGAATCCGGAACGCGGCGAACGCCCGGCCGATGACCTTATGAGGGTTCAATTCAATGCGACCGTAGCCGTTGGAAGCGCACCAGAAGAAGGGCCAGTACAGGCGCGCTTCGTCGGTCACGTCTTTGAAGCGATCGCCAGCGAACAGCCCGTCTGGATCAATGACCTTCATCGCGCGGGCGCCTCTGGCTTGATGGCAAACATGGGTTATACCCGCACTCCCAGTTCATTGACGGTCTTCGCCTGAGGGGCAAGAACCTGCAGCGCTGTCAGAACTACGGCTGGCGAATGACTCGCGGCAGCTTCCGCGGCCAGCGCGCGGACGCCCGAAAGGTACACGCGAGCCCGGTCGAGATCGATCACGGTCGCGCGAGTGTGTCATGGCGGTTTACTTCTGGTTTTGAGTTCCGGTAGTGTGGATGTGGTCACGGGTTCTGTTCTCCGGCCTGCTGAGCGTTCGAACCGCTGAGCAGGCCATTTCCTTTTTAATCGCGATAATCCGCATACTCCGTTAAGCTGCTCGTTGCCGCGTTCTCGCGTAGTGCGCCAAATAGCGGTCCAGCGCGGACTGAGTCACCCTTATGGAACGTCCGAAGCGCTCAACTTCAAGCTCGCGCAGGCGCATGCGTTTGCGCCAGAAGGCAACCGACATGTTGGTTTTCTCTGCCACCTCGGACAGTGTGTAACGCTTACTCTCTTCCATTGATCGCGTCCCTTAAGTTCGGCTCGAACGGAGCGCACTGGAGTGTTCCGGCGTGCCCCATCTGGAGCATTTATACCGGGAAAGGGTGGGGAGATACTAGGACAAGAATTAACGAATTCGGCGATTTCGCGTCGTCTTTTTCTTGGAAGTGTTTGACGTCACAGGTAGTTGGAGCAAGTAACGGACGCTTCTCTCTGAGGGCGGAGTTCCCTTCGTTCCTGATGCCAGCCATGCAAGGTCAGTGATCAATTTAAGGTGTGTACGCCCCGTACGGCTTTTGATTCGCTGCGCCGCTTCTGCGAGGAGGGATGTTGCGGCCCGTGTGGCGGCAACCTTCTCGATGGGGTAGGTGGCAAGCAACATTCCCACAGCGAAGCCGGTTAAGTCCCGAACAAGTTTCGCAACGACAACATCCTGATCGTGGCCGAAGAGCAAGCGAATCTCTTTGCCCAGTTTCGCGGCGCTGATCCTAGCGTCGCAAAGCCGCCGGTGGTGCGCGGTGCCCAGCCTCTTTGGGTTCCACTCGTTCTTAGTTCTTTCGGACTCCGCTATCTGTTCGGCCGCGCAAAACAGCCACGCGCGATCGGAGGATGAGAGCTGCGGCCATATTTTAGACAAACGCCGACCGATCCCCTGTATCTGCTTTTCTCTTTCGCGCTCGCTGGCGCGCTCGATGGGGTCCTTAGCCTCCAGGTTCGCGGGCCGGACACCCCACTTGAAGAGTTGCCAAGGCCAAAAGTCCAGCCCTGAATTGTTTCCGTTGAGATCGCGGCCGATATTTGGCCGTCCTTTTGCCACGTTCCCGCCTGTCCCGCCAGGAGTGAAAGATGGGCCGCCGGCGGCGGGTCCATCACCGGGTTGCAAATCCGGTGTGGCGGCCCAAACATATTGTAACGAAAATGTTCTTCTTGCGCGGCGCAGCTACCCAAAAAGGTGGCGTCCGCTGACTTCCGATAATCCGCCGAATCACGAGCCAGTTCGCGGCGCTTTGGGGGGTGGTCACGAAAAAGCGGGCGCCAGTTTGAAAAAGTGAAAAAGAACGGCGCCTGCACTTACACGGAACTGGTCAGGACTCTATCACGAATTGCGTCCGGGCGACGGGATCGCGGGAGGCGCGGGCGCCCTCGTAAGGAATCCAGGGAAAGGATTCGGCGCCCGCTAGGTCGTCACATTGACCGGGAGGCGCAACGTTTCGGATCGGGGTTACCGCGTCCTCGGCGGGGTCTGTGAGCTTTGATCCATCACGCAAGGCTTCTGAGTGGAATGCGGGCGTCAGGGCGCTCCCCTGGATTCCCTAGGTTGGGAAGAGTCCGTCGCGGGCACATCGGTCCGCGAATACTCCCGCTGATCTTGTTCATTCGATAACTTCGCCCAAAACTGACACAGACAGAGGCGACACTGGAATTTTCGATCTCCCGACCAGGCCTTGAGGACACGCTCAAATACGCTGCGTCTGATTCGTCCTATGCCGTGGGTTCTCTCGCAGCGTGGACACTGCATGGTCTAGGTTTTTTTTATCAGCAAACGCGTAATGGTCGTGTCAAGATCGCAGCCGAGAGAGCAGATGAACGTGAAAAAGACTACCGTGCTGCCTCGGGTTTCCCCAGGTCGAATAAGGGAATTCTCACTGGCCCTTCAGAAATATCCCGACCCACCACCGGGCATCGGCCCACAACGTATCAACCGCTGCGACGCTGAGCCCCAGCTCGCGCGCGATCTTCGCCTGCTTCTTGCCGGCCAGCTTCGCAACGAGTACTTGGCGCTCGCGCTCGGGCAACGATTCAATGGCAGCCGCCAGGCGTTCGGAGATCTGTGCCTGCACAGCCAGCTCATCAGGGAGCGCCCCACGGTCGCAATCGAACTCGGGAGGCAGCCAGCCGTCATTACGCTCCGCGATCGCATCGAGGGATTGGTTGAAGACGTTCCGAAACGCGGCTCGTTTCTGGCTGTCGACTATTGCGCCGCGGATCCGAAACCACGCGAATGGGGCAAAGTCTCCGCTGCCTGGCTGAAAGCGATCAACCGCCTGCATCAGGCCGACGTAGCCGGTTTGGACCAGGTCCTCAAGGTCCGCATGAGCGAAGATCCAGCTCATCTGGCGCGCTATCCGGCGGACCGTGGGGATCTGTTCGAGAACCAGCGCCTCTCGCTGTAGATCCCAGCTGGGGTCGGGCGTCGTCCGGAAGGAAGCCCAGAGCTTGCTGGCCAGGGTTGATTGCGCCAAACGTTCATTCTCGCCACGGAGGGCGCGCCGGCGCAAATCAATTACACACTGGGCACTTCAGTGCTCTGTAAGGAACATCTGCCGAGGCGCGAAATGGTGTTCGTAGATGCTGAGATCAAAGACGTTGGCACTAACGACATTCGTCATCGACAGCGTTATGAAGAAGGCCATGGACGGCTCTTCGCTTTCATCGTTGATGACGGTCTTGTCGGCATAGTTGATGGTCTGGACCATCGACATGGTGCCCTCATCTCGATATCCGCTGAGCAGAAGCAGAAGAGCGAAATACGAATCATGGGGGCTATCTGACGGGGGCTCGGCCACGTAACCGACATACACCTTGCGATTAGAGAGGGTCACGGAAACCGGACGGTCCGTATACATCGCCTCATGAAAAAGCCTGAGGAGCCCGTTATCGTAACGCTCGACGATCCGAAGTTTCAAAGGCTTTAGGTCAAGAAATGGCACCTTTTCCGCCAATCCCAAAATGGCATTAATCAAATGGGCTCCCAGCCAGCCAATCAGGAGTGAGGCGAGAGCTGTACCGAAGTAAGGGTCTTCCTTGGCCGGAACGAGTTGACCAAGGAGCGCAGCTGCATACTTCCCCGACGAGAACCAGTAACCGTAGAACGTCGCCAATCTACCGAGCGCCAGAAAAATGGCACCCCAAGAGGCGGATTGAAGTAGCAAGCGCTCGCTCTCCAGTCTCTTGGAACGATAACGGTAAAGGTGGCAGACATGGATAAAAAGGAATCCTCCCAAGAGCGGGAAAAGCAGAAGATTCCACGGCATTTTTTTGGGACAGCCAAAGAGGCTATTTGGCGCGGGCGGACTTGCGGGTCGAGCGAAGGTTTTCGATAGTGTCCCTGACGGACCTCTGGCGCAAAAGCACAGGTACGTCCACGCGCGCCCGACCGGTCGAATCGACTCGGACGGCACCGCTGTATGAAACGTCTTTCTTCGTTTTGAGCATTTTCCCCTTCCGCACTTAGATCATATCATCGAGCGCATGTCAGACATCCAATAAATTGGCGCTTTTCCGTCAGGGTTGAGCCCGTCGTAGCGAGCAGCCGCGAGTGCAGCATATCCGGGCCGGGGGCTCGTCCCGATCATTCCGCGGCCTTCGGCACGGCCGGCTTCTGACCACCTTCGACGTAGGACTTCAGCGCATCCGCAGAAACGCGCCACTGACGAGCCCCAATCTTTCGACCAGGCAACTGCCCATCGCGCAGTAACCGCCGAACCGTATCCGGGTGCATTTGGAGACGCTCTGCAGCTTGTTCAACGGTTAGAAGCTCATCGCTCATGAATCGATAATGTCACATTAAACAGTGTTGAGTCCAACAAAAACTCATAAACCATCGTTACGCCTCTTGACAACACAGCACTAAACTGCGTAATATCTGATTGCATCACATTACGCCTTGTTTTGAGGAGACACCATCATGCCCACCACCAAACGAAACCGCCCGGCCCAGAGTCTGGCAACCCCGATAACCGAACACCCGAAACCCGTCGACAAACAACCGCCTGCCCTTTCGGAGTTCGCCCGGCAGGTCTACGAACAGGTGAAAGTGCGCCTGGAAGGCGAGTTTGAGAGCTTTGAGGAGCACTCAACCATCGAGGAGAAGCGGCTGTTGATCGAAATCCTGAACGATCACATGAACCGCAGCAGCGGTGGCCGACCGCGTTCCCCCGGAGAATACGAAATCCCGCTCTACAGTGCCATCGAGCGTCAGATCAGCGGCCGCACCTGTGTCGTGATTGATGACGATCACATGGTTCCGCAGGTTGAAGAGTTCATCGCTGCGATGGAGAGGAAGAGCTGGAAACGCAAGCCCTACGATCCATCGAAACGGGACACCGAAGACGAGATCCGCGATCGCTTTGAGGCCAGCTTCCGCAGGGAGGTCGATCTCTTCGCCCGCGATGCCGGCCAGCCATCGTTCCTGCTCATGAAGGACATTCTCGCCCGGTGGAATGAGCTCGCGCACGATCCCGGCGCCGGAAAGCTCCCGAACGTGCTCGCGGTCGCGGCAGAGATGGAACTGGACAGACTGCGCGCGGAAACGGCGGCAGAGGAAGCAGGGAAGGCGTCCTGAAGAGTTCGCCGCCCCTCCGAGTGAACTCCCATGAGCGCTGCCATCATTCCATTCGAAGGTACGGGGGCGGCGCTCGCTCCGTTCGTGGAGTCGGTCACCAGGTACGCCCGCGCCTCGCGTGCGGAATCGACCCTAGGCGGCTATAGGAGCGACTGGGCCGACTTCCAGCGCTTCTGTCGGCAGAACTGGCTGGAGAGTCTTCCGGCCGCTCCTGCGACGGTGGCAGCGTATCTCTCGGCGTGCGCAGACGGAAGCAAGCTCAAGGCGGGATCAATCCAGCGCCGCGTCTCCGCGATCTCTGCTTTCCACCAGGTGCACGACTGCACATCGCCCACATCGTCCGCAGAAGTGAAGCTCACTCTCGCAGGTATCCGTCGCACGCTGGGAGTCTTTCAGCAGGGCAAAGCGCCGGTCCTGACCGCCGATATCGCCGCGATGGTGGCGAACCTCCCGGAGAAGCTCATCGGGGTCAGGGATCGCGCGCTATTGCTGGTTGGGTTCGCCGGCGCGTTTCGTCGCTCGGAGCTGGTTGCGCTGAACGTCGAGGACATCGAGTTCCGCGAGGACGGCCTGAAGGTGACCATCCGGAGATCGAAGACCGATCAAGAGGGCGCCCGACAGTGCATCGGCATCGCCCACGGTTCGAAGCTCTGCCCGGTCCGCGCTCTGCAAGAGTTACTCGCGGCTGCGCAAATCACAACCGGGCCGATCTTTCGTCACGTCGACCGCCACGGCCGCATCCTCGATCGCATGAGCCCGGAGGCCGTCGCGATCGTGGTGAAGCGTTACGCCGCGGCTGCGGGGTTGGACCCTGCGAAGTATGCCGGGCACTCACTCAGGGCCGGGCTCGTGACCCAAGCTGCCATGAACGGCGTGCAGGAGCTGGCCATCATGAAGCAGACGCGCCACAAGAGCGCTGACATGCTTCGCCGGTACGTCCGCGACGCCAGCCTGTTCCGGGATAACGCGAGCGCGCGCGTGGGACTTTAAGCCGGCAGGCTCCCCGGTGTGGCAGGACCTACCGCAAGTGGGAGAATCAGCAATGGCAGATTCTTCAGGTTGCGCAGCGTGATACCCGAGAATTGGCTCGTCGAATTCAACGAAAAAATGGCCCGCGAAGGAGTTGAACACGTCGCGAGACCGTTCAGGGCTCTTCTTGAGTGGTCACGCGTTACAGGCTCGACCATAGAGTTCGGATCTCCAGAATCAGACGCAGTCTTCCAGTGGTTTTACGCGCACTCTCCCCCAGGCTCGCACAATGTCCTGCCAGCCTTCATCGGTGCATTGTTCTATGACGCTGCGTTCTGGCCCATCGAGGTGCCGCTCGGCTATGGGACGTATCGTCTCGACGGGCGTCAAGCTGCGAGATCCATGCCAGATCCGGTTTGGGCCAGCATGTGTCGGTCTCGCCACGATCTCGCGGTTTTTATCGAGTTGTGGGCGGATTGTCTTGACTACGCGTATGGCATCACGGAAATCCTCGCGCCGACCGGGGCAGAAAGCGACTGGAGGAAGTTCCTCGCCAGCGCCGATAAGGAATTGCGCTCAACAACTCAGCTGTTGTGCCAGACCCGCCCGAGCCCCAAGGCCATCGAGTCCGCTCGGATGGCTACGGAAATGGCCCTCAAAACGATACTCTGCCGAACCAATGGAGTCACCGCAGCGTTCGTAAAACAGCATTACGGCCACAACCTGATGCGACTCCTCGACGCAGCACTGCAGACCGGAGTCACAGGGCTTGAGGCAGTCAAGAACCTGCTGGGAGCGTTCCCGGTAGTCGATGCCCGGTATGACGGAGTTGAGTACCCAGGCCCTTAGCTCTGGGCCGCGTACTCGGCCGCCCAATTCGCTTGCACGGCCGCAGTGCGCTCCATCACCGGACGCGACGTCCGGAGTTCCTTCCAGATCTCTTGGCCCGCGGCACCGCCATCTGGCTTGTGATTCGTGGATTTATCGCGAGCCAGAAACGACCCGATTGGCCTTACGCTGGCAGCCTTTTTCGCGTGTCAGCCCGATCTGATTTGAACGCCCAGAAGCTCGCACCGCACCAAAGACACCTGAAGCGTCTACGCTCTCCCATCCAGACGGTAAGAAAGCGCTGAACGGCGTTTCGCCTGATCCGCGTTGACGCGTCCGCTTTGCAGTTCGGGCAGCGCACTTGTGCCTCCAGTCATCAGCAAAACATGTACCTCGGATCGCGCACAACAGGATTGGTTACGGGTACCGTACTAGGACCGGTTGCCTGGCGGCCGTCGTAGCTGTAGGCTCAATCGCATGGCGCAGCGAAAGAAAATGGAGGCGGAAATTGCAGCCTTTCCAGACCAGAAATGGAAGCGTTTCATGAAAGCGCTCCAGACCAGCAGAAAAGCCCAGATAACACGCGATGGGAAGGACTTTGCAAAACTGCACGAAAAGCACTACGACGCACTTCTTGCCAGGGTCATTAAGCTCGCCAAGAGAGAATTGACGAGCTAGCGCGCCCTTCAGGCAGCGCGCAGCGCTCCCGGCCGTACGCCTCGAAAGCAGCGCTACAATCATTCTGGCCGCCTAGCCGGGCCTCATGAACCCGGCGAAAAGGATACCCGCCCCCATGGCGGCCAGGTCTCAATCTGGCGGGCCTGTGAGGCGGGAGATGAAGACTGACGTCTACGAAGCGATCGAGCGAGCTACGGTCGCCAAGGCGCGCCGGGGAAAGAAATAACCCGTGGGGCCGGATGAATTCGCTACACGCGAAGAAGTTGGAGTGATAGCCAAATTTCTTTTGGCGAAGATCCAGAACCAGACCGTCGTCTTCGCGGAGCTCATTGACATGCTTGTGAAAAAAGGCATCGTCACAGACCAGGAGATAAATCAGATGGTCGAAAAAGTGGCTGCGTCTCCTGAGGGTCAATTTGAGAAGAAGGCGCTCGAAAAGATCCGGGAGTCTGCAGCCATTCGCAATATAGCGAAGCAATATCTAGACCTTCCGTCAGAAGAGCTTTGAGCTTTTCCCGTCCCTCGAAATTATCCATTGACTCCCCCCTGATATCACTTCCCGGCGAACGCCGCCCGGACCTTTCGCGCCGTCTCGATCCGCTGCGCTGGCGCCTCGTTCTTAATTGCCGCCTGGAACTTCTTCATCAGGAGCGCCTGCAGTTGCTTTTTCTCGCCCGCGTCCGCGGCTGAGTACACCCGCGCCGCATCGTCGATCCCCAAGCGACTGAAAGCCTGCTGCAGGGGCGTTTCACGCGAAGCCCGGATCGCCTCCCGGATGTCTTCCTTGCTCAGCCTGCCCTGCTGCCCGGCTTCGATCACTTCCGCCGGGACGCCCTTGTGCGCGCGCAGGGACCGCGTGAGGGACTGGCGCAGTTCGCGCCGCGCTGCTGCCTCCGGCGTTCGTGGCTCATCCCCGGCATGGCCTGCCGCGATCTCGCGCGCCATGCGTTCGCCAGGGCCTTCGTTCAATTCCGCATTCGCTGGGGTGATGCCCATGAACTGCTCACCGAGAAGTTCCGGCGATGCGCCAAGCTTCCTTTCGCGCTGGTAATTCTCAACGCTGCGGGGCTCAAACTGGGTAGCAACGTACTTGCCCACTTCCGCCGCCTGCTGCGCCGGGTTGTCCTCCGGATGCCGGATCTCCACGTTCCAGAAATCGGCGTTGTGGATCAGCTCCGAGAACATTGTCAGAGCCGGTGCGGCCTTGTTTTCGAGCGTGCGAACCGGGTGCCGAACGAAAGAATACACGTCTTTCAGGTAACTCCAGAGGCCGGTGCGCTGCGGGTGGCCACTCTCATCGAATTGGCCGTTCTTCGGGTAGAAATAATCCAGGCCTTCCTCCGGCCACTTGCCCGTGTGAAGCTTCTGGTACATGGCTGAATAGGCCATCTGGAACATCAGCGTCGAGGCGACGTAACTGAGCCGCTTCAGATTCACCGGCTCGCCGCGGGCAGCGTTGAGCGGCTGCCGAACGACATCTGCCGCCGCCCCGCCGATCTCCCGCACCGTACCGAGGAAATACTGATCGGCGCGCATCAGGAACATGGCCAGATCGCTTGCGTAACGATTCCAGAATAAGTTGTCCCGAGCTACTTCGCCCATGCGGTTGTCGACCGAGTTGACCGTCTCTGCCATCACGCGGCGCACGTCCTCAAACGAAGCGTCGGGGCCAAGACGTTCGATATCAGCCTTTGCCATCTCTGCCATCGTTCCGAACTTCATTCGTGGAACCACTTCGTCCATGAGCAGGCGCGTTGGAACTTCCATCGCGGCGAACGGCGTGCGGATGAGAGCGCCGAGGAAATTACCCTGCGAGAGAGCCCGCTGGCGGCTTGCCTTCGCGGGCGTCCACGAACCGCGCGATGCCCGCTTCTTTCCAGTCCGCGAGCGTCTGGTGGGCCATGACATAGCGATCCATCTCATGAATTTTGAGAAGGGTAAGAGTAACCGGGTTGTCGCTCACAGGTTTCAGTCCCGCGGCGCGTCCGTCCGCTATCGTCGGATACTTCCGCTGTTTCAGGAATGACTTTGGCCCTTCCAGCGGACGCTTACCGAAGAACGAAGCAAACACCGTCTTGGCGCGTTCCGGCTTTTCAAAGATGTGCGCGAAATAGTTTTCGTAGAACTTCTGGAGCTTGCCAGTGCCAAGCGCCTGAACAGCAGCGCGGCGGTTGTCGTACAGATACCGCAGGACTTTGGCAATGCCATCCAGTTCGGGCGTCTCCTGCTTCTGGCCGTGCTCCATCCGGTCGATGAAATCGAAATTCGCCTCCTCCGATTGGCGGTTGAAATACTTCTCGGCCAGGCGGACAGCGTACTTTGCCTGATCGGTCTTCCGCGCCAGTTCCCCGAGCCGCTGGCGGAATATCAGGCAGCCGGCCTGCGCTGTGCCGCCGCGCAACGTAGGTGCCAAGGCCTTCAGGATGTCGTCAGTAGTATCGCGCAGGCCGAGCGCCGCGTCTTTGAGCGTTGGCGCTACATCGTGCTCGATGAATTTGCCCACGCCGAGAGTGCGGAATTCGGGAGAGACGGCGCCCTGCTCACTGGATCGCCCAAACGCGCTCTCGAACGCGTCGCGCGGGTCGATGTCTCCGAACAGGCTCTGCGCGGTGCTTTTCTCGGCATAAGAGCGGAAGGCACGGGCGATCGCGGTGGGATTGTTATCGCGGAAGAACTCGACCAGCCGGCGCGCCTGCGGCGATACCTCGGGCGGTTTGGGTGTATCCCCGAACATGCCGATCTGATTCTGTTCGAGGTAGCCGCCAACCTGGGAATTGTATGCCGCCTTATAGTCCCGCTCGTAGGCCATGGCTTCGATGGCCGATTTGACGTCTGGCGTGAGATCCCAGCCGGGGCGGCCTTCGATCTGCTTCAGCACGCCCGCCACGCGCTCCAGCTTGTTGCGCAGCGATGGCTCGGCTGCCTGGAATGCCTCGGAGTCTTTGAACAGGCCGCCCAGCAGCATCTTGCCAATGCGGGTCTTGGCTTCGCTCGTGACGTTGCCGGTCACCGCGTCGAGCAGTTCCGGGCGCTCGGCCTCGGTGAAGATTCCGGATCCGATCAGACGATTGACGATCTCGGGGCCGCGCCTGCTGTTGAGGACATCGGTAAGAGTGGCATCCGCGCCGCCGCCTTCGAGCGCCGTAGCGATGTACTTACCGACGTTCGGGGTCAGGCTGCGCGCATCGGCCGCCGCCTGCTCGCCGGGGTTTCGCTCGAACGAGAACGGATTGTGGCTCGGCTGGGTGTCCGCCAGTTCGCGGACCGCATAGCGGGCCTTGTATGGGGTCTCGCGGCCTTCTACGTGGATCTCGGTCTCGCTGCCGCGCGCACCGGGCGGCTGGAGCGCGCCGAGGCCAGCGGCGGGAGCTGCCCGGAACCGTTCCAGCATGAACGCCGCGTCTTCCGGATCGGTAAACCGATGAGCTACGCCCTGGTAAGCCGAGGCCATTACTTCAGACGTATTCCAGCCGTTCTCCCGTGCGATCTGTGCGCCGCGCCGCAACTGCGCGTATGCTTCCGCGTTGGCGGTGGGATTCTCGGGGTCGAATCGACTGACGGCCCACTTGAGCGAATCGCCAAGCTCCTGCGGAGTGCTGCCCTCCACGCGTCCGATAGCACTCCGAATAGACCGCGCCTGTTCGAGATCGTGTTCCTCCGGCTGGTTGATCCCGTAGAGCCGGTCGCGTTGCTCCGGGGAGAGACTGGCCTCCATGCTCTCCAGTTCGGCCTGTGCCTTGTCCGCGCCCTGCGGATCAGTCGATGAATTCGCCTTTCGCTCCAGCCTCTGATAACGCCGCGCATCGGCGCCGAACAGTTCAGCCAGGAGATTTGATTCCGAAACCGAGCCGCGGTTGATGACATCGTCCAGCTCTTCGCGGTCCATCTCGTGGAGCGGTTTCAGCGGAAGGGGCTGGGTTTCGACTGCGCCGCGTGTTTCACGTGGCACTTCCTGTTTCGCCCCCTCAAATGAGGGGCCGTTTTGTGTAGTGCTTGTGTTCCAGTCGGTCGAAGCGTGAACGGTGTAGTTCTGGCCCGGCTGGATTCTGCCCACCGGATCGAGTCCGTCCGGCCCGAGATGGAAGATCTGGCCCACCGGGTATTTTGCCTCAGCCGTCATCGTCGGAATGTCGATGGCGTTGTGTGCTGGATTACCAGTCTTTCCCCAGGCGTCGATGATCTGGAGCGCGCGGCCCGAGGTGATGTTGAGCACGCTCGACCCGTGCGGCATCATCTCCGCTTGCTCCTGCGCTCCGGAGATCAGCCGTCTCCGCACTTCGTTGAACGATTCGCCGGGCTCGCCGGAATGCGGCGAGACGCCTGGCGGTTTGGTGTCCGGGTTGCGGATCAGCTCGTTGATATCGCTTTGCGCCTCGTGGAGTTCGCGGCCTTCATGCCCAGCCAGCGGCCACGGTTCAAGATGCGAGGCGGCCTTGGCCTTCGGGTCTATCGTGCGCGCGGTGGCCTCGCTCCGCTTGTTGGGCGCATAGAAGGTCCGGTCGGCCCGTGCGTGCGATTGAGCGAACTCCTGAGCCTGCTGGCGGCCTTCTTCATTCAGCGGGATATCCGCCGATCCGGTTACGCGCCGAGTATTGCCGCCACTGACTACCGGAGGCGCTTCGCTGGCCGTGGGCTGGGCTTCGGGTTGCCCGCTGCCCGGTCGAGGGCTGAGGCCAGGTTGAACTTGCCGCGAGGTGGTTTCTGTTTTGACATTCTGCTCCTCCGGTGCTGCGCGCTGTGATTGCACGAACGTGTCGAGTGTGAACGGTTGACCGGGAACCTGCCCGGTTGAGTTGGCGGCCGCTTCGGGTGCCTTCGCCTTCGCTGCTACGCGCGATCGTGCTCTAGTGTCCTGTCTTATATAATTATTTACATATAGCCGGGATCGCCCTATACTGGGGCATGCCCAGTCCGGCGCCCGCGCTTGCCCTGAGCGCGAGTCAGAAAGCGGAGATCGAGGGA
>JBEKTF010000041.1:0-32544 GCA_049516355.1 Bryobacteraceae bacterium | reverse complement strand
CGGTCGTGCAATCGTTGCCCATGCACACGGATGAGCCGAGAGCGCCCGTGGTGGCCCCGGGCCCCTGGTTCTTGTTTGCGCCGGGCAGCGGGACAAAACTGAATCCGCTCGTGCCGCGATAGGTGGGCCAGGTGTGGCCAAAGTCCCGGGATGTGGCGATGCCGACCGAGGAGTAAAAGTTGTTGCCGTTGTTGGAACCGCTGCTGATGCCGAAGCAGGTGTTCGTTCCTTCATAGACCATGAGGAGGTTACCGGGAGGGCTGGTGGGATCGACAGCCACGGAACCCGGAGCCGCGTAAGTCAGATCGAAAGTCGAGTCCTGGAGGGCGGGGTTACCATTGGCGGCCGTCGGGCAATTCGGAGCGGTCGGGGCAACGAAAATCGTGCCGTAACCGGAGGCGTAGGAACCGTAGCCATCCGTTTTGGGGAAATCCAAAGTCCATTGGCCGTTCTTGTCAGGGCCAGAGCCGCCGGACAAAACAACCACGCCGGTGCTGAGCGCACCCCCATTCACGTGGCTTGCGACGAAGAACAGGTAGTCGTTGTTCGTTTGCAAAGCGCCCGGCGCAAAGATCGACTGGTGCTCATCGGAAACGCCGACCATGCCGTTGTAACTGTTGATCGCATTGCCGCTGCCATCGGGAGCGAGGACAATCTGGTGAGTGTCGGACGTGCCGCTCGGGCAGCTTCCGGCGCCTCCCGCGCCCGTGGGGCTACAGACGGATATCGATGCAATCGCCGGTGGATGGATGACTTGCGCCAAAACCGGCGGAGCGACTTCTACCCAGCTCACCAGCAACGCTGCCCACCGCACCGCGCCTCCGAAAGGTCGCATTTCCTTCCCTGTGTCCTGCTCCGTGAAAACAACAAGGTTAAATCAAACCAGAATCCGCCGGAGTCTCATAATGTTACTCCAGCGTCCGATAGTTCGTCCACACCGGGCTTACCAGGCGAAGCCACAGCGCGCCGAGGCGTTTCCGGCAGCACACTGTGCGGTTCTGGCGATCGCTTCCGATCATGAGCGGTTAACCGCAGATCTTTATTGGAAGCGGCCCTCCCTCGGCACTGGCCTGTTCTGGTACTGACACGGTTGCAACCAGGCTCCGGCCACTATCAAATAGACAGTGTGTGAACGTCTTCATGTTCAGGAGACTCTATCCGCTAAGGGAACGAGACCAGGGAATGCCACCGATATTTGTGCTTATTGTTCGTATTCTTCGTCTCGCTCGTCAACTGGTCCTCTCCGGCGGAAACCGGTGTTACGCGCCGTTGAGCCGCATGTTTGATTGGATATTGTTGCCACGTGTTAGAATCCGCACTGCAGCATGAAGAAAAAGAACTGGTCCGCACGCTCGTTCCTTCGCTTTTTGCCTCTTATGTTCGCAGTAGCGAGCGGAAGCCTGACTGTTATCAGAGACAGTCCGTTCTTCGCGAATCAGCCGACGGAAGCGACAACCCACTATTGGGCGTGGATCCGAATCTGTTTTGTGGTCTCCGCGGTAATCGAATGGTTTCGGCAATGGAAAAGTCTGCGGTCGCGGGACCGCCGAATCGCTGAACTCGAATCGCGCTTCCGGGCACTACCGAGAATAGTGCCGGCCCGAGACGCGCTCCGGACGGAAGTGGTCAATCTGTTGGACAGAAAAACGGGTACGATCGCCGCTGAAGGGCTACCCTGCATCAGGCTTCGGATGGTTAACGATCCACGTTTCCCGGGAAACGAATCTGAAGCGGAGAAGGTTCGGGCATCAGTGACTTTTCGAAGGCCGGATGGTACGGTGCTTTTTGCGATGGACGGCCACTGGGCCGATGCACCCGGACCCTGCGATCGCTTACCTTCAGGCGATAAAACACCTTCGGGCGACATAACAGGCGCGCCGGGAGTACTATTTCCGGTCCGGCAAGAACGGTCATTGGATATTGCATTCAAGTATCGTGACGAAGAATGCTGTTACGGCGTCAATCAAAGCTCGTGGGAAAGAGGGGACTTGCGTGTACCTTCGCAAGTTCTTCCGACAGGAATCATTGTCGGGCAAGCGAGATTCAGCGGAAAATTCATCGATACCGTGGTGAATTTCCAGTTCAGAAACGAAGGTGCCGGAAATGGGCTGGTCGCGTTGAAATACGACTACGATAGCAAGATAGATCACGTCTTGAATCTCTGATCACTTCTACCAGACGGATGTGGTAGAAGACACTGGCCGTCGCGTAGATCAGCAGTGCCTGGCCAGGCCTGCAATACTTGCAATAGCAGCGGTTATCGCGGCTATTGCTGTTATACGTTTCCACCAGAAGTCTCTTACTTCAACTCTTCTCTTCCTGCGTTGATGTTCAGCCGCTTCGACGAGCTCAGCCAAAGCTCTGAACGATTTCTCATGAAGAAACCACGTTCCATGGGTTCCTTGAATCCAATGGTGATCGTGCGGCGCCGGAGGCGGTCCTACGGCGGAGACATCGATACGACATTTCCGCGCGCGCGCCGCGAGGTCAAACGAGTCCATCCTTTGGATCTCGTCGTCATACTTCGAACATTCAAATCGGCGCTGGGATTCGATGTGTTCGCGCTTCTCCCAGGTGTCGGCTCTGGCTAAGTCGGATTCGAATAACCGGTACGCCCCGTCAGATTTCCTCTGAAGTTCCCGTCTCCGTCGTCTCTTTTGTATGCGCTGGCGTAAGCTGTGGAAAAAGGAAAACCGTCGGAAAGTTACCATACGAAATGATCCGCGTTTACAAGCGCTTTCCTTCTTCGCTCTGGCCTTCTTTGGCTTCAGCTCCGGCTTGATCTTCGGGTATGTCCATCACCGCTCCGTCGAACGAGAGCGGACCTGGCGAAGCCTTGCTAATTTATTTTCTCATTATGTTCCTTCTGAAACTATGAGCCCGTGACAAGATATCCTCGCTGTTAGCGGTCGATCGCGTCGGCGTTGCGATTCATCTTCCCCAGTGGCGGATTCCGCCGGGGACGAATTGCGCCGAGGCTTTTAAGCAGTGCGATAGATCGGATATTGGCACCTACGGGGAATTTCGGGCCCGTATGGAATACAACAGTGGGACGCTGTCCGCATGTTCCGGGAGGCGCCAGTACCCATCATCCGACCGCTGCATGAATGGTAATTGCCGATAGCCTGCAACACATCGAATTCTCATTATCGATGGCGTCTGCAATTTCTGCAAAGATTCGGACAAGGAAGGACTTCCCGGAACTGACTCCGTTGCGCCTTTCCGGAAGTACCCTCGGCCGTAGAAGATCCTGGGGGGGAAATGAATTAGGATGGCCGAGCCATTCCGCTTTGCAACCCGGAATCAACAACTTGGCGTGTGCTAGCATCAAAGGCGACATTAAGGGAACGACGTCCACGGATTCGGGGCCGTCGAATAGCAGCATCCGCAAAGCCCGTATCCAACATCCAACATATATTGAACACAGATATGAAATATCAACCAGGCAGACACTTCCTTCAAATCCCAGGACCCACCAATGTTCCCGACCGAATTCTGCGAGCTATAGACCGGCCGGTCATCGACCATCGCGGTCCGGAATTTGCCCGGTTGGGTAAGGCTTGTCTCGAAGGCATGAAAACGGTCTTCAAGACGAGCGACCCCGTCATTATTTTTCCGGCTTCCGGCACGGGAGCCTGGGAAGCCGCTCTGGTGAACACCCTCGACCCCGGCGACAAAGTGCTGGCTTCCGACACCGGCCAGTTCGCCGCGCTGTGGACGAAAATGGCGCGAAACATGGGCTTTGCGGTCGAGCTCATCCCAGGCGACTGGCGGCACGGCGTGGATGCGAACGAGATCGGCGCCAGATTAGCGGCTGATCGCGGTCATGAGATCAAGGCTGTGATGGCCGTCCACAACGAGACTTCCACGGGAGTCAAGAGCAACATCGTCCACGTGCGCCAGGCGATCGACGAAGCGAAGCACCCTGCGCTGCTGATGGTGGATACGGTCTCCTCATTGGGATCGATCGATTACCGCCATCAGGAATGGGGTGTAGACGTTGCCATCGGTGGTTCTCAGAAGGGCCTGATGTTGCCTCCCGGGCTGGCCTTCAATGCCATCAGCGCGAAGGCCTTGGAGGCAAGCAAGACGTCCCGGATGCCAAAAGGTTTCTGGCGTTGGGACGATATGCTGACGACGAACGCGAACGGCTTTTTCCCTTACACCCCGGCGACGAATCTGCTCTATGGATTGAAGGAATCGCTGGCAATGTTGCAGGAAGAAGGCCTCGATAACGTGTTTCAACGCCACAGCCGTCATGCGGAAGCAACGCGACGCGCGGTGCGCACATGGGGCCTTGAGATCTGCGCCCTCGATCCTTGCGAATACAGCGACACGGTGACGTCGATTTTCATGCCGGAAGGCTTCGAGGAATCGGCTTTCCGCGCCTTGGTGCTCGAGAAATTCAACATGTCACTGGGCGCGGGGCTGGGCAAAGTGGCCGGAAAAGTATTCCGCATAGGCCACATCGGCGACTTCAACGATCTGATGCTGGCCGGCACGCTGGCGGGTGTCGAGATGGGTCTGGAAGTCGCCGGCATCCCGCACAAGAAGGGCGGCGTTGCAGTAGCGCTGGCCTATTTGAGCGAGCAGGCCAAGGCTCGATAATTCGGCTTGGCTTCCCGGTTATCCGCGGCCGATAAACGGCATCGTGGTGGCCATCAGTGTCATGAATTGCACGTTGGCATCGAGCGGCAGGTTCGCCATATAGAGCACGGCGTCGGCGACGTTGCGAACGTCCATGCGCGGTTCTGGCATTTTCGTGCCATTCGCCTGCATGACGCCGTCGGACATCCTCGCGGTCATTTCCGTTTCGGCGTTGCCGATATCGATCTGCCCGCAGGCGATCTCGTATTTCCGGCCGTCGAGCGAGATGCATTTCGTCAGTCCCGTCATGGCGTGTTTCGTGGCCGTATAGGGCGCGGAGTTCGGCCGCGGCGAATGCGCCGAGATCGAGCCGTTATTGATGATTCGGCCCCCTCGCGGCTGCTGCGCCTTCATCAGCTTGATCGCCTCCTGCGCGCAGAGAAACGCGCCCGTCAGATTGACGCCGACGACCGAGTTCCACTGTTCGAGAGAAAGGTCTTCGAGCGGCACCGCTTTTGCACTACTCCCCGCGTTATTAAAGAGGACGTCCAGCCGCCCGAACACATCGCCCACTCGCGCAAACAGCGCCCGGACCGATTCCTGTTTGCTCACGTCGGTGGGGACCGCCAGCATCTTGCCGCCGTTCGGCACAGCCGAAGCCGCGGTCCGTTCCAGTTCCGCCGCGCGCCTTCCCGCCAGAACCACCGAATATCCCGCCGCTTGAAGGGCCAGGCTCACCGCCCGGCCGATTCCGCTGCCCGCGCCAGTGACCAGCGCGATCCTGTCCGTCTGTACCATAGTTGGTTGTTCTATCGACTATAACCCGCGACCTCGGGGGCTTACGCGAGTCATCGGCGCGCGCTGCTAACCTCGGGAGCGCGTGTCGTTATCCGTTTCAATATCGAACTTACAAGCCGTTCTGGAAGGTTTCATCGCCGGAGCCGTTCGTCCCGCGGTGCTCGATCCCGGCGAGGAGCCGCTGGCTCTGATCGCCGATCAGTGGAGCGTTTCCGAATGGAACGGCCGCCTGATACTCCAGGCGTGGGACCGGCAGCGCAATCTGGTGCGCAAGATCCTGGGAGTAAAGGAACAGCGACGCGACCGGATTTGTCTTCTCGTTGAGCGCTTTCCTAAGTCGGAGGGCGAGCTCGAAATCGCCGATCTCGCCGCTCCGAACGGACGGGAACTGGAACGCAAGACCTCGCGCCACGCTTTCCGCGAACGTTTCTACCTGATGCTCGCGCGCGAATTCCCCGATTGGCGCATCGTGGAAATCAGCTCCGAGCCCAACCTCGAGCAGAGCCTGACTCCGTCTTATACGCGTGCCTTTTTGAAACTCGGCTCGGTTGGCATGGCAGTTATGGCGGCCGCACCGGATTCGGTCTGCGCAGGCATCTCCCCCTTCGGGTTGATCTGGCTCGATTACCTGCGCCGGCGCGAAAAGGCCGTTTCCATTGGGCGATTACTTTTCTTCGTGCCGCTGGGATGCGAGAGGGACATAGTGATTCGTGCAGCGTGCATCGATCCCGCCGCGGTCGAGTGCCAGGTGTTCGCCTTCGATGAAAAGGATCGTGCCGGTGCGATCGACTTTGCCGACGCAGGCAACGTCGAATCCACGCTGCCGCCCTGCCGGCGTCCGGTCGCACCCAACACTGAGATCCAGGCTTTCCCTGACTTTCCGGATACAGACCGCGTCGAACAAACCGACGGCTCCGTCAGCTTCCAGGTCCGCGGTCTTGAGTTCGCGCGCGCCGCGGGAGGCAAACTCACCTGCGGAATCTCGAAACGAAAACGGGCAAGCATTGAAACAGTGATGGCGATGGCGGCGGAGATCGCGCGCGTGCGCAATCCAGATACCTGCGATCGGCAACATCCGCTCTATTCGCTCAACCCGGAAGGCTGGCTCGAATCGCAGGTACGGGCGCGTCCGGAAACGATCGATGCGTCGCTTCGCAGTGTGCCCATTTACGGTCAGGTCCCGATATTCCATGCTGCAGAGCGCGGCGTGATCGATCTGCTGGGCATCGATCACACGGGCCGTCTGGCG
The DNA here is from genome assembly GCA_049516355.1 of Bryobacteraceae bacterium. Lineage (GTDB taxonomy): Bacteria > Acidobacteriota > Terriglobia > Bryobacterales > Bryobacteraceae > BOG-234. The sequence goes on along the minus strand of JBEKTF010000041.1, from coordinate 25,910 downwards.
GTAATCGAGCTCAAGGCCACTGCCGATTTGCAGCTTCCGTTTCAGGCGCTCGACTATTGGCTGCGCGTGCGAAAACATCTGCTCGCCGGAGATTTCGAGCGGCTTGGTTACTTCGCCGGTCACGTGGTCAGCCGGGAATTGCCGCGGATCTTGCTGGTCGCGCCGGCGCTCGAATTTCACTCGACCACGGAGACGCTGGTACGCTTTTTTTCGCCTGAAATCGATGTCACTTCGATCGGCCTGGCTGCCGACTGGCGGAGCGCGTTACGCGTTATGTTTCGACACCGGCAAAATGAGGAGGAAGTTGGGCCACGTCGAAACGCCCTTGCGCCAGGTCGTGCCCCAATCCGCTGAGCGTTATGAGTTCTGTCTTTGCGGGGATCAGCTCCAGCGCGGCTCGCATCTCTTCGATCGTGCCGAACGGATCTTTCGTGCCATGCACAAACAACGCAGGCGTCCGCAAGACAGAGAAATGCGCGGTCCGCAACTGATCCGGTTTGTTGGGCGGATGGAGCGGATAAGAAAGTAGCAGCAGCGCATCGGCGAGCGCAGGTTCCTCCGCCGCGAGCATGGTCGCTTGCCGGCCTCCGTAGGAATGCCCGCCAAGGATGATCGGGCCGCTAACGATCTTCCGCATCTCGGCGACCGCCTCCCGCAAGCTGTCACGATCCTGGGCTGCGGTCGCGGGAGATGGTGGACCGAACGGACGCCGTTGCCGGAACGCCAGATTGAAGCGGAGCACCTCGAAACCGGCGGCGCGGAACGCATTGTCGACGGCGATCAACAGCGGCGTATTGCAATTGCCGCCCGCTCCGTGCGTGAGTACGAGACCGCGAGTCATATCAGCGCTCCGGTCATTTCGTTACCGCTCGGTGAGTCCGGCTAAATTCTGAGCCGCGACTGTCAAGGAGCGGTACCGAAATCCCGCTCTCATAGCATAATAGTGGCTCATGACCGTTACCGAATCCACCGTCGAAATCTCCACGCCCACCGGGCCCATGCGCTCCATGGTTTATCAGCCCGCGGCGCAGGGAAAATATCCGGGGCTCGTCTTATTTTCCGAGATCTTCCAGATCACCGGGCCGATCCAGCGAACGGGCGCATATCTCGCGGGACACGGCTACCTGGCGGTCGTGCCGGAGATCTATCACGAGCTTGAACCCATGGGCACTGTCCTCCCTTATGATCAGGCGGGAGGCGAACGGGGCAATGCGCGGAAAACCGGCAAAGAGCTTTCCTCTTACGATTCCGATGCGCGCGCCGCGCTCGATTTCCTTAAATCAAATTCCGCCTGCACCGGCCGGCTCGGTGTGATGGGAATCTGCACCGGTGGTCACCTCGCGTTTCGAGCAGCTATGAATTCGGACGTCCTGGCCGCCGCGTGTTTCTACGCGACCGACATCCATAGCCATGGCCTCGGCAAAGGCATGAACGACAATTCGCTCGAACGCGCGGGCGAGATTAAGGGTGAGCTGCTGCACATTTGGGGCAGGCAGGATCCACATGTACCTCTCGAAGGCCGCAACCTGATTCACGCGCGCCTCCAAGAAGTGGGCGCGAATTTCCAGTGGATCGAAGTCAATGGACAGCATGCGTTCCTGCGCGATGAGGGCGCGCGTTACGACCCGGCTCTGGTGCGTCTTTGCTATCAGTTCGTGTTTGAGCTTTTCCATCGCACACTCGCGTAAGATCGTCTAAACTGAAAACGGCAGGAGCATAGCCCGATGGACGTCTCGATCCCCGATTCTCTGACCGGTTTTATTGCGAGCCGGGTCCGCTCCGGTGGCTACCCAAACGCCGACGCCTTCATCGCCGATCTTGTCCGCAGTGAGGCCGCGATTATGGAAAGCCTCTCGCGCGGCGAACCTCTTTCGATCGACGAGCATTTCGACCGGCGGCTGGAAGCGCTGCTCGACGAGGCGGCAGCAAGTGGAGATTACGTCGAAGCCACTCGCGGCGATTTCGATGAAATGGAACGAGCAGCGCTGGCCGTTTTACAGACTGCCCGTTCTAAAAAGAGCGAAGAGCCGTCGTAGTTGATCCCGCGCGCCATTCAGCGTCCTTCGGCGCGGCGGGACTTCACCACTCACTATGTGTATCTTGCGGAACACGCCAGCCTGGATGTTGCGCGGCGGTTTCGCAAAGCCGTCGAGCGCACGTACGAGGACCTGGCGCGCATGCCGGGGATGGGATCTGCTCACAAACTCCGCGGAGGCCGGCGCGCCGGTATTCGCCTCTGGCCCGTTCGGGGTTTCGGGAACTACTGGATCGCCTACAATCCGCATCGCGCCGGAGTCGCCATCGAGCGGTTGTTTCATGCGAAGCAGGATTACGCGCGCATCCTGCGTTAACGTGACTCTCTCCTGCCGTACTTTTCGGTACAATTGATCAACATTTACAACTGACATGGCCGCTTCCGCACCTACGCGCCTCGGACCTTACGAGATCGTCTCGTCGATCGGCAAGGGCGGCATGGGGGAAGTCTTTAAGGGGCGCGATCCGCGGCTCAATCGCGACGTTGCGATCAAGGTTTCCGCGCAGCAATTTACCGATCGGTTCGAGCGGGAAGCCCGCGCCATTGCCGCGCTGAACCACCCGAACATCTGCACCCTGTACGACGTTGGGCCGAACTACCTGGTAATGGAGTTTGTCGAGGGTCCGACACTGGCGGAGCGGATCGCGCAGGGCCCGATCCCTCTCGAAGAAGCGCTGGGTATTGCGAAGCAGATTGCCGATGCGCTCGAAGCGGCGCATGAGAAACCCATCGTCCATCGCGATCTGAAGCCCGCGAATATCAAGATCAAGCCGGACGGGAAGGTTAAGGTCCTGGACTTCGGATTGGCGAAGTCGGCTGAATATGCCGAGGTGACTCCGGACTCGCCAACCATGCTGACAGTCGCGGGGATGATTCTGGGCACCGCGGGATACATGTCGCCGGAACAGGCGCGCGGGAAAGATGTCGATAAGCGGGCCGATATCTGGGCGTTTGGCGTGGTGTTGTACGAGATGCTAACGGGTCGGCGATTGTTCGAAGGTGAGACGGTTTCGGACACGCTGGCTGCGGTGATCAAAGAAGAGCCGGATTTTACGAAGGTCCCGACCAAAGTGCAACGGATGCTGCGGCGGTGTCTGGAGAAAGATCCGAAGCGACGGCTGAGAGATATCGGCGACGCGGAATTGCTCCTGGAAGAGCAGGTCGGGCAGGCATTCAGCCTGCCGAGACAGGCCAACGGCCTGTCCCACATGGGCTGGGCGGTTGCGGCGGTGTCGATTGTGGCCGCGCTGGGATTGGGTTTTGTCGCCTGGCGCCATTACTCTGAGGAACCGCAGCTCCTGCGGATGTCCTTGCAAACGCCCGAGAAGGCGGTGCTCGGTGGAGCCTCCCTCCCGATGATTTCGCCCGATGGCCGCCATGTGGCCTTTGCCGCCAGAGTCGACGGGAAGACTGGACTTTGGCTTCGGGACTTGGATGCGCTCAGCGCCCGCCAGTTGGCCGGCACCGACGATGCCGGCTTGTCGTTCTGGTCGCCGGACAGCCGCTGGATTGCGTTTTTCGCCGGCGGCAAACTGAAAAAGATCGACGTGACGGGTGGGCCTGCGCTGACTCTGTGCGACGTCCCAACGGGCGGCCGCGGCGGCACATGGAATGAAGAAGACCTGATTGTTTATGCAATCCAGGGCGGGAGCCTTTTCCGCATCCCAGCCGCGGGCGGAACCCCAACTCCCCTGAGTAAACTCGACAGTGACGCCTCAGACATCCAGGATCGTCTCCCATCGTTCTTGCCCGACGGCCGCCATTTCCTCTACACCTCGCGAAACACAGATTCGGAGAAAACCCGGATCTACATGGAAAGTATCGATGCCAAACCCGGCTCCAAAACCCGGCGTGAGGTTCTGGCAGCTAATTCCAACGCAGTTTTCGTTACCCGGGTCGGCGACAGCGTGGCTGGAGGCAATCAGGGCTACTTGCTTTTCATGCGGGAGACCACCTTGATGGCCCAGCTTTTCGATGCTGCCAATGCCAAGCTCACCGGAGACGCGGTGCCTGTCGCCGAACAGGTGGATTACAATCCGGCCGTCGCCCAGGGCCAATTCTCCGCGTCACAGAACGGCATCCTGGTGTACACTTCCGGTGCCGCCGGCGCCACCCTAAAGATGCAACTCACCTGGTTCGACCGGACGGGCAAGCCAAGCGGTACGGTGGGAGCGCCGGGCCCTATGAATTGGGCGTCCCTCTCGCCCGACGGCTCCACGGTTGCGGTCGATCGCTGGGATGGATCGGGCGTACAGGACATCTGGCTGCACGACCTGGTGCGCGGCACTGCATCGCGCTTCACCTTCGGGCCACAGGCCAACGTTCCATTGTGGTCTCCGGATGGAAGTAAAATCGCCTACTCTGCAACGCGGAATGGCCACGTGGACACCTACCAGAAGGCTTCGAGCGGCGTGGGCCAGGAAGAGGCGATGGACAAGTATCCTCGCCAACACCGCGTGGATGATTGGTCCCGCGATGGCCGCTACCTGATCGAACAGGTAAACGAACCCAAAACACGCAACGACATCTGGGTGATTCCAACGTTTGGGGACAAGAAACCTTTCCCTTACCTCAATACAGAATTCGAAGAAGGGGATGCCAAACTGTCCCCCAACGGCCAGTTTCTCGCCTACGTCTCCAACGAATCCAAACGCAACGAGCTGTACGTGCAGACCTTCCCCGAGCACGGCGGCAAGTGGCAAGTCTCCACAGGAGGCGGCGGCTTCCCCGTCTGGAGCCGCGATGGCCGCGAACTCCACTTCATCTCCGCGGACAACAAGCTGATGGCAGTTGAAGTAAAAGGAGACGGCAAAAAGTTCGACGCGGGCGTTCCGAAGCCCCTGTTCGATGTCCCCGCGCAAGCCCAGTTCGACGTGAGCAAGGACGGCCGCTTCCTCATTCACGTCCCCAGGGCCAAGCCGCCGCGAACGTTCCCCTGACGGTCGTCGTCAACTGGCAGTCCGCGCTGAAGAAATAAACGTTACCGAGCCGCGACTGTAAGGAGCGGTACTCCACACCCGGTCACCGAGCGCAGGCCAAGCCCGATATAATTGAATCCACAGATGGACGTATTCGACGAGCTGATCCACCTTCGCAATCTGGGTCAGAAGTGCGCCTTGGCCACCATCGTCCAGGTCCGCGGCTCGATCCCCAGCTTCGAAAGCGCCAAATTGCTGGTCCGCGAGGACGGGTCGATGGTCGGAACCATCGGCGGTGGCTGCGTGGAAGCGGAAGTCTGGAATGCCGCGCGCGAAGTGATCGCGACCAACAAGCCGCGCCATATGTCGTTCAGCCTCGGGCAGGATGCCGCGTATGACAATGGCCTTATTTGCGGAGGGCAACTGGACGTTTTCGTGGAATGCATTAACCCTCAGCCCGCGGCGCTGATCTTCGGCGGCGGCCACATTTCGAAGAGCCTCGCGAAGGTTCTCGATCTGGCCGGCTTTCGCGTGTCCGTGATCGATAACCGCGAAGCTTTCGCCAACCGCGAGCGCTTTCCCGAGGCGGCCGAAGTGCACTCCGAAGAATACGAAGAAGTTTTCGCGAAGCTCAATGTCACGGAATCCACGTTCATCGTGATTGTCACCCGGGGACATCGCGACGACATGCGCGTGCTGCGTTGGGCCGTGACCACGCCGGCTCGCTATATCTCGATGATCGGCAGCAAGCGCAAGGTGATCGCGGTCATCCGGGAACTCGAAAAAGAAGGGGTTCCGCATGAAGCCTTCGAGCGGGTTTACGCGCCTATGGGTCTTGAAATCGGGGCCATATCGCCGGAAGAAATCGCAATTTCGGTGGGCGCCGAGATGATCGCAATGCGGCGCGCTCCGGAAGGGAACTGGCGGACGCTCTCGAAATCGGTCTTCCTGGACGAACATCTTCGCGAGCACCTGCGCGCGACGCCGAAGTGAACGCGGCCGCGATCATCCTCGCAGCCGGTGAATCGCGCCGCATGGGCCGGCCGAAAGCGTTGCTTCCTTTTCGCGGCGGGACTTTCCTCACGGCCATTGCCGAAAACCTGGGCCGCCGCTGTTCGCCCGTGATTGCGGTTTTTGGATTCGATGCCGCGCGCGTGAGTCAGAGCGCTCCGGCAGGTGTCAGGCCCATTGAAAATCCCGATTACCGGTTGGGAATGCTCACGTCTTTAAAGGCAGGTTTGCGGGCCGTGCCGGATTCCTGCGATGTGGTGCTGTTCACGCTGGTGGACCATCCGGCGGTTTTGCCTTCGACCGTCGATGCCGTCATGGAGTCCACGGCTCTCATAGCCATTCCGCGATTTGAGAACCGCCGGGGACACCCCGTGCTGATCCGGCGGCAGATTGCCAGGGAGTTTTTGGCGGAGCCAGTTACATCCAAAGTGCGGGACGTGATTGACCGCCATGCCGGGGAGATCGAATATATAGACGTGGATGATCCGGGGATTTCGGATGACATAGACGATCCGGCGCTCTACGAGAAACTCCTGGCGCGCGAGGCGGCGCGATCATGAAGCGCTATGTGTTCCTAGCGATTCTGGTGTTGTTGTTCCTGGCGTTCTTTGTGCCGAGAATCAGCGCCGATAGCTACCGGGAACGTACACGTGCAGCGCTCGAAAAGGCGCTGGGACGCAAGGTCGAAATCGGCGAGGTTCGATTCCGGCTGCTGCCCACGCCCGGGTTGGCGATCAGCAACGTCACGATCGGAGAAGACCCCGGCATCGGAGCCGAGCCGGTCGCGTACGTGACGACACTCCTTGCCGTGCCCCGGTTCACCGCGTTGTTGGGAGGGCCGTTCGAATTCGCGTCGGTTGAGTTGGACGAAGCCAGCCTCAATCTCACGCGTGTCGACATCCCTGTGAGCGGTGGCCCGAACGACTTTCGCTGGAATTTTTCGTCTTTGTTGCGGCCGAAACTGCTGGCGGTGTTTCCCAGTATTCATATGCGCGGCGGTCGCATCAACTTCAAGTTCGGCGATACGAAATCGCTGTTCTACCTGCTGAACACGGATGTGGATCTGTGGCCGCCGGGGTCCGCGAAGGATCCATGGACGCTGCGGGTTCACGCCGAGCCTGCCCGCACGGATCGGCCGGCGCGCGGTTTTGGTAGTTTTGTGGCGCGCGGCCAATGGCTGCAACGCGACGGTTCGACGACGCTCGACGTGAAGCTCGAACAAAGCGAGCTGGGCGACATGTTGACGCTCTTCAATGGATACGAATCCGGCATCAATGGCCATATTTCGGGTGACGCTCACCTTGCAGGCCCGTTGAATCGCATCGGGGTCGCGGGTCGTATGACGATATCGAATCTCCATGGCTGGAGCCAGACGCCTCCGGGCGGCGACGAGTGGCGTTTTTCGATCGGCGGCGCGATCAACGCACCGGGTCAGGTGATCGACCTCAACGCAAGCACCAAAGTTTCCAGAGCGCTAGCCCCGCTGCAACTTCGCTATCGCGTGGCGGACTACTTGCGGCGGCCGCGTTGGGGAGTCACGGTGAACCTGAACCATTTCCCGCTGGCGCCGATTCCGGAGATTGCGCGACATCTGGGGTGGGTGATTCCGGCCGATTTCAAGTTCGATGGAACGGCGGATGGCGCGGTGGGATATTCCATGCCCGAAGGGTCGCCGCGCATGGATGGCGCGCTGAACGTTTCCAATTCGACGCTGATTGTGGCGGGCGCGCCGCCGCTCCATTTGCCGAACGCCGAGCTGAGGTTTTCTGGCAGTACGATCAGGCTGGAAGCCGCGGAAATACGTGACGAGAGTAATGAAACCGGCGCGATCCAGGGGGATTGGGACATGGCGTCGCAGAATCTGAATGTCGAGATTTCAAGCGATGGCATGGCTATCGCGTCGTTGCGCCGGCAGGTTTCTCTGGCAGGCATTCCGGTGCTGAGCCATGCGACCTCCGGCAGGTGGAAGGGCGATCTGCGCTACAGCCAGAAGGCCGGATGGGCGGGGGCGATCAATCTGGAAGACGCCGATATCCCGTTCGAGGCTTTCGCCGCGCCGCTGCATCTGGTTTCAGCGGATGCCACGATCGATGGGGCCAGCCTCGTGATGAAGCGCGTCGATTTATCCGTGGGCGGGATCGTTGCGCAGGGTGAATACCGGTACGATAATCTGGCGGCGCGTCCGCACAAGTTCCGGATTACGGTACCTTCGGCCAGTGGTCCCGCGCTGGAAAAGCTGTTGATGCCGGCGCTGCGGCGGGGCAATTTTCTTACGTATGCTTTCAACTTCGGCCGCGTACCGGAGCCGGATTGGCTGCGGAATATGCGGGCCGATGGAACCATCCAGGCGGGGGCGCTCGATCTGGGCGGAGGCCGCTTCACGAAGGTCCGCGCGCGTGTGATCTGGGAAGGGACGAACGTCGAATTCGCCGGGCTCAAAAGCCAGTTTGGCGACGCTGCAGTCACCGGCGGCGTGAAGGTTCGACTGGCGGGCAGGCAGCCGGCTTACGAGGTGGAAGGCAAGCTCGACGGTTTGCCGTGGCGGAGCGGGACGGTCGACGCGGAAGGAGTGCTGGCGACTTCGGGTACCGGAATGGGCCTTCTGGCGAATATGCGGGCGCATGGTTCGTTTGAGGGGAAGGAAATCGATCTGGCCGCACTGGATGCTTACGACTCGGTGGCGGGGTCGTTCGAGTGGGCGTGGGATGCGCGGAATCCAAAGCTGCGGTTGAATCAGTTGGTGATGAAGAGTGGCGCCGATACTTATCTCGGAAGCGCGGAGATGGAGGATAACGGGCAGTTGGTCATCAAGATCAGCGATGGGACCAGGCGCATTCAGGCCGCGGGAGCGATTTTGCGTGGTGATGCGCTGAAGACGGTTACCCCGTAGAGGACGAAGCTCCAAAGACCAATCATCACGGGGCCCAGGGTTGAAGGTTCCGGTACCTCAGTAATCGTCAGACTCATAGCCCCCGTGGTGGTCGTGGGAGCGCCGTAGGTGATTTGTTCGACGACCGCAGGCGTCTTAAATAGACCGCCGAAGATCCCCGGGTAAATTCCCGGCGTCGAAGGCAGATCGCCACTGGTGTCAAAAAACAATGCTCCCGGGTTCGGAGCCGGACCTACGATGGCTACGCCGCAATCGGCACCGAGTTGCGCAAAGGGATTGCCGAACATAAAACACCCCGGCGAATCGGAGGTCAGATCATTCGTCATTGTCCAGATGTTTATGCCGTCGGTCACCACAAATGGAGTGAACGCGGGCGAAGAACCAGCCGTTGCGAAGGTTGGCGTAAGGAACGAGAACGAAAAGCTCTGAATGGGTCCGCTGGTTGCGGTATAGCTGAAGGAGTAATCAAGCTGGCCGGCTTGGCCCATACCCGCAAGGCAAAAAGAGCCGAGAACGCAAATTCTGAAGGCTACGCTCACGCGTCGTATGGTAACGCACAAGACGGCTTAAAGTCGCATCTCCCGGAAGTGCAGCCTGAAGCGGGCTCCCTGGCCCGGTTCGGAGCACATCGTTACGGAGCCTCCCTGCTGCCGCATCAGTTCGCGGACTATCGATAATCCCAGCCCTGCACCGTTCGCTCCTTTCGTCGTGAAGAAGGGATCGAAGATTTGCTTCGCGCGATCGGCGGGAATACCGGGGCCGGAGTCGCTCACTTCGATCGCTCCTGGCGTGGCGTCAATCCGCAAGGTTCCACTGCCTTCCATCGCGGCGCAGGCGTTTGAGACGAGGTTGGTTAAGGCACGCGTCAGCGCCAGGGCATTGGCCGCGATCGCGGGCAGTCCGGCCGGGATATTCAGGATGAAATCAATGGTCTGGGGTAATCGAAGTTCCGCCGCGAAGCGTCGCAGGAACACAGCCGGGTTGACCGCACCAAGAGCGACGTCGTCGCCTCTGGAGTAAGCCAGCAGGCTCGCCGTCAATGCCGAACAGCGGTCGACCGCGGCTTTTACGCCTGCCGTGTCCGCCCGCGAGAGATGATTCACAATAAGAGTAAGTTGATTATTGATATCGTGCGCAATTCCTGCCGCGGTGAATCCGATTATTTCGAGCCTGGATGTCCTCACGGCCCAAGCGTAGAATCGCCAGGGCCGGCTCAAGCGCCGGTTCGCCCGTAACTAGTTGATTCATGAGAACACAAATACTCGCAGCCGCTGTGACTATCGCGACGACCACCACACTAATGACACTCTCGATTTCCGCCGCCGAAGCCCCTCTTGCCGACCTGCAGCACATGACCGCGCGTTTCGCGCCGGTTCCGCTGCGCGTGGATACCTCGAAACTCTCCGCCGGAGATCGAGCCGCGCTCGTGAAGTTGATCGAGGCCGGGCGCGTGGTGAACCATATCTTCCTGCAGCAACTCTGGAGTGGGAATCTCGCGCTCTATGAAAAGCTGGGCCAGGACAAGTCGCCCCTGGGCAAAGCCAGGCTGGAATACTTCTTGCTGAATAAGGGGCCGTGGTCGGATCTGGATGAGCATAAGGCTTTCGTCCCTGGCGTGCCGGATCGCAAACCATTGGGCGCGAACTTCTATCCGGAGAACATCACGCGGGATGAGTTCGAGAACTGGGCGAAGACCCTTTCGCCGGAAGCGCGCACGCAGGCACAAGGATTTTTCAGCGTGATCCGGCGCGGCGCGGATGGCAAGCTGCGAAGTGTGCCGTATTCCGAAGCGTACAAGAAAGACCTCGCGGTCTGCGCGCAGGATCTCCGGGACGCGGCAAAAGCGACCGATAATGCGACGCTGAAACACTTCCTTGAAACTCGCGCAGCGGCTTTTCTCTCGAACGACTATTACGCGAGCGATGTGGCGTGGATGGATCTGGATGCGCCTCTCGATATCACGATCGGTCCCTATGAGACGTATAACGACGAAGTGTTTGGATACAAGGCCGCATTTGAGGCCTACATCAACATTCGCGACGATGCCGAAACCACCAAACTGAAGTTTTTCGGCGACCACATGCAGGAAGTGGAGGACTACCTTCCGATCGATGCGAAGTACCGGAATCCGAAGATCGGGGCGCTGTCTCCGATTCGCGTCGTCAACGAGGTTTTCGCGGCGGGCGATGGCGATCATGGCGTGCAGACGGCGGCGTACAATCTGCCGAACGACGAGCGGGTAGTGCACGAAAAAGGCAGTAAGAGAGTGATGCTGAAGAACGTTCAGGAAGCGAAGTTCAAAAGCACGCTCGAACCGATTTCGAAGATCGTTCTGACGCAGCAGGGGCAGGGGGCGCTGAGTTTCGATTCCTTCTTTACGCATATCCTGGCACATGAGATGAGCCATGGGATCGGGCCGCATCAGATCACGGTGAACGGGCGGGCGTCGACTCCCCGGCAGGAGTTGAAAGAACTCTACAGCGCGATCGAAGAAGCGAAGGCGGATGTGCTGGGGCTTTTCATGCTGCAGCATTTTTACGACCGCGGGTATCTCAAGCATGGCGAGAACAGCCTCTACACCACGTTCCTTGCGTCGTCGTTCCGGACGCTGCGTTTCGGGCTTAATGAAGCGCATGGCAAGGGGATGGCGCTGCAGTTCAACTATCTGACCGACAAGGGTGCGTTCGTGCATAAGGGAGACCGTTGGGAAGTGGATGCGGCGAAGATCCGGGGCGGGGTTCGCGATCTGGCGCACGAACTTTTGACGATTGAAGCGAGAGGGGATTACGCGGGGGCGAAACGGATGCTGGATACGCTAAGCGTGTTGAGGCCGGAGATGAAGGCGACGCTGGCGGCTGTCGACAAACCAGCGGGGGCGGTGCCGGTGGATATCCGGCCCATTTTTGTGACTGCGGAAGAGATCGCGCCGCGTCATTGAGATGGTGCGGATGAAAGGACTTGAACCTTCACTTCCTCTCGGAAACCAGAACCTAAATCTGGCGCGTCTGCCAGTTTCGCCACATCCGCACAACGGGAAAAACCCTTTGAATTATAACAATGGCGGGCGACACGAAAATCGCCGCGCCGCTTGATTGACCGGCCCGCCGGGACGCGTGAGTTGAAATCCCGCCGGGGACGGGTATATACTTCTGTTCGGTATCGTTCATTATCGGAACGTGTGCCGCGAAGTCTGGATCCTGGAGGTTTTTTGATGAAAGCAAAGTTGAGTTTACTGATCGCGTCCGTTGGTTTGCTGGCCGTCGCGGCGCCCGTATTCGCGCATCACTCTTTCGCCGCCGAATATGACAACGCCAAACCGGTTACGCTGACCGGAACGGTTACGAAAGTCGAGTGGATGAATCCCCACGCTCGCTTCTATATCAACGTGAAGGATGACAAGGGTACCATGACGAACTGGGAGTTCGAGCTGAGCAGCCCGAACGGTCTGGCTCGCCGCGGATGGACCCGAAACTCGATGAAGGAAGGCGATGTCGTGATTGTGGATGGTTATCTGGCCAAAGACGGTTCCAACCTCGCCAACGCGCGGAATGTCAAACTGGCCGACGGACGCAAGCTGTTTGCAGGTTCCTCTGAAGACGGCGGCCCCCAGAAGTAAAAGCCCGCAGTTGTTACCGAACAATCCATCGCTGTTGCCGAGCGCCGTTTCACGGCGCTCGGGCAGAAGTTTGTCATGAGACTGATTACATTGGGAGATAGGATGAAGAAGTGGGACGTTTCCAGGGCGGGTCTCATGAGACTCTGGTCTAAGGAAGTGATTTTAGCCCTTGCCGCGGTGACCGGCGTTTGGCTGGCTGGCTTTGTGTGGACGGGCCATGCGGCGGCCCAGGCCCCTGCGCCTGCAAAACCGGGCACGGCCGGAGCGGCCTTCAAGAACGTGACCACCGGTCCGCTCAAAGGGCTCACCGTGGACGATTTCATGGCGAGCATGGGCGTGATTTCCGCCGACCTGGGTCTCGACTGCTCGGATTGTCACCCCGGGGCGGGTAGCGACAAAGTCGATTGGGTCTTCGATACCCCCCAAAAGAAAACCGCGCGCAAGATGATCGAGATGGTCGGCGCCATTAATAAGGCGAATTTCAACGGCGCGCAAATGGTGACTTGCTGGACCTGCCATCACGGCCGCGAAATTCCCGGTACCACGATCACCCTCGACAAACTCTACAGCGCTCCCAACGACGAGAAGGATGACATCGTCGCACCGGGTGCCGGAGAGCCCACCGGCGCACAAGTCATCGACAAATATATTGCGGCGCTCGGCGGAGCCCAGAAAGTCAACGCGCTCACCAGCTTTATCGCCACCGGAACCAGCAAAGGCTACGAAGCGCTGGGCGGCGGCGGCAGCTTCCAGATTTTTGCGAAGGCTCCCGATCAGCGCACCACCCAGATCACCTTCAAGGATCACCCCGAGCGCGGCGACAGCATTCGCGCTTTTGATGGCAAGGTAGGCTGGGTCAAACAGCCCCGCGCCGCGGTGCCGGAGTTCCAGCTGACTGGTAGCGAATTGAACGGCGCCAGAGTGGACGCGATGCTGGCCTTCCCCGGCCAGATCAAGACGTTCCTCACCGGTTTGCGCGTGAACACTACCGATATTGGCGATTCAGACGTGCAGGTTGTCCAGGGCAGCGGTCCGGGCGGCCATCTTGTCACGTTGTACTTCGACAAGAAGACGAACCTGCTGGTCAGGATGGTCCGTTACAGCCAGTCTCCCGTGGGCCGCGTCCCCACCCAGATTGACTATGCCGATTATCGCGACGTGAACGGAGTCAAGTTTCCCTTCCAGTACACCTTCTCATGGCTCGACGGAAGAGATTCGTTCGTGATCCAGAACGTGAAAACGAACGTTCCGATTGATCCGAAAGTATTCGGCAAACCGGCTCTCGACAAATAGCCCGTTCGCGTTCTACCGTGCCTGCCCGGTCTGTGTCTCGGGAACGCCGGCGGTCTAGCCGCCGGTTTTTTTTATTTCCGGTTAGCCCAAGCCCACGCCGTCTCCACGATTTTGTGCAACCCCGAGTACTCCGGCTTCCATCCGAGCTCCGCTTGCAAACGCGTTGAATCGGCCACCAGTAACGGTGGATCTCCCTCGCGTCGGGGGCCCACTTCGAATGGCACTTTCTTCCCCGTCACCTCTTCCACCGCATTCAGGACATCCTTCACCGAAAATCCCTTCCCCGTGCCAACGTTGAATTTCCGCGAAGGCCCGCCCGCGAACAGCGATTCCACCGCCGCGATGTGCGCCTGCGCCAGATCCGTCACATGGATATAGTCGCGGATGCAGGTGCCATCGGACGTCTCGTAATCGTCTCCGAAGAGCGTGATTGGTTTGCCGGTCTGTATGGCTCGAAACAAGAGCGGAATCAGATGCGTCTCGGGATCGTGGTCTTCTCCCGTACGCCCCTGGACATCCGCCCCCGACGCGTTGAAGTAACGCAGGCAAACGCTCCGCATGCCGTGGATCTGGTCGAACCAGTCGAGCATCTTCTCCACCATCACCTTCGATTCGCCGTAGGGATTCACGGGCGCATAGGGCTCGCTCTCCGGGATTGGCACGCGCCCTGGCATCCCATAGACCGCGGCAGTCGACGAAAAAACGACCTTCCCGATCCCCGCCTTCACCATCGCCGTCAACAGCGAGAGGGACCCGGCCACGTTGTTCCGAAAATAGATTTCCGGAACCTTCATCGATTCTCCCACAGCGATGTAAGCCGCGAAATGGATTACCGCGTCGCACGGCTTTTCCTTCATCACGCCGATTAATTTTTCGGTATCGAGCAGATCCACCACCCGCAGCCGGGCCGGATCCACCCGCTCGCGATGCCCGCGCGAGAGATTATCGGCCACCACCACGTCATAGCCTGATTCGAGCAGGAGCAGCACCGTGTGGGAACCGATATAACCGGCGCCGCCGGTCACGAGAATACGCCGTTGGGGAGAGCTCACCGTTTGATTGTAGTAAGGCGAACGTATATGACCGACCCCTTCGTCCGTGCCGCCTCGCGGTACTGCGCAAGCCAGGGCCGCAGTTCCGGATAGTGGTCCATCGTCAAAGCCGGATTGTAAAGGCCCAGGCCATCGATCAACACGTCTGGCTGCGACCGCGCCAGTTCCGCGCGCGCTTCCTGGGTGCCCGCCGTCAACACCACATCCGACTGCGTCAGATGCCGGTCCGCCGGCACGCCCGTCATCGCCTGGCTATCCAGAAATCTCGTCGCTGGCCGCAGCCCCGTGTAAACATACATCTCCGGTCGATATCCCCACACATACAGCGAGCCGCCTGCTGGTACCAGGGATGTCGCGTCGGCGAGTGCAATTCGTGACGCCTCGCGGCTGTCCCGATCCAGAGCCAGATCGTTCCAATTCGCCAGCGAAACGTATCGCGGAGTAAAGCGCACCAGCGGAACAGCCATCGCCACCACCACGACCGCAATCGCAGCCCGGCTTCGCAGCAACGTAAGTCCACGCGCCGCTGCAATCGTCAGCACGGGAAGCAGCAGCAAAAAGTATCGCGGGAAAAATCGCCAGCCCAACACCACGCCCGCGTAGCAGATCGCCGCCCATGCCAGATACTTCCATCCCGCCCGGCGCCACCAGAAAATTACCGCGCCGATCGCCAGCACCGCATGGAACCCGAGCCAGTTGACCGTTCGTACCACGCCGTTCCACACCGGGTCCGCGACAATCGGGCTCGCTGCATACCGCGCCGGCCATCGCCACACCTGATCGAGATACGGGGTGAGTGCGCCGGTCCCGGCAATCCAGCCGAGAGCCGCCAGGTTAGGCACAATGAAGCCCGCCAGCAGCATCGGGGCCTGCGGCCACGCGAAGATCGCGCACGCCGCCAGCACAAACATGGCTTTCGCATTGAACAGAAATCCGATCCCCGCCGCCATCCCGCTCCAGAACGCCTGTTTCCGTAGCGCCAGCAGCACCGCCGCGAGATGCGGGACGACGAGCAGCATATCGGCGGCCAGCGGCAGCACCGCCGAATGCGTGTCGAACGTCAGGAAGAATCCCAGCAGTCCCGCCGCCCAATAACCCTCCCGCCGCGACCATGTTCCGGCGGCCAATGCGTAGGCGACCAGGCAGGCGATCCACGCGTAAACAGCGCCCGCGACACGCAGCGGCGCCCCGAGCTTCGCTCCCCACAACAGATACACGGCCGCCACCAGCGGCGGCTTGTCGAACCAGACATCCCGATAGAGAACGCTGCCGTGCTTCATCTGCAACGCGGCGGCGAGAGGGAGACTGTCCCCCTCCCAAAGAACGCCGGCATGGCGCAGATGCGCGGCCAGCAAAAACGCGAACAATCCGCAAAAAAACAGAACTCGTCTCAGAATGTTTTAGTATGGTACAAAGCAGATGGCGAACAAACGACGAACATGAACATCAGCGAGCAGCTTGCCCATCTTCGCCAGACGGTCGCCACGATTGACAAGAAATATTCTGGTCTGCCGTCTCCCCCGCCCGCCTGCAAAATCGAACCCAATCCCGCTGGATTCGTCGAAGAGTTGCTATCCGGCGAAGTCGTCGAAACGCCCTTGGGTAAGCACTTCGAAACCGAGAAGCTATACGCCCGGCACAAACGCCACGGCAGTTACGAAATCTCCGACCTGATCGAACTGCCGCACGATCTCCTGGATTCCCTCTCCGGCGGAGCCATCCCGCGCGCCCATCCCACTACCTGGGCCTTTCTCGATACCGAAACCACCGGGCTTGCCGGAGGTTCCGGCACCTACGCGTTCCTCATCGGTGTCGGCAGCATCGACGAGCACGGCTTTCGCGTGCGCCAGTTCTTCATGCGGGATTACAGCGAAGAGCCTTCCATGCTCCACTCGCTCACCGCTTATCTCGCCCGCTTCGACGTCCTGATTACTTACAACGGCAAGAGCTTCGATCAGCCGCTGCTCGAAACGCGTTACACAATGTGCCGCGCGCGTCATCCGTTTGTGCGCATGGAGCATCTCGATCTCCTCTACGGAGCGCGCCGTCTGTTTAAACTGCGTCTCGAAAGCTGCCGCCTGGTAAATCTCGAAAACCAGATCCTCGGCGTCGAGCGCAACGGCGACGTGCCGGGCGACTTGATCCCCTACTACTACTTCGAATACTTGCGCACCCAGATCGCCTTTCGCCTGATACCGGTCTTCCATCACAACGTGCTGGATATCGTGTCGCTGGCTTGTCTCACCGGCGTGATTCCCGCGGCTTTTCGCGACCCGGAAAACATGCCGGCCCGCCACGGACCTGATCTGCATGGAGAAGATTTGCTCGGTCTCGCGCGCTGGCTGCAGATGTCCGGGCGTCTCGCGGAAGCGCATCGCCTGATGCGCCGCTCCGTCGACATGGGTCTGGCCGACCAACACATGTTCCGCGCGCTCTTCGACGCGGGGTCGCTCGAAAAGAAGCTCGGCCTCGAACATGCGGCGCTCGCGACCTTCACCGATCTTTCTCTCTCTCCCAACCCATACCGCGTGCGTGCTTATGAGGAACTGGCGAAGCACTACGAGCACCGGGAGAAGAACTTCCGCATGGCACTGGAATGCGTGCGCGCCGCGCGATCGCTGGAAGACTCCGCGGCCCGCGCCAACCGCCAGCGCCGTCTCGAAGCAAAATGCTCCACCGCAACTCGCCAGCCCAGGCTGAAGACCACAACGACTGTAATCGCCGCCCGGCCCGTTTCGGATTAAGATGAACAAGCGGGCCAGAGAGATTTCATCTCGCGCCCGGGCTCGCTTTTTTGGAAGAATTGCGGAGAAGGGAGAAACACCATCTCATCATGGATCGCCCCAGTATGGATCGACGCGATTTTCTGAAAATTTCCGGGCTGGCTCCTTTTGCGATTGACTCATTCAGCCCGGATACAGCGGAGGCATTCCAAACCAAAGCTGACGTGGAACTTCGCATTGCGCCGCTGTCGCTTGAAATCGGCCCGGGGAAGACGATCCGGACGACAGCGTATAACGGCTCGGCGCCGGGTCCGGTGTTGCGCTTTCAGGAAGGGAAGACGGTCACCGTGGACGTCTATAACGACACGGACGTACCGGAAGTCGTCCACTGGCATGGACAGAAGATCGCATCCGCGGTGGATGGATCGACCGAAGAAGGGACACCGGCCATCGACCCTCGCGGCCATCGACGGTTCCAGTTCAAACCGGGACCTTCGGGCACCCGCTGGTATCACACTCACTCGATGGCGCACGGCGATCTGAGCCGCGCCGGCTTTTCGGGCCAGCACGGTTTTGTCCTGATCGACCCGGCGCGTCACCCGGGAGATTACGACCAGGAAATCCCCATCGCAATCCATCACTGGGAACCAAAGCTTGCCAACATGGGGCCTCCCGATAACGGTTTCGAAATCGCCTACGGTTCAGCGACGATGAACGGCAGGATGCTGGGAGCGGGCGACCCCATTCGCGTGCGCGAAGGACAGCGCGTGTTGTTCCGTCTGTTGAATGCAAGCGCAACCGATGAAGTGCGGGTCGCCCTGCCGGGACACCGTTTCCGCGTGATTGCCATGGATGGAAATCCCGTGCCCCGGGAACAGACGGTGGATGTGGTTTATCTCGACATCGGTGAGCGGGTGGATGCGGTGGTCGAGATGAATCGTCCGGGTGTGTGGATCTTCGGCTCGGCGAAGGAAGACGAGCGGAAGATGGGTATGGGCGTAGTCGTGGAATACGCCGGCAAAACGGGCGAGCCGCAATGGCAGCAGCCGGCCAATATCGAGCGCGGCCCCTGGGATTACGTGCAGTTTGGCAATGGGCGGACGGTGCCCGAGCCGGACCATACATTCGAAATGAAGATCGAGAAAATTCCGGGGAATCGAAAAGATTTCAACCACTGGACGATCAACGGGAAATCTTTCCCGGAGATCGAAAAGTTGCGGTTGGAAAAGGGCAAGCGATACCGGCTTTTTTTCAACAACGACAGCGGCGACATTCATCCGCTTCACCTCCACCGCCACACTTTCGAGGTTACGCAGGTGGCGGGGAAACCTATGGCAGGTCTGCGGAAGGACGTTATCAGCGTGGCGCGGCGGAACACGGCTGCCGTCGACTTCGTGGCGGATAATCCCGGGCTGACGCTGTTCCACTGCCACATGCAACTGCACATGGACTTCGGGTTCATGCAGTTGCTGGAATACGCCCGGTAGCGCTGCACAGGTCCGGGATGCCGACCCGTTGATTCCTACTTCTTTGCCGCCGGTCTCGCCGGACGATCCGCGGTCGAAGGCGGCACCAGATTCTTCGCCCGATAATACGTCACAATCTGGCCATACATCTCGTTGTTGTGGATCACATTTAAATACAACGCGCCAAGCTTCGTCATATCGCGGCCAAAAACCTTGGACATCTGTGTCGCTGTGGCGTCTGTAAGGGCATTCACGGCTCCATCGCAATAATCGAATGATTCCTTGAGCGCGGCGGTCAGGTCTGCCTTGGACGTCTTCGCGCTTTCGGCATCGCCGCGCTTCTGTTCTCCCTTCACCGCGCCGCATATAGCCAACTGCACGTCCGCAATGTGTCCGATGATCTGACCAAAAGTCCGCGTATTGCCTTCGGCTGGCTTAAAGCTGTAATTCGATTCCGGCATTCTCTCCGCCGATTTTGTGATCTGGTCTTTCGACGCGTCATATTGCGCCTTCATCTCTGAACTGAGCGGGTTCTGCGCGTACATCGCGGATGCGGCGGCGAGCGCCGCGAAAATCGTCCTGGATTTCATTCGGTCGTCCTTCTCCTCGGCCTGAAATGGCCAGGAACCATTCTACGAGGCGCCTCTCCACCACCTCGATTGGCGAGCCGATCCTTCCTTCGAAAACCTCCCGCTCTAACCCACAGATTCCGCTGGAGCGACGTTAGTTTTGCGCCGCTTGGGGCGTTTAATCAGGTGGATGCAATTCGACAGTTTCCACTGTGCGCAGCGGGCGCAGACATCCGGGCTAACGATCGGGGGCGGCGACGGCGCTTCGGCTGCCGGGGAGGGGGTGAGCTGTACTCTGAAGCCGATGTTTTCCAGTCTGCGGGCCAGCTTGCGAGCGGTACGCAGCGGATTCCGCCGGTCGAAGGCATCGCGGCCCTGCTCCTGATACGGAACTCCATCGCGGATGATCTTCCAGGCGATGGCCAGAATGCGGTGTGCGACCGCCACCGCAGCCTTTTTCATGCCGCGCCGGGCCGCAATGCGGTAAAACAAACCAGCCAGAAAGCAGTCTTTGGTACGAGCCGCAGCCCAGGCGCTTTGCACCAGTATCCGGCGCAGATAACGGTCGCCTTTGCGCGTTTTGCCCGAGAAGCGTTTACCGGCGCTCTCCGCGTTGCCCGGGCAGAGGCCGGCCCAACTGGCCAGATGCGCGGGCGTAGCGAACTGGGTCATGTCGATTCCGAGTTCCGCGATCAATACCCTCGCGGTGGTGCGCTCCACGCCGGGAATAGTCGAGAGAAGCTCGATCAGTTCAGCATGCTCCGCCATCTGCTCACAGAGTCGGGCGTCGAGTTTCGCCAGTTCCGCATCCAGCCATTCCAGTTTGCGCAGAAGGTCGGTCAGCATCCATTGGAAATGCGGATCGGGCCTGCCGTCGAGCGCGAGAATGAGATCCGGGATCTTGCCGCGCAGATGGCCGAGCGCTTTTTCCGCCAGCACTTCAGGACGGCGCACGCCGCGGGCGAGCGCGGCGAGCATCGCTCTGCCACTCTTGCCGGCGATGTGGCTGGCGACCGACGACAGTTTGATGTTCACGGTTTCGAGCAAACGGCCGATGCGATTGATCACGCGGTTGCGATCCTGCTGCACGTGCACCCGCATGCGGGTCAGTTCGCGCAGTTGCCGGATCGGTCTGGGTGGAATGAAACTGCCGCGCAGCAATCCGTACTGCATGTATTCGGCGATGCGGCGGGCGTCAATCCGGTCCGTCTTCCTGCCCTGCAAAGCGCGTACCACGGCTGGATTCACCAGCGTGAGATGGAGCGGGTGCTTGCCGGCTTCGAGCACATTCCACACCGGAATCCAGTAAACGCCGGTGGATTCCATGGCGACTTCTCTCACCTTGCGTTCCCGCAGCCATTCCCGCAGATGCACCAGGTCCTGCGTGAAAGTTCCGAAAACCGCTTCTTCGATTTCGACTTCGGGTTTGCCGCTTACGCGGCGGCGGACACAAACGCTGACCGACTTCTTGTGTATGTCCAAGCCAGCGCAACGGCGGTAAAGTAACTTCATAGCGTCTCCTTTGCCGCGAGCGATGGAGGCCTGGAAAACTCTCGACTTTCCTTCACGTGCTCAACGCCTCGCGGCGAAGGCGACAATCCGTTGTGCCGCGCACAACTGCGGGCGTCCGGACCACATTGACAAGCGGGCTCAAACGGCTCCACACCGAAAACGGCCTCTGATTGCTCCCGGCACTCGCAGATTAACTCCTTCTGATCCCGTTTTCATCCCCGTTGTGGCGACCGCCATGGGCCATTGACAGCTTTTGCCGATTTCCATTTGGCTTGTTTTCAGCAGCTTGGCTCGCACCTGTGCAGAGTTTTCCCTCAACGGCCGATACCTTTGGGGCGTCTCCCGGTTACGGCAACGGGAGTACAGAAGAGGAGAACCAACATGGGCGACGATCCGATCCTTGTCATTGGTTGTTTTCTCGGTCTGTAACTAGCTGCAAATATGCGCTGACAGAGCGCATCGCCGATCCACAACCCGGAAAATCCGGGCAAATCGCCGCGAGCGATTTTAAAACTCTGGTAGACTTGGTGATAGATCGCACAATTTATTGGGCGCTATCACCCGGTCTCACCGGGCACCCTCGGGTGTTAAACAGATTCTGGAAGCTCACCGCCGTCATTGGATTAGCTCTGACTGCTCTGTCGCTGGCTGGCTCCTCGGAGAAGCCTCCGACTTTATCCCTATCGATCGCTCCACCCCTCGCCGAAGCAATTCGCCGGGGTAACGCTGCAGGCAAGAAGCGGTACTCCGCAGGTAAATACCTCGAAGCACGCGCGCTTTTCCTTGCCACGGCTTCCCTCGCCGAGCAAGGTGGCGATTTGCGGTCGGCCGCCATGTACTGGAACAATGCAGGCGCCGCCGCAGTCACACGACTGGATTATCGCGACGCTCAGCTCGATTATTTGAAAGCCCGGAAAGCCGCACAGACTTCCCGGGAATTGGTTCCACTCGCTGCAACGACGAACAATCTGGCCAGCTTGTACCTGCAGATGGGTAATCCCGAAGCGGCCATTCACATCGCGAGAGAAGCGTTAGCCGGACCGGTGGGAACCGCAGATCGCAGGATTCACCCCAAACTTGAGTTCCAACTAGCCAGTGCTCTGGCCCGCATGCGCCGTTTTGATGAAGCCGATGGCATCTATAAGGCGGCAATCGACGAATTGGACGAGCAAGGCGATTTTGACAGCGCCGCCCGCGCCTTGGCCAGTCTGGGATCCGCCGCTCTCGAAGCGAATCGGCTGGATGAGGCCGAAACGGCTTTGAGCAAAGCCTTGCTGCTCGTGCGGATTCATCGCCTTACGGCCTCCGCCAACGTCCTGCGGGGACTCGCGCAAGTCAAGAGCCGCAGGGGAGATTTGCGATCGGCCGTGTCTCTATTCAACGCCGCCATCGCCGAACCGCAAAGTCTGACTCCGCGATGGGTGATTCTCGCGGACCGCGCTCGGTTCCGGCTCGATCATGACGACCTTCGTGGCGCCCTGGCGGATTTTCGCGAAGCTCACCGGCTCGCCGCTCTGATGCGAGCCGACATCGTTCCGGCCGATCAGGATCGAATTACCTTCGAGAGCGGGCTGAACCGCGTAGGAGCGGGTCTGGTGGATGCAGGCAATCGTCTCGCGCAGCAAACGTCCGATCGGGCCCTCCTCAAAGAAACTTTCGATATAGCTGAAGAAGATCGGCTCTGGAGTCTGCGCGCTCTGGTCCCCGCATCGAATGACTGGCGCACTCGCCTGCCCGCCAACTACTGGGATTTGCTTGCCGGCTATCAGTCAGTTGAGCGCGGCCTCATGGCGCAGCCGTCCGCGGAAATGCAAAAGCGGGCGTCGGGATTACAACTGGAATTACAGGAAATTGAAGCGAGCGCCGCTCCCGGGTCGAAACCCGCCTATGCGCAATCCGCGTTGGCGCATGTGAGAAGCGTCCTCGGCGCAGACAGCGTTCTGTTCAGCTTCCACGTCACGAAGTCCGCCGGATGGCTCTGGGCCGTCGATCGTGGCAGGATCGACGTCTACCCGGTTCCCGCTCTCGAAATTCTGAAATCCCGTGTCACGGAATTCGCGCTGGCCACGCGGGGAGGCGAAACCCGGGCGGTTGGGCTGGGCAGCCGACTCTATAAGGATCTCTTTGGAGCCGTGCCCGCTGCGTATCTTGCCCACAAGCGCTGGCTGCTCGAACTCGACGGCCCCCTGTTCGATCTCCCCTTTGCGTCGCTCGTCGTCCCTGGGAATGCAGGCATTCGAAAAAACGAACCCATTTATCTCATCGAGCGAGCCGCCTTGCAGGCGATTCCGGGTGCACTGATGCTCGAGCCGCTCAAGCAGGGTGACCCAAGAGCCGCGTCCACAAACGGCGGGTTCCTCGGCATCGGCGATCCCGTCTATAACGCCGCCGACAATCGCTACAAAGGTGATGGAAACAAGAAGCCGGCTATGGTGCTGCCCCGCCTTCCGGCCACAGCGGAGGAGTTACAGGCGTGTTCCCGCGCCTGGGGAGCCGCCGGATCCAGAATTCTCACGGGCCGGGATGCCGACCTCGCGTCGGTCTGGACCGCCATCGCATCCCATCCCTCGGTAATCCACTTTGCGACCCACGTCGTGGCCAGCCCGCAAGACCATTCTTCCGGCCTGATTGCGCTGAGTCTGGATCGTTCGGGCGCGATGGGATTGATGGGTCCCACCGAGATTGTCGCGCATCCCGTCTCCGCCGGCCTCGTGGTTCTGAACGGTTGCCACTCCGGCCAGGGAGACGAACTGCCGGACGCCGGCCTCATGGGCTTGACCCGCGCATGGATCGGAGCGGGCGCCGCATCGGTCCTCGCTACACGATGGGATATCCCGGACGAAGCCGGGAAAACCGTGATGGTCGAATTTTATCGGGCCTTGAGGGCCCACCCCGAGCGCGGAGCGGCCTTCGCTCTCGAGCAGGCTCAATTAGCGGCATTGAAGGAGAACGATTTGAAGACTTCGCGAAGTAATGCGGCAATCTGGGCCGCTTATTTCCTGTTGGGAAGGGAATAATGTGATGACCACCGCATTGGTAAGCGCACAAACCGTCGCAGGTGAAGGGTCGCAGCCCGAGAAAGCACGCCCCGATGCGCCTCCTGCACCCGACTGGGCCGCGCTCGTCAACCGTATCCAGGATGGCGATTCCGCCGCGATGGCGGAGCTATACCTGATCTTCGCGAAGGGAATAAGATATTTCCTGCTTCGAAATCTCGGACCCGACGATCTCGACGACAAAGTTCACGACTGTTTCGTCATCGTCGCCCAAGCCATAAAAAACGGCGACTTACGCGAACCCGAGCGCCTCATGGGATACGTGCGAACCGTCGTCAAGCGTCAGATTGCGGCCTCGATCGATATAGCCGTCCAACAGAGGCGCAATCGGGTCGATTTCGAAGACTCGATGTTTTCCATATCCGACTGGAGAGAGAACCCCGAGCGAAGCGTCATCGCGCGGCAAAGAGCCGACATCGCTCACAAAGTACTGAACGGGGTTTCCCGGCGTGACCGCGAGATTCTGAATCGTTTCTACGTGTTGGAGCAATCCCAGGAGCAGATTTGCGCGGACATGGAACTGAGCTACAACCAGTTCCGGCTGCTCAAATCCCGGGCTAAAGCCCGATTCGGCGAGCTGGGAAAGAGACTGGCAGCGGGCGCGGGAATCAGCCTCAACAAAAGAATCTGAAAAAAGTTGAGACGAATTTCGGAGATACGCACTTATCCTGCAAGGAGCTAAGTGTGGACTTGAATTTCCACGGGACAGACGATCAGCTGGAGGAG
Source organism: Bryobacteraceae bacterium (assembly GCA_049516355.1). Taxonomy (GTDB): domain Bacteria; phylum Acidobacteriota; class Terriglobia; order Bryobacterales; family Bryobacteraceae; genus BOG-234. The sequence goes on along the minus strand of JBEKTF010000041.1, from coordinate 1,043 downwards.
TACGTTCTCGGCCGATTACCTCGCCCCGATCTGCCTGCATTGGAAGAGCATTTGATAATTTGTGCCTCCTGCCGCGATCGGCTCGATTCGATGGAGGCCTTTGCAGTCGGCATGAAGGAAGCGCTCGGAACCAGCGAGGCTGTATTGAAACCAGCCTCCCCATGGCCGGGCTGGTTTGCAGGTTTGCGCCAACAGCCGCTGCGCCAACCCGCGTTCTTCATCGCTCTGGGGTCGATAGCGCTGATTGCTGCTGTTTCGTTTTTTTCGAACGCAGGCACAAGATTTGCCCCAGTCGCGACCCTCAAACTCACCGCGTCTCGCGGCGGAATGCCTCTCACCGGCCCGGCTCGGGAATTAGACCTCACGCTTTCCGACGCACCCCGAGAGGAGGGAGCGCTCCGGGTCGAGGTTGTGAACGCGACGGGCCAGGCCATGTGGAGCGGAATGGCCGGCGCGAGCGCGGCCGGCATTCAGGTTAAAGCGGGGCGGCAGTTTGGACCCGGAGATTACTTCGTGCGCCTCTACTCAGCCTCCGGAAAGATGCTGCGCGAGTACGGTTTCCGCATCCGGCCTTGATCTGACCAAATGCGATCTGACCAAATGCGATCTGACCAAATGCGATCTGACCAAATGCGATCTGACCAAATGCGCTAGAACACCCGCCGTTTCAGCCGTTCCACCGTGAATTTCGCAGTATCCGCAACCGCCATAACCGCCATAACGCCAGCCTGCACGGGATCGGTAACCACCAGATCTGCCGCATCGGGAACGCTTCCAGCCATGTTGAGGCTGATCACCAGAAGTCCGGTCTCCCGCACTTCGCGGACAGCCGTCTCAATCTCGCCGCCCATCAGAGAACCTGCCAGCACGAGCGCGCGGGCGCGGGGCAACCGTGGAACTGCGCGAACCGCATCGGCCAGTTGCTGTTCGCCCACCAACGGAATTGTGTCCACGGAGATGTGCTCGCCCCTGATGTTATGCCGGTCCGCTTCCACGATCGCGCCCATCGCCACCTGTCCGACCTGCGCGCCCCCGCCGATAAT
>JBEKTF010000040.1:0-32933 GCA_049516355.1 Bryobacteraceae bacterium | reverse complement strand
ATACAGATCGGCGACCATTTGAAAGTGCAGGGGCCCAAGGGAACGCTCGAAGTGCCGATTCCCGACGGGATAAGCGTTAAGCAGAACGCCGGCGTGCTTGAGATCATTCGCGCATCCGACGAACATGCCGCGCTGCACGGGCTGACCCGGGCGCTGGCCGCGAATGCCGTGCAAGGCGTTTCGACCGGTTTCACGAGAGAGCTCGACATCGTGGGCATCGGCTATCGCGCGGACGTCAAAGGCAAAGTCGCGACATTTACCCTCGGCTATTCGCATCCGATCGAAGTGCTGTTGCCCGATGGAGTCGACCTCAAGATCGACAGGCAAACCCATCTGGTTTTGAGCGGCCACGACAAGCAGTTGATCGGCCAGGTGGCCGCCAATATCCGCGCTCTCCGTAAGCCGGACCCCTACAAGAACAAGGGCGTCCGATACATGGGCGAAGTATTGAAGAAGAAGGTCGGAAAATCCGGCGCTACCGGAGGCAAAAAGTAAATGATTCGCAAGATTTCGAAAAACGAGATCCGCGAGCGCGTTCACATCCGCATTCGCAAGAAACTGCGCGGGACGACGGAACGGCCGCGGCTCACGGTATTCCGCAGCACGGCCCATATTTATGCGCAGGTGATCGACGATACCAAAGGCGTGACTCTGGTGGCGGCAAGTTCGACCGAAAAGGCGGACGCAGGAAAGAAGACGACGGGCGGCAATGTGGCGGCGGCGAAGGAAATCGGCAAGCGCGTGGCCGAGCGCGCCAAAGAAAACGGCATCAACAAAGTAGTGTTCGACCGTGGCGGTTATATCTATCATGGCCGCGTGAAGGCACTGGCCGACGCGGCGCGCGAAGCGGGACTGGAGTTCTAATGGCTGTCGTAACGGTAAAGCGGGTCGATCCGCAGTCGCTGAATCTGAAGGAAAACGTGGTCGCGATCAACCGCGTGACGAAGGTCGTCAAGGGCGGCAAGAACATGAGCTTTTCAGCTCTGGTCGTGGTCGGCGATTCCTCGGCGCGGGTCGTGGGGTTCGGTGTGGGCAAGGCCAAAGAAGTGCCGTCGGCGATCCGCAAGGGCATCGAAGCGGCTAAGAAGAATCTGCGCAAGATTCATCTGCTCGATAACACGATTCCTCATCAGGTGCTGGGAAGATTCGGGGCGGGCATGGTCATGCTGAAACCTGCGCAGGATGGAACCGGCGTGATTGCCGGTGGTCCGGTGCGCGCGGTGGTGCAGGCTTGCGGGATTCCGAATGTCCTGACAAAATCGATCGGCAGCCACAATCCGCATAACGTGGTGAAGGCGACCATCAACGCGCTCGAACAGCTTCGCGATCGCAATGCCGTTATGGAAATGCGCGGCCTGACACCGGAGAAAATGTAGCCATGGCTGAAACTGAAACAGGCAAGATCAGGATCAAATTGATTCGCAGCCCGATCTGCACGCCCGAGAAGCATAAGGTAATCGTGCGCAGTCTGGGGCTGCGGAAGATGAACCAGATTGTGGAGCGGCCCGATACGCCGTCATTCCGCGGGTTCGTCAAGAAGATTCCGCATTTACTGGCATTGGTCGATTAAGGATCACGAAATGAATCTGAGTTCACTCAAACCACCCGCCGGGCAGAAGCACCGGAAAAAGCGGATCGGCCGCGGTATGGGCTCCGGCCGGGGCAAAACCTCGACCCGCGGTCACAAAGGCGCGCGGTCCATTTCCGGCTACAGCATCATGCGCGGATTCGAAGGCGGCCAGATGCCGCTGCACCGCCGTTTACCGAAGCGCGGCTTCACCAATATCTTCAAGAAACAATATTCCATCGTGAACCTGAAGGACATTGAGAAGCTTCCGGGGGACACATTCACCGTCGACAGCCTCATAGAACTCGGCATCATCAATAAACTGGGCGACGGGCTGAAGGTCCTCGGTTCGGGCGAGATCACGCGCAAGATCGATATCGAAGCGCACATTTTTTCGAAAGCGGCGGCGGAGAAGATCGCGAAAGCCGGAGGCCAGGCCAGAGTTATCGGCGCGGTCACCGTTTAAGAAAATCGGCGTAGAATAGCATCGTACGGGAGCGAGAAATCTGTGGGAAAGCTTTTTGAAGCGATAGGCAATATCTTCCGCGTACCGGACCTCCGGAAGCGGGTGCTTTTCACGTTCGCGATGCTGGCCGTTTACCGGTTCGGCAGTTTCGTCCCGACCCCAGGCATTGACGTCAACCGCTGGCAGGACTTCCTGACCCGGCAGAACGGTTCGATCTTCGGCTTCTTCGATTTGTTCGCCGGCGGCAATATCCGCCGGCTATCGGTCTTCGCGCTGGGCATCATGCCCTACATCACGGCATCGATTATCCTGCAGTTGCTCACAGTCGTCGTTCCCACCCTCGAAAAGCTGCAGAAGGAAGGCGAACTCGGCCGCCGCAAGATCACGCAGTGGACGCGCTATCTGACCGTGGCTCTCGGTATCGCGCAGTCATTCGGAATCGGCATGGGCCTGCAGACGATGCAGGACAATATCGTGCCGCACCCGGGAATCGGGTTCATCCTGATGACGATCCTGTCGCTGACTACCGGCACGGCATTCATTATGTGGCTGGGCGAGCAGATCACCGAACGCGGCATCGGCAACGGCATGTCGCTGATCATTTTCACCGGGATTGTAGTGGGCGTGCCGGCTGCGATCGGCAACCTCTACCTCAACGTTTTTGTAACGCATGAATGGAGCGTGCTCGAGTTCGCCCTGATCCTGATCATGATGATCGCGGTGGTCGCGTTCATCGTTATGGTGGAAACGGCAGAGCGGCGCATCCCCGTGCAGTACGCGAAGCGCGTGATCGGCCGGCGCGTGATGGGCGGTCAATCGACCCATATGCCCCTGAAGGTCAATGCGGGCGGCGTCATTCCGGTTATTTTCGCGTCTTCGATTCTGGCATTTCCGCAGACTATCGCGACATTCCCGTTCGTCAAGAATAACCTGTGGCTCAGCAACACGCTGGTTTCCATCCGCCACGGCGAGCCGCTTTATGTATTGCTCTTCGTGGCCCTGATTATCTTCTTCTGCTTTTTCTATGTGTCGATCATCTTCAATCCGAATGAAGCGGCCGACAACATGCGCAAGTACGGCGGGTTTATTCCGGGCATCCGGCCGGGGCGCAGCACCTCCGATTACATGAACACGATTCTGACCCGGATCACGTTCGTGGGCGCCATTTACCTGTCGATTCTCTGCCTGATTCCCGACATCATGATCTCGGGGATTCATCTGCAGCATTTGCCGTTGATCGGAAATGCCATCGATAAGACGTTTCCGCGCTTTCTGCTCGAAGGTCTCAACGTCCAGTTCTATTTCGGCGGCACGTCTCTGCTGATCGTGGTAGGCGTGGCGATGGATACGATCAACCAGATCGAGGCGCAACTGATTATGCGCCACTACGAAGGGTTTACGCCCAGGGCGGGTCGAATTCGCGGGCGCCGCAGTTCGTTCTAGATGGCGCAGGCGAAAGCAACCGGGCAACTGACGCCCTCCGTCGCAGCGTCCGGACAAGAGTCCGCAGGAAGGGTGGAAGCCCAGGCGAAAGCTGTCGCCATTATTCTGTTCGGCTCACCTGGTTCGGGCAAGGGGACGCAGGCTAAGTATTTAGTTGACTGGCTCGGAATCCCGCACATCTCGACCGGAGATATGCTGCGCGAGCATATCGGCAGGGGGGATGCGATCGGGAAGGCGACCGAGGAGCGGATGCGGGCGGGTTCGCTGGTTTCCGACGAACTGGTCAACCAGCTGGTCTTTGAACGCATCGGCGAGCCGGATTGCGAGCGCGGTTTTATCCTCGACGGATACCCGCGGACGACGGCGCAAGCCGAGGAAATGATGCGGTTGCTGGCAGCAGTGGGCGCCGGGGAGGTGGTAATTCACCTCGTTGTTGATTACAATATAATTATCTCGCGAATAAGTGGGAGACGTGTGTGCCCGAAGTGCGGCACGCTGTACAACGCGGTTTCCCGTCCTCCAAAAATCGAGGGTGTGTGCGATCTGGATGGGACAACGCTTGTAATCCGGGAGGATGACAGGGAAGAAGTGGTGCGAGAACGGCTGATCCAATATGAGCGCCAGACGCAGCCGTTGATCGAGTTTTTCCGGGCGACGAACGAGCGGTTGATTGAAGTGGATGCAAGCCGGGAAAAACCCGAGGCGGTGTTTCAACGGATCCGGGCGGAGCTGAAAGATCTGGTGCAGCGATGATTGTACGCAAGACTCAATCGGAGCTGGAGAAGATGAGGCGCAGCGGATTGCTGGTACACAAAATCCTGCATACGCTGGGGGCGTCGGTCGAAGAAGGAATTTCGACCTGGGATCTGGAAGTGGCGGCGGTGAAGATGATGGCGGACGCGGGCGCGAAGCCGGCGTTCAAAGATTACTTCGTACCGGCCGCGGGTGAACGGTATCGATACGTGCTCTGTACCTCGGTCAATGAGGAGATCGTGCATGGCATGCCGAACCCGAAGCGGATTTTGAAGAAGGGCGATATCGTATCGATCGATACGGGCGTTCAGCTGGACGGATATTTTGGCGATTCGGCTTTGACGGTCGGAGTGGGCGAGTTGAGCGAGCAGGCAAAGAAACTGCTGAAGGTGACCGAGGAATCGCTCGAACTGGCGATCGACAAGGTTCGCGAAGGCAACCGGCTGTTCGATATCTGCGGGACGGTGGAAGACTTCGTGGTTGGTAACGGATTTTCGATCGTACGGGAGTATGTGGGACACGGGATCGGGACGCAACTGCATGAAGAGCCGCAGGTCCCGAATTACGTCGATAGGCGGAACGAGAACCCGCGGCTGCGCGAGGGCATGGTGCTCGCGATCGAGCCGATGGTGAATGCCGGGAAGCCCGAGGCGAAGGTCTTGAAGGATAAGTGGACGGCGGTCGCAAAAGACGGATCGTATTCGGCCCACTTCGAGCATTGCGTGGCGGTAACGGCGAACGGGCCGTGGGTTTTGACCAGACCGTGAATAGAGTAGCGGCTTTGGTGGTGGAAGAATTACCGAGTCTGATGTACCGGCTCGAGTTGAGCAACAAGGCGCAGGTTCTGGCGCATGGGGCCGGGGCGGCGGAGCGGAATTGGGTCCGGTTATTGCCGGGCGACCGCGTGGAAGTCGAGTTCGGAGAGCACGATCTGACGCGGGGACGAATACTGAAAAAGATTGGGTAGTGAAGATAAATGAAAGTTCGCGCATCAGTAAAAAAAATCTGCGACAAGTGCAAGTTGGTCCACCGCGAGGGCGTGGTGCGGGTGATTTGCACCAACCCGAAACACAAACAGCGGCAAGGTTAGAGGATAAGGAACAAAACAATGGCACGTCTCGCGGGCGTTGATCTACCACCGAAAAAGCGGGCTGAGATCGGCCTCACTTACATCTACGGCATCGGCCGGACACGCTCGAAGAGCCTGCTTCATCGCGCGGGCATCGATGCGAACAAGAAGGTCGGGGATATGACGGAAGAGGAAGTCAACAATCTCCGTACGATTCTCGAAGAAGAAGGCGCGGTTGAAGGCGACCTGCGCAAGGAAGTGTCGCTGAATATCCGGCGGCACATCGAGATGGGCTCGTATCGCGGGTTGCGGCATCGCCGCGGGCTGCCGGTCCGGGGCCAGCGTACCCACACCAATGCGCGCACCCGCAAGGGACCGCGCAGGGGCACGGTAGCCGGCAAGAAGAAAGCGACGGCGAAAACCTAATGGCGAAAGCACCAGCGAAGGGCACGAAGAAAAAGACCTTCAAAAAGAAGGAAAAGCGGATCGTGCATGTCGGCATCGTGCACATTCAGGCGACGTTCAACAACACGATCGTGACGATCGCCGACCCGGAAGGCAACACGGTATCGTGGTCGAGCGCGGGCTCTCTCGGGTTCCGCGGCTCCCGCAAAGGTACCCCGTTTGCCGCCCAACAGGCTGCGTTGACGGCTGCGAACAAGGCGAATGAAGTCGGGCTGCGGACAGTGGAAGTGCGGGTGAGCGGGCCTGGTTCGGGCCGCGAATCGGCGGTGCGCGCTCTGGCGACGGCTGGTCTTGATGTCCGCTCGATCCGGGATACGACGGCAATTCCGCACAACGGCTGCCGTCCGCCGAAGAAGCGTAGAGTTTAGTTTTACACAGGCTGAAGCCTGTGCCACAAGGCTGTAGTGGTAGCACAGGCTTCAGCCTGTGAGCGTAGTCAAGCGGGAAGAAGATCTTGACCAAGCGCATCCGTCCGGTGCTCTCCCTTCGCGGGGATAAGTTGTCCGATGGTGCGGTGAAAGCAGATCGTAAACCGCACGTGAGCAAAGGAAGAGGAGAATCATTTGGCACGTTATCGAGGCCCTGTTTGCCGGCTATGCCGGCGCGAGGGCATGAAACTGTTTCTGAAAGGCGAGCGATGCCACACTGAAAAGTGTGCCATCGAGCGCCGTAACTTCGTCCCCGGACAACACGGGCAAACCCGCAAAGCAAAGAAGACCGTGGGCTACGGGCTGCAGCTTCGCGAAAAGCAGAAGGTGCGCCGCATCTATGGCGTGCTCGAAGCCCAGTTCCGCAACACCTTCGCCAAAGCGGTCAAGATGAAGGGCATCACCGGCGAGAACCTGCTCGGCACGCTTGAGCGCCGTCTGGACAGCGTGATTTACCGGATGGGTCTCGGGGCCAGCCGTTCCCAGGCTCGGCAGATCGTCCGCCATGGGCACATCCTGGTGAACGGCCGCAAGGTCAATATTCCGTCGTTCATCGTCAAGCCCGGCGACGAGATTTCGGTTCGCGAATCGAGCAAGAATAATCCAACGATTCTCTCTTCGCGCGATGCTACGGCGCATGCGCCCTCGCCCTCGTGGATGGACGTCGATCGCGAGAATCTGAAGGGCCGGATCAACAGCACGCCGCGGCGTGACGAACTGGTTCAGATCCCGATCAACGAGCAGTTAATTGTTGAGTTGTACAGCAAGTAAGTAGTTAGTAAAACCTGGCGTGCGCGGATTGAGATAAAGCCACGCCTTGATTGGAGTGAATAAAAAGTATGTTCAAGGGATTTCAAAAACCCAAACGTCTGGTCGCTAATACGGAGACCCTGACGGAACGGTACGGGCAGTTCACCGCCCAGCCTTTCCAGCGCGGCTTCGGTACCACAATTGGCAATTCGCTGCGCCGCGTGCTCCTGTCGAGCATCGAAGGCGCCGCCATCACCGCGATCCGCATTGAGGGCGTGGATCACGAATTCAGCCCCATCCCGGGCGTCGTCGAAGACGCCACCGACATCATCCTGAACCTGAAGCAGGTCCCGTTCAAGGTGATCGGCGAAGGCATCAAAACGGTGCGCCTGGTTGCGGAAAAAGCGGGAGAAGTCTTCTCCGGCCAGATCCAGACCGACGCGGACGTGGAAGTTCTCGACCGCAACCTGCATATCGCGACCGTCAGCGAAGGCGGCAAACTCGATATCGAGATGCGCCTGAAATCGGGCCGCGGGTATGTGAGCGCGGATAAGAATTTCGACGAAGATCTCGCCATCGGCTACATTCCGATCGATTCGGTTCACTCGCCGGTGCGCAAGGTCAATTTCACGGTTGAAGCCGCCCGCCTCGGCCAGATGACCGATTACGACAAGCTCACGATCGAAGTCTGGACCAACGGGGCGATTTCGCCGCAGGATTCCATCGGACACGCGGCGAAGCTGTTGAAAGATCACATGACGATCTTCATCAACTTCGAAGAAATCACCGAAGCCACCGAAGAACCCGCCGAGCGCAGCATGGATCGCGTCAGCGACCAGCTCAACCGCAGCGTGGAAGAACTCGAACTTTCGGTGCGTTCCTACAACTGCCTGAAGAACGCCGGCATTCAAACCATCGGCGAACTGGTGCAGAAGTCGGAATCGGAAATGTTGCGGACCAAGAATTTCGGCCGCAAATCGCTCAACGAAATCAAGGAAATCCTTCAGACCATGGGCCTGTCGCTCGGCATGAAACCCGATGCGCACGGCCGTCTGATTGCCCCGCCGCCGCCTCCACCGGGATCGATTCCCGAGGAGTTGCCGGACGAGGACCAGTTCGCTTAGAAGATTCGCTTAGAAAGTTATCGCGAGAGATAGATCATGAGACATCGATTTGGCAATGCAAAACTGAAGCGGGACGTCGGGTCGCGCAATAGTCTTTTCAAGAATCTGACAACGAGCGTGATTGAGCAGGAGCGCGTGATCACGACTGTTCCCAAGGCGAAGGCGGTGCAGCCCCTCGTCGAAAATATGATCACTCTCGCGAAGCGGGACACGTTGCATACGAGGCGTCAGGCAGCTTCTTTCCTGACTACGCCGAAGTCCGTGCAGAAGCTGTTCGATACCCTCGGCACCAGGTTCGGACAGCGCTCCGGCGGCTACACGCGGATCACGCGGCTGGGAAATCGCAAGGGCGATGGCGCGGAACTGGCGATGCTGGAACTGGTCGGGTCCGAACTGGTAAAACGTGCCGCGGAACGGGCCAAGCGCAAGGAAGAGCGGCTCAAGGCCCAGCGTGAAGGCGCCGAACCCGAGGAAGAAGAAGGCAAAGAGTAACGGTTCAACAGACGAAAGACGCAGAAGCCGCGGACCGGTCAGGAATCGGTCCGCGGTTTTTTTTGTTTTAGAAAGACAATCAAGCTTCCGTCTCCGCTTCGGCTTCAGATGCCGCCCGCCTGCCACCCTGCCGCGCATTGCGAATCGTGTGCCTGGCCTTGTCCAGGAGGTCCGCCGGCACTTGTACCTGAAACTCGAGAGTTGGCAGCACATGCGGTCCTACGATCATGGCGGGAATGTTATTGGCATCCAGCAGGCCTTTGATCGCCATCGCTTCCATTTCGCCGTCGTGATTCGACGAACTGAAGACCGCCACCATCGTGCTGCTGTCCTCCGGTTCGAGCGATGTACGTTCCCTATCTGTTGACATGACTCCACGATATCCTGGTCCGGGTGGCCGCAACTTACAATATGTGTGAGGATTAAAACATGGAAGAAAACAATAACTTCGGCTGGTTTCTGGCGGGCGCGATCATCGGCGCGGCAGGGGCGCTTTTGCTGGCCCCGAAGTCCGGTGAGGAAACGCGAAAATACCTCACCCAAACCGGCAAGGAAGGCCGCCAGGCGATGGAAGAGAGCGGACGTGAATTGATGGATCGCGGCAAGGAACTGTACGAGCGCGGCAAGAAGATCGCCGAGGATGCCAGCGACCTCTTTGAGCGCGGCCGAAAGCTCGTGCAGGGCTGAGCTTTTTTTCATTGCAACTCGGCCACTTGTTGCAACTCGGCGATTTCCGAATCACACTGGTACGGGCGGGCTCCTATTGGTGGGATGGCGGCGCGATGTTCGGAGTGGTACCGAAAACCCTTTGGTCGAAGCACCAGCCAGCCGATGATTTGAACCGCATCGAAGCCGCATTCAACTGCTTCGTCGTCGAAACCGATGGCCACCGGATTCTGATCGAAACCGGTGGGGGCGTGCGGCACGATCGGCGCGCCGTGGAGCGGATGCGTTTGCCGTATCCTCCGCGGCTGGGCGAAGTTCTCACAAGCCATGGATTCGACCCCGACTCGTTCGACCTTGTCATCAACACGCATTTGCATTGGGACCACTGCGGCGGCAACACGATTGACGATGCGGCGGGCGGTGTGCTCCCTGCCCTGCCCTTTGCCCGCTACGCCACGCAACGCGGTGAACTCGACCACGCGCGCGAACAACACCCGCGGGATGCGGTAAGCTATCGCGCGGTGAATTACGAGCCCCTGATCGAATCGGGCCGCATGCATCTGCTTGACGGCGATGTGGAGGTCGCGCCCGGCGTCGAGGTGCGCGTCGCGCCCGGCCACAATCGCGACATGATGGTGGTGCTGGTACGATCGCGCGGAGAGATCTGGTGTCATCTGGCGGACCTCGTTCCGTATGCTTCCCAAGTCACGCCGACCTGGGTCAGCGGATTCGACCTCTTCCCGCTGGAAACGATCGCCAACCGAACTGAGATACTGGAACGCGCCGCTTCCGAGGGCTGGTGGTGCAGTTTCGGACATGACCCCGTTGTAGCCTTTGCGAAAATTGAAGTGGCGGAGGGAAAGTGGCGAGCGCACAAGAAACATCCCTGAAGCTTCCGGAATTCAGGAACGAACCATACACGGATTTCTCGAGGCCGGAGAATCGCAAGCGCATGGAAGAGGCGCTGGCGAAGGTGCGCGCGCAACTGGGCCACGAGTACGACATTCTCATCGGCGGCGAGCGAATCCGTACCGCGGAGAAGCTGAAGTCGATTAATCCCGCGCGCCCGGATGAGATTGTCGGCGTACATCAAAAGGCCACTCCGGAGCTGGCGAACCGCGCGGTCGAAACCGCCTGGCGGAATTTCGCCGCGTGGAGCGCAGTTCCCGCGGAAGACCGGGTCCGGATGCTGGTGAAAACGGCGGCGCTGATCCGGGAGCGTAAATACGGATTCGATGCGTGGCTCATGTTCGAAGCGGGCAAGACGTGGCCGGAGGCGGAAGCCGAAGTCGCCGAGGCCATCGATTTCTGCGAGTATTACGCGCGTGAAATGCTGCGTCTCGCCGGGCCGCAACCGGTGGTCCAACTCCCGGGCGAGCGCGACGAGATGCGTTACCTGCCGCTGGGCGTCGGCATCGTAATTCCACCCTGGAATTTTGCCATGGCGATTTTGTGCGGCATGACGGCGGCTGCGCTCGTCACCGGAAATACGGTGGTCATCAAGCCCTCGAGCGAAACACCCACTATCGCGGCGCTATTCGCGGAGACGCTGCTCGAAGCCGGTTTTCCTCCGTATTCGTTCTGTTTTCTGACGGGCAGCGGCGGCGCGATCGGCGACCTGCTCGTCGCGCACGCGAAGACGCGGTTCATCTCTTTCACCGGGTCGCGCGATGTGGGACTGCACATCAATGAACTTGCCGCGAAGCCGCAGAAGGGCCAGCTATGGATCAAGCGCGTGGTCGTGGAGATGGGCGGTAAGGACGCGATCATCGTCGACAGCAACTGCGATCTCGACGCGGCAGTGGAAGGCGTGGCCGTCTCGGCGTTCGGATATCAGGGCCAGAAATGTTCCGCATGCTCGCGCGCGGTTGTGGATGAAAAAGTCTACGATAGTTTTCTGGAAAAGTTGAAGGCCCGGACGGAAAAGATCACGGTAGGCGAGCCAGATGACCCCACGCATTACATGGGCCCCGTGATCAGCGGGGGAGCGAAGGAGTCGATCCAGCAATACATCGATATCGGGCAGACCGAAGGACGTGTAATCGCCGGCGGAAATGCCGATCCGCGCCCGGGTTATTTTCTGCCGCCCACGATCATCGCGGATGTCGATTCACAGGCCCGCGTCTTTCAGGAGGAGATCTTCGGCCCCGTGCTGGCGGTAGCGAAGGCGCGCGATTTCGACCACGCACTCGATATTGCCAACGACTCGCAATACGGGCTGACGGGCGCGATCTATTCGAACGATGCGGAGCATATCGCCCGCGCGCGCGAGGAGTTTTTCGTGGGCAACATGTACATCAACCGCAAGTGTACGGGCGCCATGGTGGGCGCGCACCCGTTCGGCGGATTTAATATGTCGGGAACCGATTCGAAGGCCGGCGGACCGGATTACCTGCTGCTGTTCCTGCAAGCGAAGTCCATCGCCGAGAAGACATGATAGGATCGAAATACCCCGATTCGAAGGGGACTGAGAAATACCAACAATAGGGTCAAACCCGATCGACGCGGCGCGGACCTCAGCGTCCGCTCCTCAAACCGGGGCTTTCGAGCCCCGGTTTTTCCTGCTAGCCTGAGTGAATGCGTTATCTTTTAATGCTCCTTCCAGTCGCCCTGTTGGCGCAGGCCCCCGCTCCTCCGGCCGTCCCTTCGACAGACGACCAAAAAACCGTCTACGCTCTCGGTCTTTCCATCTACCAATCGCTGCTTCAGTTCGACCTGACTCCGGCCGAACTGCAACTGGTGCGACAGGCGATGATCGATTCGGAGGCCAACAAGCCGGCGGTCGAGTTAAACGTTTGGGGTCCTAAGATCCAGGCTCTGGCGAACGCGCGCGCGACCCAGGTGACAGTGCGCGAGAAGCTGGCATCTGCGGCCTACCTGACAAAAGCCGCTGCGGAGCCCGGCGCGGTAAAAACGGATTCCGGCTTGATCTATCGCGAAGACCGGGCAGGCACCGGGGCGTCCCCCAAAGCGACGGATACGGTCAAGGTGAATTATGCAGGCCACCTTGTGAACGGTACCGAGTTCGATAGCTCTTACAAGCGAAACGAACCCGCGCAATTTCCCCTGAACGGAGTCATTAAATGTTGGACCGAAGGGGTGCAGAAGATGAAGGTGGGCGGGAAGGCAACGCTGGTTTGCCCCTCCGACCTGGCTTATGGAGATCAGGGCCGCCCGTCAATTCCTGGTGGCGCGACGCTGATCTTCGAGATCGAATTACTTGATGTCGTCGGAGAGCCTGCAAAATAGCGCAAACGACGGGAGCGCGTGGAAGATTACCTTACACTGAACCAGTCTGATGGAAGCCGCCCAGAATGCAAGAATTCGATCCGCGCACACAAGCGGAGCGTAAACGGGATGGTCGCTCATTTCGAGCATCTGAAATCCGATCAATCGTGCTCTTTAGCTGATCGCCGCTGGAATTTCGATTTACGAAGTAGGTTATTGTCCGAAATGGAGGCGGCCTGAGCGGCCGCCTCCAAAACCCCTTGTTACTTCAGGCTCTTCTTGATGAACGTGAGGATTGGTTTCGACACGGTCGTATCGGGCGTGTCGATCGAGAAAACCTCGGACATATGGCTCTCGCCCTTCTCGAACAACATCGTCGGGCAATGCGCGGGGCCTTCTTTGCACAGTTCGTCGTGCAACAACACGCTGAACGGGCTCATGCCCCCGTCCACGCCGGGATCGAGTTCGGCCGAGGCGAACATCAGCTTCACATCGGTTTTCTTGAACTCGGGAAGGTTCGAGCGAGCGAGCAGAGTGGCCTCGTCGGGTTGGGGACCACGGCCGCCGCGTCCGCCCGCAGCCGCACGTGAGGCAGCCCGGCCGGGTCCGGCGATTGCGCCGTCTTCGTTCGTCATGTTGCCGCCGCAGGTCTTCCCGGCCGCGCCCAGAGGGTTGGGGCCGGGAGGCGCAGGTGGCAGTTTCAGCGGCAGGATATTAAACGGCCCCGCCGACATGAAGATGGCGCCCTTCACGCCTACACCCTTGGGTCCCCAAATTTCGGGACGGCCGATGTAGACGGCGAGGGGCTGATTGCCGGCTGATTGGGCCCAGATCACGATGCGGTCGGGATTGCCCTTGTATTTGCCGATGTTCGCCTGGACCCACTGAACCATGAGCGAAATATCCTTGCCGCCGTCGTCCCATTCCTTTCCGGGATGGCGTTGCATCATGACGCCGACCATGCCGTTTTTGGTGGCCCAGCGCATGATGTTGTCATAGAATGCGTTCGCTTCCCTGGCCTGCTGTTCGATCTTGTTGCCCGCGCCGCCGGGGACGTACAGCAAAACCGGCCGCGAATCGCTGCCTTTATCGGCAGTAAAAACGTCCACGATATCCATCGGATCCGGACCGAACGAGACATCGCGCGCTATGGTGATCCCCGGATACAAAGGCGTCACGGTGCTGTTGATGTCGTTCTTCGGCATCAGAGGCCGGTAGAGCTTTGCCGTGCAGGGCGGATCGACTATATGGCCGATCTTGATCAACTCGGATTCGATGTCCGGCGGCACCTGCGCCTGTGCGGCGCCCGTAGCAAAGAGCGCTGCAAACAGCGTCGCAAACAGAGCGGCGCCTGGGGCGCATTTCAGAATATTCATCTTCTTTTCGGATTTCATGCGTTCTCTCTGCCCCAATCCTGCAAAAACTATTTCGCGTTCACTTAACACTGGCGACAGTGATGGTATCGCCCTTCAGAGTGCCCTCTACCGCAACCTTCTGTCCGGCATGATCGACAATCTTCGCCTGATTGGCGATCTTGTAGATTTTGCCGTCGTCGGTAACCAGAACGGCGGGCGAACCGGCTTTGATGCACTTCTGCGCACAGGCGGAGTCGTTCTTCATTTCGGGCAATTTGGAGCACTGCGCATCCTCAACGAATCCCTGGAATTGCGCAGCCAACCCATTTGCCGCCAGCCCCATGGCGAGCGCAGCCACTACGGTGAATGTTTTCATGTGCTTTTCTCCTTACTGGGCACCCAATACTATATCCTGTTTCAGCCGCGCCTGGATCGCCCGCGGACACGCTCCGGAGGCATGATCGGCAGGGCGTCCGTCCGCGCCGCTCCGCGACTTTCTATACTGGTATTTTCACTCCATGCGAAGTCTTCGTTGGCTGTTGCTCGTGGCGATGGTGCTAATCGCCGCGGCCGTTGCCGGGATCTATCACGCGCAGCGTCTCAAACAGCGGAGTCAGCGCCGCCCGACGCCGGCAGCAATCCCGCTCGATACGAAGACCATAGCGCCCGATTTCGAATGGGGTCAAAGCGCCAACGGTCTGCCTGCCGTTAAAGGATTCGCGAAAAACATGAAGCAGTCCGCCGACGGCTCCCGGCTGGAATACTTCGACCTCGAATTTCGTATCTACCAGAAGGACGGTCAACACTACGACCGCGTGAAGAGCGGCTACGCGCAGCTCACCACATCCGATCATAAGCTCTATTCGCCAGGTGACGCGCAAATCACTCTCGATGTTCCGGTCGCCGGAACCTCGCCCCATCAGCTCACGTCCATCACCACCGCCGCCATTAACTTCGACAGCATATCCGGGCAGGCGGTCACGGACAGGCATGTCTCCTTCGCATTCGAGAACGGGGATGGCACCGCGACTGGCGCCACGTACGACCCATCGACCCACACCCTGAATTTCAGTCACGAGGTCGTGATGAATCTGACCGGCAGCGGGCCCAACAGCAAGCCAATGAAGGTGGAGGCCGACCAACTCGAATGGAACGAGATGACCGGCGTTCTGCATCTGCTTCCGTGGTCGCGCCTGACGCGCGATCAGACGATTATCAACGCGGGCCCCAGTGTGGTCGTATTGAAGGACAAACACATCGACTATATCGACACCGTCAATGCGCATGGGACGGACAAACAGCCGGAACGGCAAATCGAATACTCAGCCGATGCGGTCCACGTCAGTTACAACGACCAGCATCTGATGGATAAGGTGACGGGCCTGGGCAACGCGAAGCTTGTTTCGCATGCATCGGGATCGCAGACGACGATGACCGGGAACCGCGTCGACCTCGTTCTCACGGGCCGCAGCATCCTTTCGAGCGCCACCGCCGCCGGCAACGGCTATCTCGAATCGAAGCCGGTACCCGATCCCAGGGGCAACACGCCGGATACGAAAATCCTCAAGGCCGACGTCCTCGATTTACAGATGAAGCCCGGCGGCAAAGATCTGGATCGCGTGAATACCCAGGCGGCCGGCACGCTGGAGTTTCTGCCGAACCAGATCGCGCGGCATCGGCGGCTGCTGAAGGCCGATCGCATGGTGATCGTCTACGGGGAGAAGAACGAAATCCAGTCTTTCCGTACGTCTTTCATTTCTACGCCCGCCTCAACTGAGACGTACCCGTCGGAAGAGGAGCGCAAAAAGAAAACGCCGGGACTGGCAACGTCTTTGACCAGCAGCAGAATAATCGAGGCGACCTTCGATACGAACGGCGAACTGAAACTGATGAAGCAGTCGGAAGATTTCCATTACACGGAAGGCGACCGGAAAGCCCAGGCGGATAACGCAACGCTTCAGAACGAGACCAACGTGATGGATCTGGACAAGAACGCGCGCATTTCGGACGCTTCCGGCTCCACGGCGGCCGACCATATCCAGATGCAGCAATCGACCGGGGATTTCGACGCAAAGGGCCATGTTTCGACTACGCGCCTGCCGGAATCGAACAAGAGCGAATCGGCAATGCTGGACAAGGACGAGCCGACTCTGGGCACCGCGGATCGCGTGGTTTCGGCGAATCGCAATCACCTGATCCATTACATGGGAAACGCCGTGGTCTGGCAGACTTCGAACCGGATTCAGGCCGACCGCGTCGATATCGACCGGGACAAGAAGACGCTGGTCGCGGACGGCAAGGTGACCACGTGGTTCGAAGACAAGCCGAAAACCGACGCCGACGCGCCCCCCAGGGCCGCGCAACCGGGCCAGCCGGCTCAACCTACTTTCACCATTGTGAAAGCCCCGCATATGGTCTACACCGATGAGGACCGGCTCGCCAACTATACGGGTGGAGTGGATTTCTGGCGCCCCACGCTGACGGTGAAGAGCGCGGCGCTCAAGGCCTATCTGAATCCGGAGGATTCCGACGCCGATTCACGCGTTAATCACGCGTTCGGGGATGGCAAAGTCGAGATCGTGCAATTCGTTCCCGCGGACAGCCGCCAGCGGGTGGGAAACAGCGAGCACGCCGAGTACTATACCGACGAAGGAAAGATCGTTCTCACCGGTGGAGAACCGAAACTCAACGACTCGAAGCGGGGTAATACAAAAGGGGACAAGCTGACGTACTATACAGACGACAACCGGCTTGTAATCGAGGGCGCACCCGAGAAGAAAGCCCAGAGCCACCTCCGCAAGAAATCCTGATGCAAACGCTCGAGACGATTGAAATTTCGAAGTCCTATCGCGGACGGCGCGTGGTGAACGATGTTTCCGTCCATGTGAGCCCGGGCGAGATCGTAGGTCTGCTGGGACCCAATGGGGCGGGTAAGACGACTTCGTTTTACATGGTGGTGGGGCTGATCAGTCCCGATTCCGGCAAGGTTCTTCTCGACGGCGTGGATCTCACCAACATGCCCATGTTCCAGCGCGCAAAGCACGGCATCAGCTATCTACCCCAGGAAGCGTCGGTGTTTCGCAAGCTGACTGTGGAAGAGAACCTCATGGCGATCCTGCAGACGCGCCGGATGTCGGGCCGGGAGCGGCGGGACAAGATGAACAATCTGATCGATCAGATGGGGCTAGGGACGGTGCGGCGGAGTAAGGGTTTCGTGCTATCGGGTGGCGAGCGGCGGCGCGTGGAGATCGCGCGTTCGCTCGCGATCGACCCGAGTTTTTTACTGCTCGACGAGCCGTTTTCGGGGATCGATCCGATTCAGGTGCTGGAGTTGCAGCGAATCATTCTGGATTTGAAGCGGGATGGCCTGGGGATTCTGGTGACGGACCACAATGTTCGCGAAACGCTGAGCGTCACGGATCGCGCGTACATCATGGATTCCGGGAAGATCTTCAGGGCGGGAAGCCCGGAAATGCTGGCGCAGGATCCGGAAGTGAAGCGTGTCTATCTGGGTGAATCGTTCAGTTTCAACTGGCCGTGAGGGGGAGACACGACTTGAAGGTCGCGTCTCCCCCATCCAGCACTATCCTTCTGTTTCAATCCTCATTCTGTAGAACGAGCGCCAGATGAAGAAGAGCGCGACCAACAGGAAGGCGGCCGACAGGAAGTGCCCGAGCATGGGCCCCTGCTGATCGGATAGCGAAACGGCGAGTTCCACTGCCAGCAATCCGAACAGGGTCGTGAATTTGATGATCGGGTTCAGCGCCACCGAGGACGTGTCCTTGAACGGATCGCCCACCGTGTCCCCGACCACCGTTGCGTCGTGCAATGGTGTACCCTTCTGCTTGAGCTCCGTCTCGACGATCTTCTTCGCGTTATCCCACGCGCCACCGGCATTGGCCATGAAAATCGCCTGATAAAGACCGAATAGCGCGATCGAAATCAGATAGCCGATAAACAGGAATGGCTCGGCAAACGCAAACGCGAGAGTGGCAAAGAAGACGGCCAGAAAGATGTTGAACATGCCCTTCTGTGCGTACTGCGTGCAGATCTCGACCACGGCTTTGCTATCCGCCACTGATGCTTTCGTCACGCCTTCGAGCCTGATGTTCTTCTTGATGAACTCGACCGCGCGATAGGCGCCCGTCGTAACGGCCTGCATCGAGGCCCCGGTGAACCAATAAATAATGCTGCCACCGGCGAGCAGACCCAACAGGAACGGCGGATACAGAATGGACAACTTCTCCAGATTCTGGGTCAGGCCATTGGTAAGCAGAACGATAATCGAGAAGATCATCGTCGTCGCGCCTACTACGGCAGTACCGATCAGCACCGGCTTGGCCGTCGCTTTGAACGTGTTGCCGGCGCCGTCGTTCTCTTCCAGATTCTCCTTGGCGCGCTCGAAATTAGCATCGAAACCGAACTTCGATTTGAGCTCCTGCTTGATCCCGGGGATTTCCTCGATCAGCGAAAGTTCGTAGACGGACTGCGCGTTGTCGGTGACAGGTCCGTAGGAATCGACCGCGATCGTAACCGGCCCCATGCCGAGGAAGCCGAAAGCAACCAGACCGAAAGCGAACACCGCGGGAGCCACCATCAGGCCGGCGAGCCCGAGCGTGCTTAATCCATAAGCCATGCTCATGAGCAGCAGCATGGCAAAACCCAGCCAGAACGCGCTGAAGTTGCCGCATACCAGTCCGGAAAGAATATTGAGGGACGCGCCACCTTCGCGCGTGGAAGTCACGACTTCGCGCACGTGGGTCGATTCGGTCGAAGTAAATACCTTCACCAGTTCCGGAATCAGGGCGCCGGCCAGCGTTCCGCAGGTGATGACGCTCGAGAGCTTCCACCAGAGTGTGGTGTCGCCGCCGAGATCGGGAATGACGAAGTACGAAACGATGTAAGTCGCGACAATGGAAACAATCGAGGTGAGCCAGACCAGGAACGTCAGAGGCGCCTCGTAGTTGAATTTGGGCAGCGTGGAGTAGCGTGCCTTCGCGAGGGCTTCATTGATGTAATAAGAAATGCCCGACGAGACGATCATCATGATGCGCATGATGAAGATCCAGACGAGCAGTTGGACCTGCACCAGCGGATTCGAGACGGCAAGCAGAATGAACGTGATCAGCGCGACGCCAGTCACGCCGTAGGTTTCGAAACCATCCGCGCTGGGTCCGACCGAATCTCCCGCGTTGTCGCCGGTGCAATCCGCGATTACTCCCGGGTTCCGGGCGTCGTCTTCTTTGATCTTGAAAGCGATCTTCATCAGATCGGAGCCGATGTCCGCAATCTTGGTGAAGATGCCGCCCGCCACGCGAAGGGCCGCCGCGCCGAGCGATTCGCCGATGGCGAAGCCGATGAAGCAGTTTCCCGCGTAATCGCTCGGAATGAACAGCAGGATGCAGAGCATGATCAGCAACTCGACCGAAATCAGCACCATCCCGATGCTCATCCCGGCCCGCAGGGGAATCTGATAGCAGGGAAACGGGATGCCGCGCAAGCTGGCAAAGGCCGTACGCGAGTTCGCGAACGTGTTGACGCGGATGCCATACCAAGCCACGCTGTAACTGCCCGCGATACCGAGAATGCTGAATAGCAGGATAACGATTACCCGGAACGGTTCGAGGCGCTCGAAGTAACCGAAATAGAACAGGATAATGACGCCGATGAAGATTTCGAGGATGAGAAGGAACTTGCCCTGTGTCCAGAGATAGGTTTTACAGGTTTCCCAAATCAGCTCCGATACGTCCCGCATCGATTGGTGTACAGGGAGATCGCGCAATTGATTGTAGGTAAACAGCCCGAAGAGCAGGCCGAGCGCGCAAATTCCCAGGCCCGCCATCAATAATGTGCGGCCGTTGATGCCGACGAACGTCGCCTGGCTTAGGTCCGGCAGGATGAGATGCGCTTCTCCACCCCCTTGGGGCGGGGGATTCTGCGCAAGGCCATGCGCCGGTGCGATGAGCAGCACGGCAACAGCGACGAGAAGCGGCAGAAGCAAGCTAATGCTTCGGCGGCGGCTAAGATACGAGTACAAGTAAACTGCCTCCTGATACGGTCAACGGCGTGGAACCTTGACCCGAAGCCTTCTAGCCTATACGACCGCATCGCGCACGCGCAAGAAACCCGCGCACGACCGGTCCGAATCGGGCCAGTTGGTTTTAAGATTCAGCCTGCGTCTGGAACTGGCGCAGGACCGTAGATTAGTCTATCGCACTACCGCATTTCCTGAAGGCGCTGGATACGATCTTCAGTACTGGGATGGGTGGAAAACAGCTTCATCATGCCGCCTCCGCCGAGCGGTTTCATGATGTAGAGATGGGAGGTGGCGGGATTCGCGTCCATGGGGATGCGCTTCGCGTAGGTGTCGAGCTTCTGCAGCGCGCCGATCAGCGGGTAGGGAGATCCGATGTATTTCGCGGAGGCCGCGTCGGCATCGTACTCGCGGGTCCTCGAGATGGCCATCTGTATCAGCATGGCCGCGATCGGGCCGAGGATCAGCATAAGGAGAGCTTCGAATCCGCTCCCGCCGCCATCCCGGTCGTCGCGCCTGCCGCCTCCAAACCAGAAGGCCATGCGGGAGAGCGCGGTGATGGCCGCCGCAAGAGTCGCCGCGATCGAGCTGATCAGGATGTCGCGATGCAGCACATGCCCCAATTCATGCGCTACAACGCCCTCCAGTTCGCTATTGTCCATGAGCTGCAGGATTCCGGCGGTGAATGCGATGGACGAATGGTTCGGGTTGCGGCCGGTGGCGAAAGCGTTGGGCGATGGCTCCGGGGTTACGTAGAGCTTCGGCATCGGGATATTCATCCGGCGCGCGATATTTTCGACGAGCGGCGCGATGCGGGCATAAACTTCAGGCGCCGATTCGGGAGTGAGCGGTTGCGCGCCGCTCATCGCGAGGGCGATCTTGTCGGAAAAGAAGTAGCTGGCGAAGTTCATTACGACGGCGATCGCGAGACCGTAATAAATGCCCTGGTCGCCGGCGATCCAACGGCCGCCCACGATCAGGATTGCGCTCAGCAATCCGAGCAGGGCGACCGTTTTAAGCGAATTACCGCTGTTGTGCATGTTCGAACCACACGCGACTTGAAGTCGCGTCTACACATTGATTAACTTCTAAACTTCCACCAGGTCGGGTGCGGGGAGCTTGTCGAATTTCAGCTTGCCGCCCTCGCTATCCCGGTCGACCACGATGGTTTCTCCTGCAAGGAACTCGCCCGCGAGCAACCGCAGGGAAAGCGGATCCTGCACCAGGCGCTGAATCGCGCGCCGCAGGGGACGCGCCCCATAGGCCGCGTCGTAGCCTTCAGCCATGATCACTTCCTTAGCCCCCGGATTGACTACCAGCTTCAAGCCGCGGCCGGCGAGCAGTTTTTCCACACGCCCGAGCTGCAGGTCGATGATCACGGAGAGGTGTTCCTTCGAGAGCGTGTTGAACACGATGATGTCGTCTACACGATTCAGGAACTCCGGCCGGAAGGTCTGCCGCAGGGCATCGAGCAGGCGCTTACGCACGTCCTCCTGCCCATCCTTCCGCTTCTGATTCACCGAGAAGCCCATCGGCGTAGCGTCGTGGATTATGGAACTGCCGACGTTCGACGTCATGATGATCACGCTGTTCTTGAAATCCACCGTGCGGCCCTGGCCATCGGTCAGTCGCCCGTCATCCAGAATCTGCAACAGCGCGTTGAAGACGTCCGGATGCCCCTTCTCGATTTCATCGAACAACACAACCGAATAAGGCCGGCGGCGGACGTGTTCGGTCAACTGGCCGCCTTCGTCATACCCGACATAGCCCGGAGGCGCGCCGATCATGCGGGACACGGAGTGCTTCTCCATGTACTCGGACATATCCACTCGCACGAGAGCTTTGTCGTCGTCGAACATGAACTCGGCGAGAGCTTTCGCGAGTTCAGTCTTGCCGACGCCGGTCGGCCCCAGGAAGATAAAGCTGCCGATGGGCCGATTGGGATCGCTCAGGCCCGCGCGGTTGCGGCGAATCGCGTTGGCAACCAGCGAAACCGCTTCATCCTGCCCTACAACGCGCTCGTGCAGGCGCCCTTCCATATGGATGAGCTTCTGCACTTCGCCTTCGAGCATGCGCGAAACGGGAATGCCGGTCCATTTGGCGACGATCCTTGCGATATCTTCTTCGTCGATTTCTTCTTTGAGAAGCGCGGTGCCGGATTTGATGGCTTCGAGGTCGTGGTTCGCGGCTTCGATGCTGCGCTCGATTTCAGCCAGCTTGCCGTACTTAAGCTGGGCCGCCTTTTCCCAATCGCCCATACGCGTGGCGCGTTCCTCTTCGGCGCGCGTCTGCTCGAGTTCTTCCTTGAGCTGCTGCACGCGGGTGATCGAGCTCTTCTCGCGATTCCAGCGTTCCTTCAAGCCGGCCGATTCGCCGCGCAACCGTTCCAGTTCGTCCTCGACGTGGCGGAGGCGCTCCTTCGAGGCCGCATCCTTTTCGCGATTCAACGCCTGGCGCTCGATCTCGAGATGCGAGATACGGCGCTCGATGTTATCGATTTCGATCGGCATGCTGCCGATCTGAATCTTCAGAGCGGACCCGGCTTCGTCGACGAGGTCAATCGCCTTATCCGGCAGGAAGCGGTCGGTGATGTAGCGATGCGAAAGGACAGCCGCCGCAACGATGGCGGAGTCTTTGATGCGAACGGCGTGGTGGATCTCGAATTTCTCTTTGAGGCCACGCAGAATCGCGATCGTATCGTCGACCGACGGCTCGCCCACGAGCACGGTCTGGAAGCGGCGAGCCAGCGCGGCGTCCTTCTCAATGTACTTCCGATATTCAGTCAGCGTGGTGGCGCCGATGCAGCGCAGTTCCCCGCGTGCAAGAGCGGGTTTCAACATATTGGCGGCGTCGATCGCGCCTTCCGCGCCACCGGCTCCCACCAGCGTGTGAAGTTCGTCGATGAAGCAGATGATTTCGCCGTTCGACTCGGTGATTTCCTTGAGCACCGCTTTGAGCCGGTCTTCGAATTCTCCCCGGAACTTGGTGCCCGCGACCATCTGGCCGAGATCGATCGCTACCAGCTTCTTGTTGCGAAGCTGGTCCGGCACGTCGCCCTTGACGACGCGTTGCGCCAGGCCTTCGACGATAGCGGTTTTACCCACGCCCGGCTCGCCGATCAGCACCGGATTGTTCTTGGTCCGGCGGCTCAAAACCTGCATGACCCGGCGAATCTCTTCGTCGCGGCCGATAACCGGATCCAATTTGCCGCGACGGGCCTGCTCGGTGAGATCGACAGCGTAGCGCTCAAGCGCCTGATATTTGGATTCGGGGTTCTGGTCGGTAACGCGCTGCGTGCCGCGCACCGCTACCAGCGCCTTGAGGATGGCGTCATGATTCGCGCCCTCCTTGTTCAAAAGGCTGCCGGCCGGGTCGTATTTCTGATCCGTAATCGCAAGCAGGAGGTGCTCGGTGGATACGTACTCGTCCTTGAAATTCTCCGCCTCTTTAAATGCGGCTTCGAGGACCTGATTCAAGGCCGGCGAAATGTATATTCCGGTTTGTTGACCTGTCACTTTGGGAATCGCTGCCAACTGGCGTTCCGCTTCGGCAATGAGCGGGTCGGGCTGGACACCGCACTTCTCCAGGACCGGACGAACAATACCCTCACGCTCGCGGCCGAGCGCGATCAGCAAGTGCAGGGTATGCACCGCCTGATGTCCGTTCTGACCGGCGATTTCCTGCGCCTGTTGAACGGCTTCCTGTGCCTTTTGGGTCAACTTGTCAAATCGGAATGGCATCTTCTGTTTCTCGCTTCTCAAAACGCGGAGACGCGACTTCAAGTCGCGTCTCCGTTACTCATCGTCGGCGCCCTGCCGGCAGCTTACTGCGTTGCGCCGTTCGCGGCTTTCGACGTGCCGTCGGTGACGTTTACCTTGACCTGCCTCGGTTTGGCAGACTCTTTCCTGGGCAACGTTATCGTAAGGACTCCATCCTTATAATCCGCCGCAACTTTCTCGGTGTCCACCGTCGAGGGAACCGCAAAGCTTCGGACAAATTCGCCGTAGCTGCGCTCGATGCGGTGATAACCCTTTACGTTCTCTTCTTTCTCGAACTTTCGCGCACCACTGATGGTCAGTGTCTGGTTTTCAACGCGGATGTCTAAATCCTGGATCTTCACGTTCGGAAGATCGGCCTTGACGATGAGAGCATCTTCGGTTTCGAGGATGTCGACCGCCGGGGACCATGGCCGACTGGCGCGCGGCTCACTCATCATGCGGGTAACTGCGTCTTCAAACAGTCGCAGACCGTGCAATGGGTCGCTAATAGATGTGCTCATATGCTTTTCGATTCCTTTCATCAGATTTGGATTCGGGTTGTTAATCAAACCTTATCCTGTAGAAATAATAAAATCTTAGTGTCATAATGTCAACTATTTGTTGCTGACACGCGGATCACCCGGTAGGTGAGCAGATTCCGGACCACTGCCGGGGATACGCCCGGAAATCTACAGAAGTCTGAGATTACGCTTGGAACTGTAGCAATATGAATGAATTAGGACGAAGACAAGATCCGGGAGGGAATTCCCGGTCCAAGGTGAGAAAGCGGCATTTAGCGCAATGGAGCGCGCTGAGCCGACGAATCAGGAGAGAAATGACCTAGGCAGTGCCGAGTTGATCAATATGGCCGAGCAGCTTCTCGATCCGGCCGCGGACCTGATGCCTTTCCGTCCGCAGCGCCTCGATCTCTTCGGCCAGCTTCGCGTTGACGTTCTGGGATTCCTCAAATGCCTGCTGCGTCGCCGCGAGTTCTTTCAATGCGGATTCCTTCTCCTGACGGAGACGGTTGACGAGCGCCACCGCCTTCTGGATACGCTCCTCGAGGTGAGTCAGCGTATCGATTTCCGGTTCCAGCCTGGTAGTAGCCATCTTGGTCTTTGTTGAGTTATTGGCCTGCGGCGCCCAAGGCCGTTTTGACCTGCGCCGTGATCAGCGCAAATTGAGCGGCGTCGGCTGTCGCCGTCTCCGCGAGCACCTTGCGGTCCAGTTCGAGGCCCGCCAGCTTCAATCCATGCATGAACTTGCTGTACGAGAGGCCCGCTTCCCGCGCCGCGGCGCTGATACGGACGATCCACAGCGAACGGAAGTCGCGCTTTTTGCGCTTTCGGCCCGTATAGGCGAACTTGAGCGCGCGCTCAACGGCTTCCTGAGCGGAGCGGTGCAATTTGCTCTTGGTTAGAAAATAACCGGATGCGAGTTCCAGCGTTTTCGCGCGGCTCGCCCTTCGTTTGGTACCACGTTTTACTCTAGGCACGTTTCTTCTCCTGATTAGTTACATTTGCGGCGAAACAGGCACGTGCGGTGGCTCCGTTCGCTCGCTGAATCGATCCGCCTAGTAGGGGATCATGCGCCGCAACACGGCCTGGTCGGCGGCATCCGCGACCACTCCCTGGTGCAGTTTGTTCTTTCGTTTGCGCGACTTGGACGTTAGAATGTGCCGGGCGAATGCATGTTGCCTGACGACTTTCCCCGTCCCGGTCTTCTTGAACCGTTTAGACGCACCTTTGTGGGTCTTCAATTTGGGCATGAAATATTTCCGGGAAACCTGAATTCTAGCACAATCGCCTTGCGTCCGCTGCGAGCGCATTTGAGATAGTCGGACATGTTGCCATCGGCATCACGTTCGTATACCCGCTCTCGGCTGTGTTGTCCAGCACAGTCAACGAGTGGACCGCGAGCCTGCTCCATGCCCGCGCGGATGACTTGAAGGGGGCCATCCATGAATCGCTCAGCAATCAGAGAATTGTTCAACAATCAGACGATCGCCGGGGGGAGGACTTCCTGCAGACTTTCTGCGGCCATCCCGGTCATCGCTGGACTCATGACCGATCGCCGGTATTCCTTGTACATTCCTTCCCGCTCTTTCGCCGATGCCGTCATGGACGTTGTGGTCCCCGACGTTGGACCTCGAAAACGACGGGCCCTGTACGGGTACTATCCCGATGGCGCGGCCGTGAACTCAGCGAGTACAATTAAAGCTAGTAATGCTATCGCCCGATGGGGATGGGCAGTCCTGGGAGCAGCAGACACTCGGCCACTTCGCCCTTGTCAGTTATATCCCCGATCCGCTGGCCCGATTTCTGGATGAGCTTCGCGTGGAGTTGACGCCGGGTTCAAAACCTCGCGCTCACGTCACAATTCTGCCTCCGCGGCCGCTGCATAATGAACTTAAAGACGCAATCAGGCAGATCGTCGAAGAAAGCCGCAGTGTGCTGCCGTTTCAAGTGGAACTCGGCGAGATCCAGGTCTTCGAGGCATCTCACGTCGTTTATCTCGAAATCATGCGCGGCGCGAACGAAATGCGCGAACTCTACGGAGTGCTGAATCGGGGGCCGCTCGAGTACAAAGAGAACTTCCCTTATCACCCGCACATTACGATCGCGCAGAATGTTTCCTCCGGCGAAGCCCCACGCCTGGCCGCGATCGCAGAAGAAAGATGGGCGGACTATCGGGGGCCTCGGGGATTCAGCGTTTCTTTGCTATCGTTTGTGCAGCATGTGGCGCCCTCGATCTGGACGGACGTGGCCGAAGTGCCGATCGGGATCGAAGTTCCAGTCGGCGGCTGACTGAGTTATTATTCCGAGAGCCCGTGACCCTGCTGCCTACATCCCTCGTCGGGTCTTATCCGCAGCCCGAGTGGCTGATTAACCGCGACATGTTGAGCAAACGGATGCCGCCGCGTGTCAGGGCGGGCGACCTGTGGCGCGTTGCGCCGGATTTGCTCGAGCAGGCACAGGATGACGCTACGCTCCTCGCCCTGCGCGATCAGGAGCGAGCCGGCCTTGACATTGTTACGGACGGCGAAGCCAGGCGCGAAAGCTATTCGAACCGGTTCGCGACCGCGCTGGATGGCATGGACCTGGACAATCCCGGCTCGGTTCTCAGCCGCAGCGGTCAGCAGATTCTGGTGCCGCGAGTGATTGGCGCCGTGTGCCGCCTGCATCCGGTTCAAGTCCGCGACATCCGGTTCCTGCGCGCCAACACGGATCGGAAAATCAAAATCACCGTGCCCGGCCCTTTTACGATGACGCAACTCAGCCAGAACGATTTCTATAAGGATGAAGAATCTCTGGCCTTCGATCTGGCCGCGGCAGTCAATGAGGAAATCAGGGATCTATTTGCAGCGGGCGCGGACGTCGTGCAAATCGATGAACCGTACATGCAGGCTTACCCGGAGAAGGCGCGGAAATACGCGATCGGTGCGTTAAACCGCGCACTCGAAGGCCTGGACGGCGCCACCACCGCGGTACACATCTGCTTTGGCTACGCGGCTCTGGTGCCCGGCCGTCCCGCGGCGTATGCGTTCCTGACGGAATTGAACGCCTGCTCCGTGCAGCAGATTTCAATCGAAACAGCGCAATCGAAACTCGATTGCTCCGTGCTTGCACAATTTCCCGACAAGAAAATTATCCTTGGCGTAATCGACCTTTCGACGCATGAAGTCGAAACATCGGCAACCGTAGCGGAACGAATCCGGCGTGCACTGGATTTCATCGGCCCTGAGCGATTGATTATCGCGCCCGATTGCGGAATGAAATATCTTCCCCGGGACGTTGCCTTCGGCAAGATGCGGGCAATGGTCGAAGGCGCAAGTCTGGTCCGGGAAGACCTTACTGGATGAACCCCACCGGCTCCAGACAAAAATGCGACTGGTCGCGCACGGGAATAAGGCTGGCTGCTTTCTCGATCGCAGCCCGGAACCCAAGGTCGCGAGCAAGTATCCCCAGCTGTTCGCCACTTGCTTTGTGGTATTCCACAATCTGAAACCGTAATGTCATGGGATCTACCGCACCTCCGTTTATGGCTTCATTACGAATGGCCTGCAGGTCCGGCAGCGGCAATGTCGAATAACCGGGATCGCTCATACGTTTATTTAATGCAGTTTCACTGCCGAACGTTTCATTCAAAATCCTTATGGAACCGATTGACACCTCGCTGGTCGACGAGGAATGCATTTGACGGCACAGTTTCGCCCACGGCCGGGTTCGGACGCAATAGAATAGACGGCGCGAGTTCTCCAACTGCCAATCGGATCGAGGAATCATGGACTACAACTATCCACTAGCCGGGTATCACCACATCACAGCCTGCGCGGGCAGCGCGCAGGAAGACATCAATTTCTTCACGCAGGTCGTCGGTCTCCGCATGGCGAAGCAGACGGTTCTCATGGACGGCAAGATCCCGATCTATCACCTCTATTACTCGAACGCGAATGTCGAGCCGGGATCGGTGATGACAACTTTTCCGTATGGCCGGAAAAGCGGCCGCCCGGGATCGGGCCAGGTTCGGTCGACAACGTTCACCGTATCCAAAGGCACACTTCCGTTCTGGAAGGACCATCTGAAGCGCCACGGCGTGGATCAGGATCCGGTCCAGGAGCGCTTCGGCCAGCGGTTCATCGGCTTCCGCCATCCGTCGGGTCTGGGCTACGAACTCATGGAAGACGGCTGCGACGCGCGCCAGGGATGGACGACTCCGCAAATCGGCGTAAGCGAAGCCGCCCACGGCTTTTTCGGTGCGCTGCTTTCGGTGCGGGAAACCGAAGAGATTGAGCGATTCCTCATCGAAGCTATAGGCTTCCGCAAGACCGGAGTAGATGGTCCCTATCATCGTTTTGAAACAGGAGCGGGCGGCGCGAACAAGACCATTACGCTGTTGCATGAGCCGGACAGGCCGGCGGGAAGCTGGGGATTCGGTGCGGGGACAGTACACCACATCGCGCTTTCGGCAGCCGACGACGATGCCCTCGCGCAACAGAAAGCGATCTACGAAGAGCTCGGTTATACCGACGCTTCAGAAATCAAGGACCGGTTCTACTTCCATTCCATGTATTGCCGCTGTCCGGGAGGCATTCTGGTGGAGAGCTGCTGCAATGTCCCCGGCGGGTTTGAAAAGGACGAAACGCGCGAAAAACTGGGAACGGAGCTGCATCTGCCGCCGTGGTTCAAAGACCGGTGGGACGAGATCCGGGCCCAGTTGGAGCCAATCACCGTGCCGGAGACCGCAACGGCGTCATAGTCGTAGATGGAAGACTACGCTTTCGGCGGGACGCTGCTGGATGCCTGCTCGATAACCTGGGTGCCAGATACACTTCTCACCCTCCATATGTAAGAGACCGCACGTTCGAACAAATGGACGCAGCTTAGCACCCGGATACGTTTACCTGAGGGCGGAGAATACGCTTGGCATCAATCGACCGGATTCGTGGCGAAGACGGTCAGTTCCGTCGTGAAGCCACGGTCGTCCATCTCGAGCGCGGCCTTGACCGCGTGAGCGATCTCTTCCCCTCGAAGCTTCGTTTCGTTGGCCTTCTGCGGAAGACCCGCTGTAGGGTAAAAGTCCGTCAGGACTTCGCTCGGATTGACGAGAAACACGCGGATATTATGCTTGCGCAACTCCGCGCGCCAGCACTCCGTCATCCCGCGCAATGCAAACTTGCTTGCGTAATACGCCGTGCCCATCGGTGCGCCGCGCAGAGCGGCAGTCGAACCGATATTCACGATGTTGCCCCGTTTCCGCGCCACAAAATGCTTCGCTGCTTCCCGGCCCATCAGCATGGCTCCGGTTACATTGGTGGCAAACACCGCCTCGAAACTCGCCAGGTCGAAATCCACCAGATTCTTGAAGACGCCGGACCCGGCATTGTTCACCAGAACGTCCAGATCGCCGAATTTGTCGAGGACTTCCCGGTACGTTCGCTCGACATCGGCTTCCTTTGACACGTCGGCATGGACCGGAAATACTCCCAGCGCCTGCGCCGTTGCCATCAATTTGCTCCTGTCGCGCCCGGTGATTGCAACGCGCGCTCCGCTCGCTGCCAACGCCTGGGCGATCGCTCGCCCGATACCCGCGCTGCCGCCGGTCACCAGTGCTACTGCTGTCTTGAGGTTCATGACCCGAATATCCTATCATCTGGCCTGAGGCACATCGCCGTGTCCATCTATGTCCCCTCTCCAGGAGCAATTCGGCCAGATCGACATATACCTTTTCGATCAGCTTCTTCGCGGCCGTATCGGGTATGCGAATACTCGATGCGGGCTGCGGCTCCGGCCGTAACCTCGTCTACTTTCTCCGCACGGGATATGAGGTGTTTGGTTCGGACAGCGATCCGCGGGCCATTGCGGCTGTACGCCGACTAGCGGGCCAAATCGCGCCTGGCCTTGCGCCAAACAACTTTCGCGTGGAGCCTATGGAAGCGATGTCATTCCCTGATAACTCGGCCGACGCGGTGCTGCGCAGCGCCGCGCTGCACTTTGCCAGCGATGACGATCACTTCGACGCGATGTTGAGAGGCACCTGGCGGACGTTGAAGCCGGGCGGCCTTTTTTTTCTGCCGCCTCGCGTCCTCCATCGGAATGGAAACCCGGATCCAGCGGATCGAAGGCCGCCGATTCCTGTTACCCGATGGTTCGGAGCGCTATCTGGTGGATGAAGCCCTGCTGCTGAAGCTCGCAGAAAAACCGGGAGGACAATTGGCGGATCCGCTAAAGACCACCGTCGTCCAGGATCAACGTTCCATGACGACGTGGATCATGCGAAAGCTCCCCTAAGGGTACAGCTTTAAACCGGCACTCCGATCCGAATTTTCAAGTCGAGCTTGTCCCGAAGCGTGTTCATCATGATGCAGCCCCGGTCGGCGATTTCCACCAGCTTTTCGAGCAATTGCCGGTCTGCACAATCCGCAGAAACACAAAGCTCTATTTCGATGAATCGTGGCGGGGAGCCGGCAAGCGTGGCCGTAACCTCGGCCTGAACATCGGAGACTTCCGCCTGGCGTGCCTTGATCGCCGCCAGCAGATTGCTCATAAAGCAGCCGCCGATCGCCGCGAGGAACAATTCGCCGCCCATCGGGCCTTCATCGGCGCCACCTTTATCGACGGGCCTGTCGATCGGGATTCTGTGGTTGCGGATGACTGCAGCGGAAGCCGACGAATCGATTTGACGGATCTGAATTGTCACGGAGTCCCCTCGGCGGTATCTTACACCTTCGAACGCCAACCACGAGTACGTCCTTTCCTATGCCAGATGATCCTGAAGGGGCAAAGCGTTTCCAACGGCAGAAGAAATTGCCACCCTGTGGCGATTTACGAAGAACAACGGGATCATCGAAGGCTTCCACTCCAAAATGGAAGTTCTGCAGCGCCAAGCCAACGGGTTCAGAAACTTCCAGGTACCGCTTGCGCGTGAAAGTATTGTGTTCTTGAGATCGATCAGAGGCAAGTTTGCCCCCATTAAGTGCGTAGAGCCGAGAACCATTGATTCTAAAGGAGTAAATGGTGGGCGCGCAGG
Organism: Bryobacteraceae bacterium; assembly: GCA_049516355.1. Lineage (GTDB taxonomy): Bacteria > Acidobacteriota > Terriglobia > Bryobacterales > Bryobacteraceae > BOG-234. The sequence continues at coordinate 1,805 of JBEKTF010000040.1, read as the reverse complement.
GACTCGAACCCCGGACCTCCTGCGTGTGAAACAGGTCGAATCCCCTAACTCTTTGATTACACAGAAGATTTTTTTGCATTAAAATTCAATTTAAGCACCAAGAATACGCTTGTGGGTGGGCAACTGGGGTGGGTAGTTTCTGATCGGGCCAATTTGGATCTGGCTTTGCCAGCCCGGAGCCCTCTCCCGTCGCCGAGCTGTCAATCCGCCTGCCGATAGCGGTGGTTCAGCATCCTCTCTGCGCTATGCCCGGTTAGAACCAACCCGGGCTGGACTGAACGGCGTCCGGGTAAAATGCTCCTGCCAAAGCGTGACGTTACGGCAACGCTGATTATCAAGAAAAGGGAATAGAGACTTGCATCCGGATCGGCATGAGGAGCTGAGAAAGCGCGTTGTCAGCGCGGCGGAGGCGGTTCTGGCTCACAAGCAATACGTCAGCGCTATCGACGTCCTTACCCGAACCGGACTGCTGGCGCCAACGCATGTCGAATCCTGGCGGAAAGGGCGAATCGACTTCCTTGAGCGGGCGATCCAGGCGAATCTCAAGAAGATCTCACAATCAATGGCGATGCTGCATGAATGGGCACTGGAGAAGGGTCTCAAGCCCAGCGAAACGCGCTACGTGCGCAGGACGCGGACCGGAACTGTGGACTTGCGATTCAGCGAGAGCGGCGATCCCAACATCGAGAAGAACTATCGCACTCACTATGTCTCCCCCGCCCTGTCTGAGCGCAAACAGGAGCGACTCACCCAAAAACTGAGCAGCCCGGCGCAGCCTGTAGTCTTCGAAATTCTGCGGGACTCCACGTGTTCGGAATGCGGCGCCGAGCTTGCGCGAGACAGCTTCCTTGTTATGGAGGCGGGACAACCACTGTGCCTGCCCTGCGCGCGACTTGACGATCTTGAGTATCTAGCGGCCGGCGATGCCGCGCTGACACGGCGATCCGTGCGGTACAGCGAACGTACTGCCGTAGTGGTGCGCTTCAGCCGGTCGCGCGGGCGTTATGAACGGCAGGGAGTTCTGGTAGAGAAGTCCGCATTGGAGAAATCGGAACAAGAGTGCTCAGAGGACGCCGGGGAACGCGCGAAAGCCAGGGCTGTCGGCGCCGCGCGGCGACAGGAACAGGACCGCGAGCTGATCGCCCGGATGACGGCGGAAATTGGAAAACTCTTTCCCTGCTGCCCGCCCCGTGAGGCGGCGGCAATCGCGGCGCACACAGCCACCCGGAACAGCGGGCGAGTGGGACGAACTTTGGCGGGGCGTAATTTGGATGAGGGCGCGCTCACGGCCGCGGTAACCGCGGCGGTCCGTCATCAACACACTGAGTATGATGCGATGCTCGCGGCTGGCATGGATCGCCTTCTCGCGAGGCAGCAGATAGCCGATCGGGTGCAGGCGATTCTGGCGGCCTGGAGATGAGCGGGCGATTCGTTCATTTCCGCCGCGCACAACGGACCCTTCGGCCTGTGCGCTTCCGTGGCGCCTCAGGCTTTTGTCCGGCTCACCCGGCTTGCCCAGTTCCTGCGTGCCCGATCGAGGAAAGATGGCTCCGTGCTCGGTCCTGTGCCTCTGACAATCCTCTCGAAGCCGGGCATAAAGCCCGATTTCCTGCGATGCTCGCGGCGGATTTCGGCGATCAGCGCCTGCCACTGCGCATCGAGACCCGCTCTCTGGTAACAGTTCCTAGTCTCCTGTCTCAGATAATTCTTTACAACGCCGGACCTTGTCGAGAATGACGTCGGCCGAGGCCTTCCAGACAAACGGGGTGGGTTCACCGTTCCAGGTGGCCAGCCACTTGTAGATA